>NZ_JBNNLZ010000001.1:0-469567 GCF_050272295.1 Lysinibacillus sp. NPDC048646
CGAGCCATAAATATTTTCTCTTCGGCAGTAAAGTTAGCCATAAAAAACACCCCTAAATCGTTAGATTTGGTGTCTAACAATTTAGGGGCAGTTCAAACTCGAAAAATTGAGTTTGTTTACAGTCTTTTTTCTTTAAAAATAGAAGTATCTATATGAACCCGTTGATTTCCGCTACGGCGGACGCTTTCCTGGGGGCGAACCTTGAGCCTCCTCGTCGCTAACGCTCCTGCGGGGTCTCAAGCTGTTCGCTAGTCCCCCAAGGAGTCGCCGCCTGCACTTCAATCAACTAGAGTACGTCTATAAATGATTGAGGTAATGGTTATGATGACGAAAAATATAAATAATGAACGACATCAATTAGAAATGCTGACAATTGACCAAGTGTTTAGCGTCAAAGCCTTACTTATCCACTACTACATGGATTAACGTATCTTTGACCACATCGATATCAAATGCTTTACCAAAACCTACAACATAACGGCCTTCTAATGGTGTTAGCTTAAATAATGAGAAATCAAGCGTACGTAGCAGCTTCATCATTGGTGCGCTATGTACCTCATCGAATGTAGCAAACACTTCCTCATGCCCTTCATTGCCCAAATGCTTAGGCGTACATTGCCAGCGTGCGCGCTCAGCAGCAAAGCTATTAGACGTCACAGCTTCATCTGCAACACATAATACATCGACAAATTGTGCCTGCTCGAGTAGCTGAAAATGCTCTGCGATACGACTAATATAAATATAAAACTTGCCGTTTATACGTACAAAAGGTGTCGTGCTACTAAATGGCTTTCCTTCACCGTTTACTAGACTTAACACACAACTTTTTTTCCTTGAATAAACACTTCATAGTCTTGCTTAATTTTTTCAATATCTATTGTTTTTTTCATAATAGTGCCTCCTAACATTTAATGGTATTTTTCAATTGAATACGTGGTGCTGAATCCCATTCAACATGCTGAATTTCTGCCTCCATTTTATAAATGGTCTGAATCATTTGTTCTGTCATGACATTGTCTGGCGTACCCATTTGTGCACGATAGCCGTCTTTCACAACAACGATTCGGTCACTATAGCTTGAAGCCTGATTCAAGTCATGGAGTACCATGACAACAGTCATTCCCATATCGCGATTTAATTCACGTACTAGCTCAAGCACCTCATGCTGATGTGCAATATCTAAATAAGTGGTCGGCTCATCTAGTAATAATATTTGTGGTCTTTGTGCCAGTGCCATTGCAATCCAAGCCCGTTGTGATTCTCCACCTGATAATGCGGCAATGGATTGATCTTTGTATTGAGTAAGCTACGTTTTTTCAAGTGAGAAAGTCTTGTTTTTAGGAACGAAAAAAAGAATCATTCACCTAAAACCTGTGAATGATTCTTTATTATTTATAAATCAGGGCCAATAATCGAAATGGCTGGCTCTGCTTTTAATATTTTTGCTATTAAACGATCTACTGATTCCATTGATACAGCATCAATAGAAGCCAAAACTTCATCTACTGAACGATGTCTTCGATGTACAAGTTCACTTGTACCGTTGCGGTTCATACGAGCTCCAGTCCCTTCTAGCCCTAATACAAAACTACCTTTTAGCTGTTCTTTTGCATTATCTAGTTCTTCTTCTGTTACACCACCTGCTACGATATCAAGCATTGTGGCATCTATCGTATGTTGAAGCTGTGGCAATTGTTGACGACTTGTACTACCGTAAATCGTAAATGCGCCAACGTCTTCATAACAGGATTGATATGAGAAAATTGTATAGGCCAAGCCGCGTTCTTCACGCACCTCTTGAAACAGACGTGAGCTCATATTGCCACCGATAATATTATTGAATGCAATAAAGCTATACATATCTGGATCTTTTACACCAATTGCTGGATACGACAGCGCTAAATGTGCCTGCTCCGTATCACGTGCTTTCACAATTTCGCTTGCATGGAACTGAGGACTTGTCAGGATTGGCGCTACTGCTAGTGGTGATGCCTGATAATGCCCAAACAAGTTGTCAATAGTTGTCAAAAGTTCCGCTGATATATTTCCTGCAAGTGAAATAACAACGGATTCAGGTCCATAATGCTTAGCCATATAGTTACGAATCGTATCAGCAGTAAATGTTTGTAAAGTTCCTGCAGTCCCTAAAATTGGGCGACCCAGCGCATCATTGGGATACATAACTTCCCATAGCTTTTCATGGACATCGTCATCAGGGGCATCTTCACTCATTAAAATTTCTTCTAGTACCACTTGACGTTCCTTCTCTAATTCTTCCTTTGCAAATGTAGAATTAAAGAACATATCCGCTAATATTGTCATCGCCAGTTCCGCATGGTGGTCTAATACTTTTGCATAGTAACATGTATTTTCCTTGGATGTGAAGGCATTTAATTCTCCACCGATACGATCAAATTCCTCGGCAATTTGGCGTGCTGTACGCGTCTTTGTCCCTTTAAATAACATATGCTCGATAAAATGTGTAATACCGTTTTCCTCTGGCAACTCGTAGCGTGAACCAGCATCCACAAATATTCCAAGTGCCACTGAGCGCACATGGTCAATTTGCTCTGATACAATACGAACGCCATTTTGACATGTATGTACTTGTACCAAATAATCTCCTCCATTAGCAATATAGTATAGGATAAAAATGTTACTTTATCCAAAAAAGGCTGCGCATAACACGCAGCCTTTAACTTTATTATTTATCTTGTTCAGCGCGTTCTTTTTCTTCTTGTACAACCACTTTACGAGATAAGTTCACACGACCTTGCTTGTCGATTTCAATTACTTTTACAAGCAATTGATCACCAAGTTTAAGTACGTCCTCTACTTGTTTTGTGCGTTCTTCTTGGATCTCTGAGATGTGCAGTAAGCCATCTTTACCAGCGAAGATCTCACAGAATGCACCGAATTTTTCAATACGTTTTACTGTAGATAGGTAGTACTCTCCTACTTTTGCTTCACGTACGATATCTTCGATGATTTGTCTAGCACGAGCGTTCATTTCTTCATTTGCAGAAGAGATGTAAATTGTACCGTCTTGTTCTGTATCAATTTTTACGCCAGTTTCTTCAATGATTTTGTTAATCTGTTTACCACCCGGTCCGATCACGTCGCGGATTTTGTCAGGATTGATTTTCACGATCACAATTTTTGGTGCGTACGTAGATAATTTCTCACGTGGCTCTGCAAGTGTTGCAAGCATAGATTCTAGAATATGCATACGACCAATTTTCGCTTGTGTTAATGCTTCTTCTAAAATGTTACGTGATAAACCATCGATTTTGATGTCCATTTGAAGTGCTGTTACACCTTTAGCTGTACCTGCCACTTTAAAGTCCATATCGCCAAGGTGATCTTCCATACCTTGGATATCTGTTAAGATTGAGTAATGTTCACCTTTTTTAATAAGACCCATTGCGATACCTGCAACTGGTGCTTTTAAAGGTACACCTGCATCCATCATTGCTAGAGTAGAAGCACAGATTGACGCCTGAGATGTTGAACCATTTGATTCAAGTACTTCAGATACACAACGTATTGTGTATGGGAATGCATTTTCATCTGGTAAAACTGCTAATAATGCACGTTCACCTAAAGCACCGTGACCAATTTCACGACGACCTGGGCCACGAATTGGGCCAGTTTCCCCTACTGAGAATTGAGGGAAGTTGTAGTGATGCATGAAGCGTTTAGATTCTTCTATACCTAAGCCATCGATAATTTGTACGTCGCCAAGCGCGCCTAATGTACAAATTGAAAGGGCTTGTGTTTGTCCACGTGTGAATAGTGCCGAACCATGTGTACGTTGTAGTAAACCAGTTTCTGAAGAAAGTGCACGAATTTCGTCTAATTTACGACCGTCTGGACGAATTTTATCTTCAGTAATTTGACGACGTACTTCGTCTTTCACCATTTTATCTAAAATCGTGTGTACTTGTTTCATCGTTACATTATCAGCTTCTTGTTCTTCATAAGAAGCAACGATACGCTCTTTCACTGCTTGAATTGCTTCATCGCGCGCATGCTTTTCAGCAGTTTGAATCGCATCATGCATCTCAGTCTCACAAGCTGTTTTAATAGCAGCTTGAATCGCTTCGTCGATTTCGAATAAAGTAATTTCTTTTTTCTCTTTACCAACCTCAGCTACGATTTGCTCTTGGAAAGCGATAATTTTTTTAATTTCATCATGACCAAACATAATTGCCTCAAGCATAATTTCTTCAGGTACTTCTAGAGCACCTGCTTCAACCATGTTGATAGCATCTTTGTTACCTGCCACTGTTAAGTGTACAGTTGAATATTTTGATTGTTCGACAGTTGGGTTCACAACGAATTCACCGTCGATATAACCAACTTGAACGCCTGCGATTGGTCCGTCAAACGGAATATCCGAAATCGATAATGCTAAAGATGAACCGATCATTGCAGCCATCTCTGCCGTACAATCTGAATCATTTGACATAACCATAGAAATAACTTGTACTTCATTACGGAAACCATCTGGGAACATTGGACGAATTGGACGGTCGATTAAACGGCTCGTTAAAATCGCATTCTCAGAAGGTCGGCCTTCACGTTTGATAAAGCCACCAGGAATTTTACCCGCTGCATATAAACGTTCTTCATAGTTTACTGTTAATGGGAAGAAATCTAATGGTTTTGGTGATTTTGACATTGTCGCTGTAGCTAATACAGAAGTATCTCCATAGCGCACTAATGCAGCTCCATTTGCTTGTTTAGCTAACTGTCCTACTTCAATAATAAGTGGACGGCCAGCCCATTCGTAGGAATAGACTTTCTTTTCGTTCATTCAATGAACCCCTCTCTATTATAAAAACACTTACTCGTCTGTATGTACTAATAGTAAGTGTACCAAAAATGCTTGTTCTATGCTAAATATTTCATTAATAATCATACATTTAAATTCAGTTATTGCCAATTTATTTAGGATTTATTTCTTTTTGGTTCAAGTAGCTTTATTTTAGGTCGCAATAAAGTTTTAAAACATAAAGAAAAAGCGGGAATAATCCCGCTTTTCGATTGTCAATTAGCGACGTAAGCCTAAACGATTGATTAGTTCACGGTAACGTTGAACCTCAGTTTCACGAAGATATTTAAGTAAGTGACGACGACGACCTACCATTTTAAGAAGACCACGCTCAGAGTGGAAATCTTTTTTGTGTGTACGTAAGTGAGTGTTTAAAGCGTTGATTTCCGCTGTTAAAACTGCAACTTGTACTTCTGGAGAACCAGTATCACTTTCGTGTGTACGGTACTCAGCGATAATTTCGTTTTTACGTTCTTTTGTAATAGCCATTTATATTGACCTCCTAAATAATTGTTAATCCCCATTAGCACAGTATACGTTGGAGTCATCGAAATACCGAGCTAAGGTTAAGCACTTTATGCACTTCTGAATGTTACCATAAAACAATGGACCAAGCAAGCATTAACGCAGAGCCTCAAAATATTGAATCGTTTCCTGTTTGTCTTTTTCGATTTGTATTTTCAACGCTTCTATTCCATCGAATTTTCTCTCACTACGAATCCGTTTATACCAAGTAACATGTACTTCTTCACCGTAAATATTTTTTTCGAAGTTTAAAATATGTACCTCGATAGATAATGGCTTGTTATTTGGATCTTTGAACGTCGGTTTATAGCCTACGTTGCACACACCATCATACCATTTATTTTGTACAAGCAAACGAACAGCATACACACCACTTGCTGGAATAAACGCACCCTCTAATGCTTGAACATTCGCAGTAGGGAAGCCAATTGTACGTCCGCGCTTATCACCATGTACAACCATCCCCGTTATTTCGAAAGGTCGCCCTAATAGAACACGTGCTGCTTCCATATCGCCCTCTTGCAATAGCTTACGAATACGAGTGGAGCTAATTTTTTCAAGCTCATCTGCCTTCTTCTCAACTACTGTCACGCCATAATCCCCATCACTTAATGCGCGCATATCTTCCATAGTGCCTTTGCCAAATGCTCCAAATGAAAAATCAAAGCCTGCTGTCACATGCTGAATATTCAATGAACGAATAAAAGTTTCTACAAAATCTGCTGGTGAGAGCTTTGCAAAATCAGACGTAAAATGTACTACGAAAACTTTCTCAACACCTTGTTCTTCAAATAACTGTAATTTTTGTTGTAGTAATGTAATGTAAAATACCTTTTCATTACGTCCACCTAGCACCAACGAAGGATGTGGATCAAATGTCATAACGGCAGTTGGAATATGTCGCTTGTTGCCTTCTTCCTTAGCTGCTTCAATAACTGCCTGATGTCCAATATGCACACCATCAAAGAATCCAATGGCTAAAGAATACGGTTGCATACTTTCTCGTTGTTGTAATTGATGTGGGTATTTTAAATGAATGACCTCCATACAAAAAATCCTCCTACTCTATCGTTGGGAACATTTTATGTGGCTTCATAAACCCTTCCTTCGTTGGATGAGCCTGATATACCGCAAATGCTTTCCCATTAATTCCAAACACAATTTTATCATGTATCTTTAATAATGCATCTGCTGGAAGCACTTGTCCATTGAAAATTTCTTTTTCATTAGCTGACGATATCTCAATGTATGGATAATCTGATAATGCATATTCAACAGGTAAAATACATGTGTTGACTTGCTCTGCTTCCATCAGCTCCGCGACTTGTGCTAATGTAAAACAATGCGCTTGTGTAAATGTACCTGACGCTGTACGGACGAGTTCTTTCATATGAGCAGGATAGCCAAGTGCCTCGCCAATTTGAACCGCTAATGTGCGTATATACGTGCCCTTACTGCATGTTATACGAACAGGGAAAGTAACTTCTTGTCCTTCGTAAACCTCGGCATCATCTAGTAGCTCTAATTCATAAATTGTTACCTGACGGCTTGGTCTTTCGACAGTTTCTCCTTTACGTGCATATTCATATAAGCGCTTGCCATTCACTTTAACAGCTGAAAACATTGGTGGTGTTTGATTGATAAGCCCTGTCAAGGATGCTAATGCTTCGAGCACTTTAGCACGTGTAAAAGACTTATTTGTATGATCTTCCTCAACTGTTTCCCCTTCTGCATCCTCAGTCGTGGTTGTCCGTCCTATTGAAATAACCGCTTCATATGTCTTACCTGCATCTGTTAAATATTCTGCAATACGAGTTGCCTGTCCAATGCAAATAGGTAGGACCCCTTCTACACCAGGATCCAAAGTACCTGTATGGCCGACCTTTTTTGTACGTAATATTTTTCGTAATTTAAAGACGCAATCATGGCTCGTCATGCCGCGTTCCTTCCAAAGCGGTAAAATTCCGTTCATATATATCCCCCTAAAATTCACCTTGGCGTATTTGTACTGTCATAAAGAAAAAAGCCTGCCTGCATGGACATGCATGTGGCAGACTTCTTCATTTTTCTATTCTTATTAGACCTTAGCGCATCTCCCTCAAGCTTAGACGAAAGTGTCAGTACGCACTTTCACTTCGGGCTGTCCGACACACATGGATGTGTTAGTGCCGCAATCGCCACAGGATGTGGTGTTTTTTGCGGCCAACGCTTGAGGCTCACACGATGTGAGTCATGTCGGCAATGTCGCACGGAAGCGGCGTTTTTGCCGACACGGGGATAGACATGCGCTTAAGCACTTTTTTTATTCTTTGTGTAAATCACGTAGTAATGAATCAATTCGATTCCCATATTCAATCGATGAATCAAATTCAAAGATTAACTCAGGTGTACGTCTTAAACGGATACGTGAACCGATTTCTGAACGAATGAAACCAGAAGCTTTAACTAATGCTTTTAGTGTTTCCTCTCGTTCACGATCATTACCTAGAGAAGTAATATAGATTGTTGCTTGTTGTAAATCACCTGTTACTTCAACACCTGTAACAGTTACGAAGCCAACACGTGGATCTTTAACTTTACGGCCAATAATCTCACCAAGTTCTTTTTTCATTTGCTCAGCAACACGATTTGAGCGTAGAGACATAGTTCGTCACCTCAATTTCGATGTCCAGATATTTGCAATACTTGCTTGTATTTGACTCCTGCTGATACATTCCAACTGTATATACATATTGGAAAGTCGCACGATTGAATCCTTCAAGCAATTGCTGTACACGGAAAGTGACATAGCTGAAAACAGCAATATATTTGCTCGCATACAAGTAAATGCTAATACCCTTCCCTACTTATAAATAGTCTCGCCACACATTTAGCTGCTCCCAAGACGGATTTGACTGCAAATAATGGAGTGCATGATTGATTTCACGCTCAGCTGCATCTTTCGAAGAAGATACAGCAACAAGCGCTAATTTTGTTCGCTGCCACACATTTTGATGGTCAATTTCCGCAATGGACACGTTAAATTTCTGCTTTGTGCGGGTAATCATACGCTGTAAGACAGCGCGTTTTTCCTTTAACGAATGGGCAGTTTGAATGATGAATTCAACCTCTGCATAGACAATCATTATGAACGTTTAACTTCTTCCATAATGTAAGCTTCAATAATGTCGCCTTCTTTAATATCATTGAAGTTTGTAATTGTAATACCACATTCGTAACCTCTTGCAACTTCTTTTACTTCATCTTTGAAGCGTTTTAATGTATCTAGTTCACCTTCGAAAATCACGACGTTGTCACGGATGACACGTACGCCAGAATCGCGAGTTACTTTACCTTCTGTTATATAAGAACCGGCAATTGTACCAACTTTTGATACTTTAATCGTTTGACGAACTTCAGCCTGACCAATAATTTTTTCTTCAAATTCTGGATCAAGCATACCTTTCATCGCTTGCTCGATTTCTTCGATTACTTTGTAGATAACGCGGTGTAGACGAATGTCTACGCCTTCTTCTTCAGCTGCACGTTTTGCATTTACATCAGGACGTACGTTGAAGCCAATAACAATTGCATTTGAAGCTGCTGCAAGAGAAATATCTGATTCTGTAATTGCCCCAGCACCAGTATGAATAATTTTCACGTTAACGCCTTCGACATCAATTTTCATAAGTGATGCAGCCATTGCTTCTACTGTACCCTGTACGTCAGCTTTAACAATTAAGTTAAGTTCTTTCATTTCGCCTTGGCTCATTTGTTCAAACAAGTTATCCAGCGTGACACGTTGTTTTTCAGAACGTTGTGCTTGAATCGCTGTCATTGCTCGTGTTTCCCCAACTTGGCGTGCTGTTTTTTCATCTTCGAATACAACGAAGCGGTCACCAGCTTGTGGCACATCGCTTAAACCTGTAATTTCTACTGGTGTCGATGGACCAGCCTCTTTGACACGACGGCCTTTATCATTAACCATTGCACGTACACGACCATATGCATGGCCAACTACGATTGGATCTCCAACTTTTAATGTACCATCTTGTACTAAAAGCGTCGCTACCGAACCACGGCCTTTATCAAGCTGTGCTTCGATAACTGTACCAAGTGCTAAACGGTCAGGATTTGCTTTTAACTCTCCAACCTCTGCTACAAGTAATACCATTTCTAATAATGTATCGATACCTTCATCTTTTAATGCTGAGATTGGTACGAAAATTGTTTCGCCACCCCAAGCTTCAGGCACTAAACCATGTTCCGTTAATTCTTGCATAACACGATCAGGGTTCGCTGAAGGTTTATCCATCTTATTAACCGCTACAATAATTGGCACTTCTGCCGCTTTTGCATGGTTAATAGCTTCAACTGTTTGAGGCATTACACCATCATCCGCAGCTACCACTAAAATTGTTAAGTCCGTTACTTTCGCACCACGTGCACGCATAGTTGTGAAAGCAGCATGTCCAGGAGTATCTAGGAATGTGATTTTCTTGTCGCCTTCTGTTACTTGGTAAGCACCGATATGCTGCGTAATGCCACCCGCTTCTACAGCTGTAACTTTTGTATGACGGATAGAATCTAGTAACGTTGTTTTACCATGGTCAACGTGCCCCATTATCGTTACTACAGGAGGACGTTCTGATAATTCTGCTTCATTTACTTCCTCTGTTTGTTCGAAGTGCGTTTCTAAATCCGTAATATCTACACGAATTTCTTCTTCTACTTCTACACCATAGTCTGTACAAATTAACTCAATTGCATCCTTATCTAATTCTTGGTTAATTGTCGCCATTACACCAAGCATGAATAATTTTTTAATGATTTCAGATGGCTCACGGTAAAGTTTTTTAGCTAATTCTGCGACAGAAAGCGATTCAACAAATGTAATTTTTTCTGGTAATTCCTTTTGTTTCACTGGTAATGTAGGTTGGTGCGTTTTTGGATGACGGCGTTTACCACCGTGGATTCCTGGTTTTGGACGTTGGTTATAGCCACCGCCTCTACGGTTGTTATTATTATTATTGTTATTATTATTATTTTGTGTCATATTTCGATTTTGATTACCTTTTGTATTCTTAGATTTTTCGTTAGACGAATTTTGGTTTTGGTACGGTTGTTGCTGATTGTTCGTTCTCGGCTTAGAAGTAGCAGATTGCTGCTTTTGTCCCTCTTGTTTTTTCACCGATTGTTGTGGTTTTTGTTGCCCACTAGCTTGAGATCGTTGTGACGCATTTTGAGTAGGTTGTTTCGCTTGTTTTTTCTCAGATGCTGGTTTAAATGATTGGTTTAACTTTGTCACAGTATCATTTTCCAACATAGACATATGATTCGTTACACTCACATTTAATTTACTTAGCGCTTCAATAACCTCTTTACTCGATTTATTCACTTGTTTCGCATATTCATGAACTCTGATTTTGGTCATCTGCTCACCCCCGATTATTTTTCGTTGAGTAGACTAGACAATTTGCTTGCAAAACCTTTATCGGTAATAGCTAGAGCCACCCGGGCTTCCTTACCTGTTGCATGTCCTAGATCATAACGATCGCCAATTACATGATACTCAACGTTGTAATACGTACATTTATCTTGAATTTTTTTGCTAGAGTTTTTAGAAGCATCGTTTGCAAGCAGTACTAGCTTAGCATTACCATTGCGGACTTCCTTCACTACTAACTCTTCTCCTGAAATGACTTTACGCGCTCTTGTCGCGATGCCAAGCAAATTAAACACTGCTTGATTTGTCATAGTATTGACTCCCTACGAATGATTGTTAGTAACTCTTCGTAAATTTCTTCAGGAATTTCCACATCAAGTTGGTGCCCTAAAACATTTTTCTTGCGTGCGATGTCAATCGCCTGTTCTGACTTTGAAACATAAGCGCCACGTCCAGGCTTTTTCCCCGAAACATCAACACTTACCTCGCCTTCTTTCGAACGAACAACCCGAATCATTTCTTTTTTTGGTAGCATTTCTCCAGTGGCTACACATTTTCGAAGAGGCACTTTTTTATTAACCGCCATAAGAATCACCTTTCCTCTCTGAAGCTTCGTAAGAGGTGGACTAACCATCATCATAATTGCTTCGGCGGGGTGGTTCTGATTTGGAGTTGTACGACTACAATTCCAAATCCATGACATCCCCGCCGGAGACTCTGACTTAATTCAGTCGGTGCCCAACCGCCCACTGAATTAAGTCAGTTGACTAGTCACACAGGATTTCTTACTTATTCTTCGTCGTCTTGATATAAGTCAACTGCTACATCTTCGTAGTCGCTTTCTTCATCGTCTGCTGGTACGAAAGTGCTTGTTGCAGATGGATAAATACCTAACTCACGTGCATCTGTTTCACTTTTAATATCAATTTTCCAACCAGTTAATTTCGCAGCTAAACGAGCATTTTGACCACGTTTACCGATGGCTAATGACAATTGATAGTCTGGCACAACAACAGTTGTTGATTTCTCTTCTTCATTCACTTGCACATCTAATACTTTTGAAGGGCTAAGTGCATTTGCTACGAATACAACAGGATCTTCAGACCATTCTACAATATCAATTTTCTCACCATTTAATTCATTGACAATTGTTTGTACACGCGCACCTTTGGCACCAACACAAGAACCTACCGGATCAACTTCCTCATTATGAGCATAGACAGAAATTTTAGAACGATCTCCAGCTTCACGCGCAATTGATTTGATTTCAACAATACCCTCATAAATTTCAGGTACTTCCATTTCAAATAATCGACGTAGTAAGCCAGGATGTGTACGTGATACAATTACTTGTGGTCCACGTGTCGTACGTTCAACTTTCGTAATGTATACTTTGATACGATCATGCGGATGATACGTTTCACCTTGAATTTGTTCGTTTTGTGGTAACGCTGCTTCGACTTTACCTAAGCCAACATAAATATTACGTGCATCTAGACGTTCCACAACGCCTGTTACGATATCATCCTCGCGGTCAACATATTGCTCATAGATTAAGCCGCGCTCAGCCTCACGTACACGTTGTGTAACAACCTGTTTCGCTGTTTGGGCTGCGATACGGCCAAAATTACGAGGCGTTACTTCTTGCTCCACGATATCCTCTAATTGATAGGCTGGATTGATGATCTTGGCATCTTCTAATGAAATTTGTAGGCGTTCGTCCTCTACTTCTTCAACAACATCTTTTCGTGAAAACACACGAATTGAGCCCTTATCTAAGTTTAAATCTACACGGACATTTTGAGCTTGGTTAAAGTTGCGCTTGTATGCTGTTACTAATGCAGCTTCAATGGCTTCGATTAACACATCTCTTGAAATTCCTTTTTGTTCTTCTAGCGCCGTTAGCGCATCTAACAAATCACTACTCATTTTGTTTTCACTCCTAAATATGCATTATGCTGAGAAATCGATGGCAAGTCGTGCCAAAGCGATTTTTTCCTGTTCAATTGTTACTGTAATTTTTCGCGTTTTTATACGTACTTCCATAACCAATGTATGATTATCGTATGACGTTAAGTAGCCTTGGAATTCCTTCATGTCCTTGATGGGCTCATAGGTTTTTACATAAATTAATTTACCAATCGCTTTTTCAAAATCAGCATCTTTTTTCAATGGACGTTCTGCACCTGGTGAAGATACTTCTAAATAATAGTTTTGTGTAATCGGATCTTTTTCATCCAACAGTAAACTAAGTCTTTCACTAACTTGAGCACATTGGCCAATGTCAATTCCACCCTCGGGTGTATCTACATAAACACGTAAAAACCAGTTACGTCCTTCTTTTACGAACTCGACATTCACTAACTCAAGATTTAACTCTTCAACAATTGGAATGGCAAGTTCTTCAATAACAGATGGTACTTTGCTCATTGTTTCCTCCTGCATCTTTCAATTTCTGGCGTAATAAAACAGAAATTCCACCATTTGCTTTGGTGAAATTTGACGGTCTTACCTGCTGTTAGTCTAAAAATTTGTTTTGCTACAATATAACAACAGAAAAGAGCGGGAAGGACCCACTCTTTTGCTGGAAAACTATCAACAAATCATTACCATAAGGATAGCACAGTTCACATCACATTGCAAATTTCCTTATTTAGGACAATAAAGTATCGATCAATAATGCCTCGGCATTATTGCGTCCGGAATCGGCTTTGTGCTTGCACAAAGAACTCCTTTCCGATTTCCGTGACATCCGCCGGAGGCTTTAACTTATTTTAGCGGATGTTTGTACACCCGCTGAAAAGCAACTTAAATCCGCATTCATCTCACCACCTATAGAGGTGGGAGACTTCTGCTGAACGAAGTTAAAATAATGAAAGTTGATTTGCGTCGGGCATGCCTTCTAAGCAACCTAATTGATCCATGTACTCAATGAGTGTTTTTGAAACTCGACCACGTTGCTGTAAATCTTCCTTCGATAAAAACTCACCGTCTTCACGAGAAGCTACAATTGTTTTTGCAACGTTTGTACCTAGTCCAGGAATCGCATCAAACGGTGGAATTAAGGAAGTACCATCAATAATAAACTCACTAGCTTGTGAGCGATATAAGTCAACCTTCTTGAAACTCATACCACGTTCACACATTTCAAGCGCGAGTTCCATAACCGTCAGTAAGTTTTTCTCTTTAGTGGAAGCATCTAAGCCCTTCAAATTGATTTCATCAATTTTTGCACGAATCATTTGTGAGCCCTGTGTCATCGCAATCAAATCAAAATCATCTGCACGCACTGTGAAGTACGCTGCATAATATAAAATCGGAAAATGAACCTTAAACCAAGCTATACGTACCGCCATTAAGACATAAGCAGCCGCATGGGCCTTCGGGAACATGTATTTAATCTTTTTACATGATTCGATATACCAGCCTGGCACCTTATTTGCGAGCATTTCGGCTTCAAATTCATCGGATAAACCTTTCCCTTTACGAACAGACTCCATAATTTTAAAGGCCAACGACGGTTCCAGTCCTTGGTAAATTAAATATACCATAATGTCATCACGACAGCCGATTACTTCTTTTAGGACACAGGTGCCATTGTGAATGAGTTCTTGTGCGTTACCAAGCCACACATCCGTGCCGTGAGAAAGTCCTGAAATTTGCACAAGCTCCGAGAATGTCGATGGTTTTGTATCTTCTAACATTTGACGCACGAAACGTGTACCAAACTCAGGTATTCCAAGCGTTCCAGTTTTACAGCCAATTTGCTTTTCAGTTACACCCAATGATTCAGGCGAACTAAAAATTTTCATAACGACCGGATCATCTGTTGGAATGGTTTTTGGGTCAATACCCGATAAATCCTGCAGCATCCGAATCACAGTCGGATCATCGTGTCCGAGAATATCGAGCTTTAGAATATTGTCGTGAATGGAGTGGAAGTCAAAATGTGTTGTACGCCACTCTGAATCCTGTGCATCCGCGGGAAACTGTACGGGTGAGAAATCAAAGATATCCATATAATCGGGGACTACGATGATCCCTCCAGGATGTTGCCCTGTCGTACGTTTTACGCCGGTACAGCCTTGAACTAAACGATCTACCTCCGCACCACGGAAATGTAAATTATGGTCGTTTGCATAACCCTTCACATAGCCGTAAGCTGTTTTCTCCGCAACTGTACCGATTGTTCCTGCACGGAATACATAATCTTCACCAAACAGCTCCTTAGTGTAGTTATGTGCCTGAGGTTGATATTCACCTGAGAAGTTCAAATCAATATCTGGCACTTTATCGCCTTTGAAGCCTAGGAACGTTTCGAATGGAATATCTTGACCATCTTTTTTATAAGGTGTGCCACATTCCGTACAGTCCTTATTTGGTAAGTCATAGCCTGAGCTTACCGAACCATCGTCAAAAAACTCCGCATGCTTACAATTAGGACAAATATAATGAGGTGGTAGTGGATTCACTTCGGTAATTTCCATAAAGGTAGCGACAAGGGAAGAACCAACCGAACCACGAGACCCTACTAAATAGCCATCCGCCAGTGATTTTTTCACAAGCTTTGCGGAAATTAAATAAATAACGCCAAAACCATGTCCTAAGATTGATTTTAATTCCTTCTCTATACGTGCTTTAACGATTTCTGGTAATTCATCACCGTAAATGCGATGGGCCATCTCATACGTTAAATTTGTCACTTCATCATCAGAGCCTTCAATTTTTGGTGTATAGAGATCATCCTTAATCGGTTTTACATCACCAATCATAGCTGCGATTTTTTGCGAATTTGTAACGACAACTTCTTTCGCAATATCTGGACCTAAAAAATCAAATTCTTCGAGCATTTCGTCCGTTGTTCTAAAATGAACCTCTGGTAACTTCGATTTATTTAAAATACTGGCGCCACCTTGGGAACGAATCAATATTTGTCTAAACATGGCATCTGTTGGATCTAAATAATGAACATTCCCAGTTGCAACGACCGGCTTATTAAGCTTCTTCCCTAGCTTTACAAGCTTACGAATAATATCCTCAATCGTCCATTCATCCCGTACAACATTACGTTCGATTAATGGTGCATAAACAGCTTTGGGTTGCACTTCTATATAATCATAAAATCTCGCAACTTTTTCCGCTTCCTCTGGCGATTTATTCATCATCGTTTCAAACACTTCTCCATTACTGCAACCAGAGCCGATTAATAACCCTTCTCTATACTGTTCGAGCGTTGCACGTGTTACCCGGGGTACACGGTAAAAGGTTTTTGTATGGGCATGGGTCACAATTTTAAACAGATTTTTCAAGCCATCATTATCTACTGCTAAAATGGTGCAGTGCATTGGTCGCGCTTTTTTATACGCATCACCACCGCCGATATGCTTATTGAAATCATCATGATATTTGATAGCCAGTTCATCCGCTTCTTTTAACAGATGCAATAGTAAATAGCCAGTTGCCTCTGTATCATAAATGGCACGGTGATGCTGGGTCAATTCAATCCCAAATTTCTTGCACAGTGTATTTAAGCGATGATTTTTCATCGTTGGATGTAATAAACGTGCAAGCTCTAGCGTATCAATTACTGGATGAACGGTGTCTTCTAGACCATATTTCTTATATCCGGTGTATAAAAAGCCCATATCGAAGGATGCATTATGTGCCACGACGATAGCGTCCTCAATAAATGCATGAAACTCATGGATGACTTGCTCGACTTCCGGGGCATTACGTACCATATCATCTGTGATGCCTGTCAGTTCAATGGTCGTTGCCGAAAGTGCATGATGTGGATTTGCAAAACTTTCGTATTTGTCGATAACATGGCCACCTTTGATTTTTACCGCTGCGAGCTCAATGATCGTATCGTAAGCTGTAGAAAGACCTGTTGTTTCTACGTCAAAGACGACATAGGTTGTATCTTCTAAAGCTCGATGCTCAGCGGCATAAGCAATCGGTACACCGTCATCTACTAAATTTGCTTCCAAACCGTAAATGACCTTAATGCCATGTTTTTTCCCCGCGCCATAAGCATCTGGGAAAGATTGCACAACAGCATGATCAGTAATAGCAATCGCTGGATGTCCCCACTTAGCTGCTTGTGCCACAAGTCTATCTACTGATGTGACCGCATCCATTTGACTCATCGGCGTATGCAAATGTAACTCTACACGTTTTTCGCCTTCTGGTGCCTTGTCCTGGCGTGTTTCTTTTTTTACTTCATTAATATCATTGGCCATGACGATTAAATCACGAATAAACGTATCGGTTTGTACCGAGCCACGTACTTTTACCCACATCCCTTTTTTTAAATGTTGCATGAGTTCTGCATCATCATTATCACGTGAGAACATTTTCACAATGATGGAATCTGTATAGTCGGTAATTTTAATTTGCAACAACGAACGACCACTTTTTAGCTCTTTAATTTCTGTATCGAACACAAAACCTTCTACGATAACACGGCGTTCTTCCTCAACAATGCGCTTAATTTCCATGATTTCATCATCTTTAATATGCATACCAAGTTGGAATGGTCGATCCCCAAGTGCCGCCAATGCTGGATTATCTTTCTTCTCCTGCTCACGTTTTTGGAAGTCTTGCACGGCTTGTTGCGCCATTGCAGCTTCTTCTAAACGCTTCTGCTCTATAAAGGCTTCTTGTGCTGCTCGCATTTCTTCCGTTTCATCTTGTAGCATGAAATCCATCGCTATCGGTGGAAATCCAAATTGACAGTAGCTCGCTGATAATTTCTCTGCATACTTCGTTTTCAGCATCATGAATTCCATTTCCTGCATGCAAGTTAAGGTAATTTTTTGACCATTCCACATAGGAATTTGCGAGACAAGACAATTTTTCAAGGTTGGCGCCATATCATCGATTTGTTCTACAACCGTTAACCAATATGCTTGAATTAGTTCCTCTGTTACATTTTTTTCTATCGTTTCAAAGGTTGTATTTATTTGAGCAATAGCAGCAAATTTCTCAGCTAAATGTGTGTGAAAAAGCTGATATAACGGAAATGGCAGAATTTCACGTAATTTAATAGTAAAATGCCAGAGCCTATTTTTTTTATGCACGGTTAAGCGTGATAACTCGCCTTCTTCAAAAAAGGACATATATACATCATCAGTTAACTCTAGTTGCTGCAAGAGCATTTGGAATTTCATTCTTGCCTCTTGTTGCTGTTCCAATCGGTTGACACCTTCCTTCACTTTTATGAAAAAAAAGAGGCAGTTTGAAAAGCCTCTTGTGCTATTTCTTATCTAGCGGATACTATATCAATTATGCCTCGGCATAATTGCGTCCGAATTCGGCTTTGTGCTTGCACAAAGAACTCCTTTCCGATTCCGTGACATCCGCCGGAGGCTTTAACCTCTTTCAGCAGGTGTTTTTTGTGCGAAAGCGTAGCGGCAGCAACAGGTGTTTTTTGTGCGAAAGCGTAGCCCCAGCAACAGGTGTTTGGACACCCACTGAAAAGTAACTTAAACCCCCATTTATCTCACCATCTATAGAGGGAGACTTCTGCTGAAAGAAGTTAAAATTTGATGCAAAAAAAATTCGCTCCCTTTCTACGGGCGATCCGCAAAACCTCACAGATATCTTAGTATCTGTGGGGAATTGCTTGGCTCGCTTTCCCGCAGGATTGTCGCGAATTTTTTGCTTGATCCTATCATTAAAAAAACATGCTTCTAATTGGAACATCTACATCCTTTTGAAAATCACACGTTCAAAAGGGTATTAGTTCTTGCGGAAAAATTCGTTTAAGCGATCAATGACCTCTTCTTTTTGCCATTCAAACGTTTCGCCTGATTGACGGAATTTCACTTCAACTATACCTTCTGACGCCTTTTTACCAACTGTTACACGGACAGGTAGACCAATCAGATCCGCATCCGCAAATTTAACGCCTACCCGTTCAGCACGATCATCTAAAAGCACATCATAGCGATATGATTTCAATAAGCCGTATAACTCATCTGCTAAAGCAACTTGTGCCTCATCCTTTGCATTCACAGGCACGACATGAATATCATATGGCGCTAATTGTATAGGCCATGTAAAACCATTGTCATCTTGGAAATGTTCGGCTACAGCTGCTAAAATACGTGAAACGCCAATGCCGTAGCAGCCCATAATAAATGGTTGTGCCTTCCCTTGCTCATCTAGGAATGTACCATTCATTTTTGCAGAATATGTTGTGCCCAATTTGAAAATATGACCTACCTCGATACCTTCTGCAAATTTGATAATTCCTTGTCCATCAGGCGATGGATCTCCCTCTTGGATAAAACGAATATCTAAATATTCATTCACAGCGAAATCACGCTCATGGTTAACATTCACTATGTGGAAGCCGTCTTCGTTCGCACCAGCTACACCGTTACGAATTGATTTAATAGCATGATCAGCAACTACTTTCACGTCAACCGGTAATTTAACTGGACCAATTGAGCCCACACCACAGCCAAGTAATTCGCGAATTGCTACTTCACTTGCAAGTTCAACATTTCCTGCATCTAATGCATTTTTCAGTTTAATATCATTAATTTCGTGATCACCACGAGCAAGAACTACAACTAATTCACCGTCAACATCAAATACTAATGATTTGATAACTTTTGAAGCCTCGACATTCATGAAAGCCAATATTTCTTCTATTGTTTTTTGATCAGGTGTTGCTACTTTTTCAAGGTCTTTTAATGCCTCTGATGAAGGTTGATAGTCAACAATGACTTCAGCCATCTCTATATTTGCCGCATAATCAGAAGTATCTGAGTAGGCAATCGTATCTTCCCCGATTTCAGAAAGACACATGAATTCATGCGTTCCTTTACCACCAATTGAACCTGCATCCGCAATAACTGCACGGTAGTTTAAGCCCAGACGAGAGAAGATATTTGAATAAGCACGATACATATCATCATATGTTTCATCTAAGCTTTCACGAGATGCGTGGAAAGAGTATGCATCTTTCATAATAAATTCACGTCCACGTAATAAGCCGAAGCGAGGACGTTTTTCATCACGGAATTTTGTTTGTATTTGATAGAGTGTTAATGGTAATTTTTTATATGATTTAATTTCATCGCGTACTAAAGTTGTAATCACTTCTTCGTGTGTTGGTCCTAATGCAAAATCGCGATCATGACGGTCTTTTAAACGCATTAATTCTGGACCGTATTTTTCCCAACGACCCGATTCCTGCCAAAGCTCTGCAGATTGTAAGGCTGGCATTAATAATTCGATAGAATTAACAGCCTCCATCTCTTCACGAATAATACTTTCAATTTTTGTTAACACACGTTTTGCAAGCGGTAAATACGAGTATACCCCACTTGTATTTTGACGAATAAACCCTGCACGTAGTAATTGCTTATGTGATTTAACATCTGCATCAGCAGGTACTTCACGTAGCGTAGGGATAAATGTTTTACTTTGCTTCATTCAGTGTTCCACCTTTTTATCAATTTGCCTCGGCGTATTTGTGTCTAGATTTAAAATTATGTAAAAACAATACACTCGTTTATCCATGACATCCACCGCGGGCTTAGCTTCAATCAGCAGGGGTCAGTATCCTGCTGAAGTTAAGTTAACTTCACTTCGCATTCTTCCCACTACTAGTAGCGTGGGGAAAATGTTGAAGAAAGTTAAATAGATAAGTTCCTTCTCTAGCATAATCAAATTTAGCTTTGAACGCAATGTTTCCAAAACAATTGCGTTCAAAGCTAAGATTTACAGTCAATTTCACCTTGGCATCTTTGTATCTTCTGACATCTAACGCCAGAGGCTTAAAGTAAATTAAGTTGACATTTGAACGGTCACTCCATTTACTTTAAAAGAAAAATCGTTGGATATCATTCCATGTGACTACGACCATTAAAATCATTAATAATACGATGCCAACAAAATGAACGATCCCTTCTTTTTGACGATCGATTGGCTTGCCTCGTACTGCCTCGAAACCAAAGAATAGTAAACGGCCACCATCTAGTGCTGGAAGAGGTAGTAAGTTCATAATGCCAAGGTTGATACTTAGCATTGCAGCCCAATTCATTAAGTTAACGAACCCATACTGTGCTACCTGCTCTGTCGCTTTATATATACCTACTGGACCTGATAGAGCATCTATCGTAAATTTCCCAGTAATGAGCATGCCTAGAAGCTCAAAAATCTTCATCGTCATATTGTACGTTTCTTGTGCACCGAACACGACTGCCTTTAGCGGATTAAATTCACGTGGACTCTCGTAAAGAACACCAATTTGACCATATTTCTTGCCATCCTGTTCGGTTTCTTTTACCATCATATTCAAGTTTACTAACTGCCCACTACGCTCAACCGTTACATCAATTGTTTCGCCTGGACGATCCTGTACAATCGCAGCTAAATCTTGCCACTTTTCAACTACTTGTCCGTCAATTGATTTCACCTTATCACCTGCTAGCATACCTGCCTGTGCGGCTGGATCATTTTCTACTACTTCTGTAATAATCGGCTCATAGGTAGGTACGCCGTTAAATAAACCGATCAGCAAATAGATGAAAAACGCTAAAATAAAGTTAAACAAAGGGCCTGCAAAAATCGTCATAGCACGTTGACCAACTGTTTTTGCGTTAAATTGGCGATCATATGGTGCAATTAACGTTTCTCTGCCATTTTCAACAAGTACACAATTTCGTGAGACACTATATCGAACTAGCGTTTCTTCTTCATCATAGCCTTCAATAAATAAATCTTTTTCTAAATCCGCACGCTCAACTTCTAAAAATAATAAATCAGGTAATTGCCTATTATTTTGATTGAAGATTATCTTTTTAACAATGTTATCTTCATTGACAATGAGCCCAACACGGTAGCCCGGCTGTAATTCCGAGCCGTCCATATCCTCGCCTGCCATACGTACGTAACCACCAATCGGCAATAAACGTATTGTATAAATTGTTTCACCATGTGTCTTGCCGTAAATTTTTGGACCCATCCCTATAGCAAATTCACGAACCATAATTCCTGCGCGTTTCGCAAATAGGAAGTGACCAAGTTCATGGAAGAACACAAGGGAGCCAAAAATAAAAATAAATGCAATGGCTGTTTGCATAATACCCCACCTTTAAAAGCGAATAGTTAACGACGTCTTAACCTCGTTATTTTACCATGTCTAATACTATTTTTCTTGTCTCACTGTCCACATGTAAAATTGTTTGTAAATCTGGCACTAAAATATTGTGATGTGCTTGCATGACACGCTCAATGGTTTCATCAATTTCAAGGAATGTTATTTTCCCTTGTAAAAATGCCGCAACAGCCGCTTCATTCGCTGCATTCATCGCTGTTAAAATTGTACCACCTGTACGACCGGCCTCATATGCAAGTCGCAATGCTGGATAACGGTCAAAGTCCATGTCTTTAAAATGTAACTGACCGATTTGCGCTAAATTAAGTCGTTGACCATTATGCAACGGCATACGATCTGGGTAGCTTAGTGCATATTGAATAGGTACACGCATGTCCGGTGTACCCAGCTGTGCAATGACACTAGTATCATGATACTCAACTAGGGAGTGAATAATACTTTCTCTATGCAAAAGTACATCAATTTTATCATATGGCATATCAAATAAGACATGCGCTTCTATGACTTCTAGCCCTTTATTCATCATTGTTGCCGAATCTATCGTAATTTTAGCACCCATTGACCAATTCGGGTGATTTAGTGCATCAGCTACTGTTACATGTTTTAATTCATCACGTGTTTTGTCACGGAAACTACCACCAGACGCTGTAATAATTAAGCGCTCAATATTTTTTCGATTCTCGCCATTCATTGATTGGAAAATGGCTGAATGCTCACTATCGACTGGTAAAATTGGTGCGTTGTATTTCTTGGCCTCTGCCATCACCAAGTGCCCTGCTGTTACAAGCGTTTCCTTGTTAGCGATGGCAATCGTTTTACCCATCCGAATTGCGGCAAGTGTCGATTCTAATCCAACACTACCAAGCACTGCATTGACTAGAATGGTTGAATCAGGATGTGTAGCAACCTCTACAAGTCCTTTTGCGCCAAATGTAAAATGCACATTCGGATAAGCCTTTGTGAGCGTAAGTGCATCCTCCTCAAGCTGAACTGATACAAGCTCAGGCTGCAATGTCTCAATCATCTCACGCGTTTTTTCCATATTTCTCCCTGAAGAAAACGCCACGAGATGAAATGCATCACGTTGTTCTTTTAAAATATCATAGGTTTGCCAACCGATAGAGCCAGTTGCACCCAATAAACTAATTTTTTTCACGACAAAATGTCCCCTTTTTATACCTAAGCAAATGAAGATACTACAATCGGTTTTCGCCTACCACTTTTAGAGGAGGTGAATTCTTTAGAATAACGTTCACAATTTCCTAGTTACCGAAAAGATGTAAAAAATGGAGCAAAGGCACGACGAATAACAGACTATCGAAGCGGTCTAGAATCCCGCCATGCCCAGGTAGAATATTGCCTGAATCTTTTACGTCGAAATGACGTTTGATAGCTGACTCTACTAAATCACCCATTTGCCCAATAATGGAAGCCAAAATTGTGATAAAGATTAATAAAACATAACTATTCATAAATGGATAAATCACTTGAAATCCAACTGCGAAAATGACCGCAACGACAATCCCACCGACAAAGCCCTCCACTGTTTTTTTCGGTGATATTTCTGGCCAAAGCTTATTTTTCCCCAATTTTCTTCCTACAAAATATGCGCCTGAGTCTGTCGTCCAAACAACAAGCAGACAGTATACGACAAACTCCAGACCATTATTACGTGTCTCAATTAAATAATGGAAGCCAAGACCAACATAAAATGCACCTAGCAAAATAAAGCCAATTTCATCAAATGTAATTTTATTTTTCACTAGTACCACATAAATAAGCAGTAACATCATTAGTCCATATACAACCATTAAAACGGATGAATAACCAATTGCTTGTTCTACCTCGCTTGCCCAGTCCTTTGGTATAACCAGCATAATAAGTGTTAGTAGTCCTATAAACCCAGGTACTGAAAAAATTGAAATACCCTTCATCTTTAGTATTTCATAAAAGCCGACAACAGCCATTGCAAGCACTAGTAGTGTAAATGGCACCTCTCCATAAATGACAAATGGAATGAATAGTGCAGCTGCAATTATTGCTGTGATGATTCTTTGTTTCAAGTTGTTTCTTCTCCCTTCAACCCTCCGTAACGGCGATTACGTTTCTGATAGTTTTCCACCGCTTCGAGTAAGTTTTCCGCACTAAAATCTGGCCACAATGTATCTGTAAACCAAAGTTCCGTATAGGCGAGTTGCCATAACATAAAGTTACTTAATCGTACTTCACCACTTGTACGAATTAATAAGTCTGGCTCTGGTAAATGGGCTGTCATTAAATGAGACGTCATACATTCCTCATTAATGTCTTGCATCGTTAATTGGCCGTCCTGCACCTTTTGAAGCATCGTTTTCATAGCGCTGACCATTTCTGAACGACTCCCATAATTCAAGGCAAAGTTTAAAATTAGTCCCGTGTTATGCTTTGTCTCTTCCATTGCCTCATACAGTGCTTTTTGCGTATGAGCCGGCAATAAAGAAGGGTCACCAATCATCTCAACTCGTACATTGCGTTCCATCATCTCCGGTAAAAAAGATCCTAAAAATTCTACAGGTAGACGCATGAGAAAATCGACCTCTGGTTTTGGTCGTTTCCAATTCTCTGTAGAAAACGCATAGACCGTTAATACTTGAATACCAAGATCTGACGCAAATCTCGTTACTTTTCGTACTGTCTTCATACCTTCATGGTGCCCAGCAACACGTGGCATTGCACGTTTCTTTGCCCAACGTCCATTTCCGTCCATAATAATCGCTACATGGGCAGGAATTGGCTCGCTTTTAGAAAGGGCTACTCGTTCCTCCAATGATAGTGTATTAATATTTACTTGTTTACCTAATAGCTTCTTAAACATGCTAACTCCCCCACTACAACTAATCGGACGTATACTCACCTATCATAACAAAAAAAAGTGCTTTTTGTCTTTTTTTTCCCTCTAAATTGACTATGTATGAACTAGCTTATTTTAGAACAAATACAGCTTAAACATAATTCGGTACATATCTGTATACCCGCTGACAAGGAATAAAAATCAGTTCTTATCAAAATGATGGGAGACTTCTACTGAATTAAGTTAAAAAGAGAAAAGACGTCCTGTTATGTATAGGACGCCTTCATCTCATCAAAAAGTTCCATCAAAGAGTGTAAAGCGTCTGCTTACACGTCTAGAATTTCTTTTTCTTTTTCTTTCGTTACCTGATCTACTTTTACGATGTAATCATCCGTTAATTTTTGAATATCCTCACCGTAGCCACGTAGATCATCTTCTGTGATTTCGCCAGCTTTTTCAAGTTTTTTCAAATCGTCATTAGCGTCCCGACGTACGTTACGGACAGCAATTTTTGCATCCTCTGCTTCTTTTTTCACTTGCTTTACAAGGTCTT
This sequence comes from Lysinibacillus sp. NPDC048646, assembly GCF_050272295.1. Lineage (NCBI taxonomy): Bacteria > Bacillati > Bacillota > Bacilli > Caryophanales > Bacillaceae > Lysinibacillus > Lysinibacillus sp. NPDC048646. The sequence goes on from NZ_JBNNLZ010000001.1 coordinate 25,308, forward strand.
TACGGCGTTCTTCCGTTAAAGCAGGAATCATTAAACGAATAACTGTTCCATCATTTGTTGGTGTAATCCCAATATCAGATTTCATAATCGCTTTTTCAATCTCACCTAAAACTGTTTTATCGTAAGGTGTAATGACTAATAGACGTGCTTCTGGCACAGCTACACCTGCAAGTTGATTAATCGGTGTTGGCGCTCCATAGTATTCTACAGTAATCCGATCTAGTAGTGATGCGTTTGCACGACCTGCACGAATTGAAGCCAATTCACGTGAAAAAGCAGCGATTGTTTTGTTCATTTTTTCTTTAGCTTGTTCTAAAACTTGTTTAGCCATTATGCATTCCTCCTAACAACTGTTCCAATTTTCTCGCCTTGCACGGCACGCTTAATGTTACCGGTCTCCGTAATTGAGAAGACAATTAACGGAATATCGTTATCCATACATAAAGTAGAAGCTGTTGAGTCCATTACTTGTAAACCTTGTTGAATAACTTCTAAGTATGTGAGTGTATCATATTTAACGGCAGTAGCGTCTACCTTTGGATCTGCCGAATAGACACCATCTACATTATTTTTCGCCATTAAAATCGCATCTGCGTCAATTTCTGCTGCTCGTAAAGCTGCAGTTGTATCTGTAGAGAAGAACGGGTTACCCGTACCTGCAGCGAAAATAACTACTCGCTTTTTCTCTAAATGACGAACTGCTTTACGACGAATATATGGCTCTGCTACTTGTGTCATCACGATAGAAGATTGCACACGTGTTTCAATGCCTAATTTTTCAAGAGCATCTTGTAAAGCTAATGAGTTCATAACCGTTGCTAACATGCCCATATAGTCAGCTGCCGCACGATCCATTCCCATTTCGCTACCGATTTTTCCACGCCATATGTTACCGCCACCTACAACAACAGCAACTTCTACATCAAGATCTACTACTTCTTTTACTTCTTCTGCAACAGACTTGATAATTTTTGGTGATAAACCGAAGCCAGCTTCACCCGCTAACGCTTCACCACTTAATTTAATGACTACTCGTTTATATTGTGGCACACTCATTGTAAACCTCCGTCAGACATTTATTTAAAACATTTCTATTCCTTTTCCATTATAGTATATCTAACAATAATTGCTAGTTGTGAATAAGGAGAATAGAAAATTATATAGCTCATCACCATATCGTGGGGTTGATTTCCGTTCCGACTGGGCGCTTTCCTGGGGGCGCCCGATGAGCCGTTTGGGCATACGTTATAACAAATGTCATTCCCTACTATTGGTGATGAGCCAATTATATCTTTTTCGCTCATTTCGGAAAAATAGGGAACACGTTATGTTGTGTTCCCCATTTTTGTCTAGAAAGTTCTAGATATTATTTGGTTAGGATCAAATGTAAGCCAGTCCATTAATGAACTAGTTTCACAAAATTAGTTACCTTTAACTTGGTTCATTACTTCTTCAGCAAAGTTATCTTCACGTTTCTCGATACCTTCACCTACAGCGTAACGTACGAAACCTGTTACATTACCACCAGTTGAAGCAACGAAATCACGTACTTTTTGGTCAGAGTTTTTAACGAATGATTGGTCAAGTAAGCAAACGTCTTCGAAGTATTTACCAAGACGACCTTCAACCATTTTTGCTACGATGTTTTCTGGTTTACCTTCGTTAAGAGCTTGTTCAGTTAACACTTTACGCTCATGTTCAACTTCTTCAGCAGAAACTTCTTCACGAGAAACATATGTTGGGTTAATAGCAGCGATGTGCATAGCTACATCTTTTGCAGCAGCTTCATCAGTAGAACCTTCTAAAGTTACTAATACACCAATACGTCCACCCATGTGTAGGTAAGAACCGAATGCATCTGCATCAGTTTTTGTTTTAATTTCAAAACGACGTAGGTTAATTTTTTCACCGATTGTTGCAACAGCAGTTGAGATTTGGTCAGCGATTTTTACGCCTTCAGCGTTTTCAAGCTCAAGAGCAGCTTCAACAGATTCTGGTTTAGCAGCTAATAATTGTGCAGCAAGTTGTTCAACTAATACTACGAATTTATCGTTTTTAGCTACGAAGTCAGTTTCAGCGTTTACTTCAATTAAGATCGCTTCGTTACCTTGAGCTAAAATGTAAGTTGTACCTTCAGCAGCGATACGATCAGATTTTTTAGCAGCTGATGAAAGACCTTTTTCACGTAAGAAGTCGATTGCAGCTTCTAAGTCACCTTCAGTTTGTACTAACGCTTTTTTACAGTCCATCATACCAGCGCCAGTTTTTTCACGTAATTCTTTTACTAATTGTGCAGTAATGTTTGCCATTTAGTGTTTCCTCCTCGAATTGGTAGAGATTATAGTGATTAGGTTCTAAAAAAGGTGATAAGGGGGTCTGAGCCACTTATCACCTTTTTGTAAACGTGAATTACTCAGCAGCAGCTTCTACAACTGGAGCTTCTTCTTCACCTTGTTTTGACTCAATTAACGCGTCAGCCATTTTAGCAGTTAAAAGTTTAACAGCGCGGATAGCATCGTCATTTGCAGGGATTACGTAGTCGATTTCATCTGGATCACAGTTTGTATCAACAATACCTACTAGAGGGATGTTTAATTTGCGAGCTTCAGCAACAGCGATACGTTCTTTACGTGGGTCAACCACGAACATAACGTCTGGAAGATTGTGCATATCACGGATACCGCCTAAGAATTTAACTAGACGTTCGTGTTCTTTTTTAAGTTGGATTACTTCTTTTTTAGGAAGAACTTCGAAAGTACCTTCTTCTTCCATTTTTTCGATAGCTTTCATACGTGCAACACGTTTTTGAATAGTACCGAAGTTAGTAAGAGTACCACCCAACCAACGTTGGTTGATGTAGTAGTTGCCTGAACGTTCAGCTTCGTCTTTGATCGCATCTTGTGCTTGTTTTTTCGTACCAACGAAAAGAACTTTACCACCGTCTTGACCAACTTGACGCATGAAGTCGTAAGCTTCCTCTAATTTTTTAACAGTTTTTTGTAAGTCGATGATGTAGATCCCGTTACGTTCAACGAAGATAAATTTCTTCATTTTTGGGTTCCAACGACGAGTTTGGTGACCGAAGTGTACACCAGCTTCAAGTAATTGTTTCATAGAAATTACTGACATGTGAATTTCCTCCTAGAATGTTTGGTTTTTTTCCTCCGCATTTATCATCTGCAACAAGCTACCCTGACTATCAGAGCACCACTTACTACATCAAAATGCGTGTGTAATGATAACACCATTTGCTAATATACCATAGGACATGCATATCCGCAACTATTTTAACTATGAAATTTCAATAAAAGTTCAATTTCTGTCTTACCTTTTTGTAACTGTTTGGCAATTTCCTCCGCAGTTTTTCCTTGCTTCGCTAGTTGCACGACTTGTTGTTCCACAGTTATTGGCTTCAGCTCTTCTTTTAGCGTGACATCCTTTGTTTGAGAAGTAGTTTGTGCTGTCACGCCAGCCTGCTGTTGACGTGAATAAGCATTGGCTACTATACTTTTAGAGACTAAAATACGCGGTTCGCTTTCAGAACTAGTAGGTGCCAATATAGTTTCTTCTACCTTCGTTTGAGAATGCTTGTGATCTTGTTCTTTTTGCTGAACAATTTCCTCAGCCTGTTGGACCACATGTGTATTAATTTCAGGTTTAGGTACGGCCTGCAACTCTTGAATCAAGCGATTATTTTCATCCTGCATATCTGCTAAATAGAGACTAATCGTATCATCCATTTCTCGCATTAAGCGTTCCTGTTTATTTTCTAAATCCTTGAATTTTGCTAGTTTCGTATTCAGTATAACAATGAAGTAAAATGAAAGTAGCTGTAAAACAAACAAAACAGCTATTAGTATGGTTGTCATAGTAAACTCCTATCCACTAAAGTCCACGAAATTCCCTTTAAACGGGTGTTGGGCCTGTTTTTCTGGTTTTTCGTTACTATTCTTTTTCTTTTTACGAGTACCTTTTATGTACTCTCCTCCCCCTTCTTCCTCTTCACTAATCTCAACCATACCCTCTGAAGTATTCACAACTTTCTGCTTACGCTCTAATTCTTTTTTTAGCGCCTCATTTGCATGTGCTTGCTGAGCCAAAGTTTGTTGTTGTGCCTGATCTGCCATTTTACCCGCTTCAAATGTTTTCGGAATAGCTATTTGTAATTCGACACCTTTTAAACTCATGAGACTCCCTCCTTCAAAGTTCTGTACTTATTCGCTTATTACACATTTAACATTTCATTCGACAGCAACTTTCGTAGCTTTAATAATGCCTTCGAGTGAATCTGTGAAATACGTGATGTTGACAATTCCAACATTTCACCAATCTCTGTCAATGTTAGTTCCTCAGTATAAAATAAACTAAGTACAAGCTGTTCTTTGTCATTTAACTTTTGTATATTGGTGGTTAAGTCGCCCAGTAATTCTGAATTTATAACAACCTGCTCCGGGGTCTTCGTCGTATCATCACGGATGATAAACGCCTTTCCCTCTGTTTCTTCCTGATCTTGTTGCTCATTAATAGATAATACATTCGAAAAGAAATGCTCTTGTACAGTTTGGTATACTTCGTCTACTGGTAATTCCATATGATTGGCGAGCTCTTCAGGTGTTACATGACGCATATACTTTTGTTCTAACTGTTCAATCTGAGCATCCAATTTTTTAGCCTTTTCTCGTGCAGAACGCGGCAACCAATCTTCCTTACGTAAGCCATCTATAATCGCCCCTCTTACTCTAAAAGAAGCATATGTATCAAATTTCAAGTCTCGATTAATATCGAATTTGTTTAAAGCATCAAAAAGACCTAACATGCCTAAGCTTGTTAAATCGTCTCGCGATACGCTCTTCGGTAAACCTGCACCAATTCGCTGTACATGGTAAGAAACAAGAGATATATATTTTTTTATAAGTAAATCACCCGCATCCGGATCACGATCATTGATCCAGCGACTCCACAGCTTTTTTTCTTCGTTCAGAATTGGTTGTGTCATGAAATCCACCTCTCTTTAAAAAAAGCGCATTCGAGCCCGTTCACACGGAAAAGCTACTGCGAGCCCGAAGCAAAAGTATATGTTCTACCACTTTTGCACGAGAAACTAAAGCATCTCGAGCGTATGACGCGAATGAGTAGACATTGATAAAACTGATGCCATTCTTTCCTATATTATAACAAGATTCGCCATCATTTCATATGTTTCTCTAACACTATTATATGATTCTTCCCTATTCCCTCTTTTGGCATAAGAAAAACTGCAAACAATTGTTAGTTGGACACTAACATTGGATGCAGTTCGAGGTTGCCTGGTTTTATGCATTTACTTGTTGTTCATCTTCACGACTCATCATCGTACGTACCACTTGTGCTATATCTTCTGTACTTTCATCTTCAAACTCAACAGTTGAGCTTTTGTTCAGTTTTATCTGATTCTCGTCATTTTGTTCATCAGACACATTTTCTTCAAGCTCACTCTCTGTATGCATTTGGTTGGCATCCGGAGTAAATAATATATATGTGATTAACAATCTTACAAGGTACATAACGAAAAAGACAATTAGTGCGACTACAAATGAGCCGATGATAATACGTAATGGCGTAAAAGGTTTTTGTAATGTCATAAAGAAATAAATAGAAAAGGCAATTAATGCTCCCCATAGGTTATAAAAAATAGAACCAAACATTATATTTCGCTCACTCCTTGGTTAACCGTTCGGATATGTAATGTCGAAGTCGCAGGATTAAATTCGATTGTTCTACCGCTATTACCACCAGTATCTTCAGCAATTAGAGGAATTCCTTGACGCTTCAATTCACTCTTCACAGCTTCTACATTACGTGGACCGATGCGCATTGAATCCTTGTCCGAAGAGAATTGAAACATCTGCGCACCACCCGCGATTTTAGCCTTTAACTTGAATTTTTGAACGCCCTCTAGCTTCAATAAGTCAATCATGCCTAAAATTCCAGTATCAGCAAATTTTGCCACATTAATCGTCTCTGATCTACCCAAGCTAGAATCTGGTAGCATCACATGTATTAAACCAGCAATTTTTTTTGACTCATCGTATAAAATAACACCTACACAAGAACCAAGTCCTGAAGTTCTTATCGTATTTGGTAATTTTGCTACATCCATTTGTGCAATTCCAACTTTTATTACTTGTCCACTACCATTTATCATAATCTATGATACTCCTAATGCTTTAAAAATAGCATCAAATGAATCTGGATCTGGTAGTAAGAAGAAATGTCCTCTTACAGTTTCATGATCCTCTACCCCGTCTTCAAAAATGGATGTATTTATTACGATAACATTATCACTGACATGCGATAATTCAATTAAGCCAATACTGATGATTGCACCAAACATGTCGACACTTAGCCCTGGCACAGTTGGATAAATTTTTAAATTTGTAAAGTCTGACAATGCCGATAAATATGAACCCGATAAAATATTACCCATTTCCTGCATGGCCGATAAACCTAATTCAGAAACAGGTGGTTTTTTAAAGTCGAACGATTCATCATATATTAGCCGTCGGATAAAGCGATTAGCCTGCTCGATAGGAAGGATGAAAAACATACTTCCTTCAGCATCACCCTCGATGCGTAAAAAAATCCCAACAACGACGTTTTCAGACCCTCCAGCGAGTTCCATCATGTCATTAAACGATACCATCTCAACTTTTGGTACACGCATGTCGATTTTTTTACCAAGTAAGTTGGAAAGTGCTGTCGCAGCATGCGCAGCACCAATATTTCCAATTTCCTTTAATACATCTAAATGTAGTGATGTAATTTTTTGATTAAATGTCATAATCGATCCCTACTTTAGTGGATTTAATACTTTCTCTAAATGCAATAAAATCAATAATCGCTTGTCTATTTTTGCCACACCTGAAATAAACTCCTCTTCAAGTGAACCAACTACTTCTGGTTGTGGTTCAATTGAATTTGCTGGAATATCTATCACATCGTTTGCCGAATCTACTACGAAACCTACTTCCATATCCTCTAATGAAATAATGATAATACGAGTTGTTTCTTCATGTTCAGAGATTGGTAACTCAAAGCGTTCACGTAAATCCACAATTGGTGTTACAACACCACGAAGGTTAATAACACCTTTCACATAATTCGCCGTTTTAGGCACGCGTGTAATATGCATTAACTTCTCTATTCCTTGAACGTGTGATACTGGAATGGCATATTCCTTATCTGCTAATTGGAAGACGATCACTTTAATACTTTCTTGTTCAACTGCGTTTGTCATTGTTAACACCTCTCTTATTCATTCACCTTATTTAATAAGTGCGTTGCAGTCCACAATTAAGGCCACTTTACCATTTCCTAAAATTGTGGCACCCGAGATTGCAAAGATATTTGTTAAGTAATTTCCTAATGATTTCAGTACAATTTCTTGTTGGCCAATGAATGAATCTACAACTAAACCAGCAAGTTTTTCACCTTTACGAACTATGACTACTGAATGGAACTCATCATCTTGTAGCTCTTTACGAGGTACCTCAAAGATTTCCTCTAAGAATACAAGTGGTACAACTTTACCACGGAAATCGATTACTTTTTGGTTATGCGCATTCATAATATCTGATGAACGGATAATAGATGTTTCAATAATCGATGATAACGGAATTGCATAAATCTCTTTTTCGATTTCTATTAGCATGACTGAGATAATTGATAATGTTAAAGGTAATTGAATAGAGAAAATAGAGCCTACATCTTGCGTAGATTCAATCGAAATATTTCCGCCTAATGATTCAATGGTCGTTTTAACAACATCTAAACCTACACCACGACCTGATACGTCAGAAATGACATCTGCTGTCGAGAAGCCTGAAGCTAGAATTAGTTCATTGATTTGTTTATCAGACATTGAGAACGATTGTTCTTGTGTGACAATACCTTTTGAAATCGCTTTTGCTAGTACTTTATCACGATTTATGCCTGCTCCATCATCCTCTATCTCGATGAAGACGTAGTTACCACTATGATAAGCACGTAATTCAACTGTTCCCTCCTCTGGCTTACCCTTAGCGCGGCGAGCTGTTGGATTTTCAATGCCATGATCGACAGAGTTACGAATCAAGTGAACAAGTGGATCCCCGATTTCATCAATTACAGTACGATCCAGTTCAGTTTCAGCACCAATGATTTCAAGATTAATTTTTTTGTTTAAGTCACGCGATAGTTGACGAATCATTTTTGGGAAACGATTGAATACTGTTTCAACAGGAACCATACGCATCGTTAAAATAATCGTCTGTAAATCACCCATTACACGGCTCATACGCTCAACCGTTTCATTTAGCTCAGTATGATTTACTTCAGTCGCAATTGACTGTAGACGTCCACGATCAATGACAAGTTCCTCAAATAAGTTCATTAATATATCTAGACGTTCGATATTAACACGAATTGTTTTATTCCCAACAGGTGCATGCGCTTTAACAGGAGTAGCTGTTTTTACTGGTACAGGTGTTGGTGCTGGAGTTGCTACCTCTTCTAGCGTTGCTGTCGCTGCTACTTCTTTGTGTACTTCATACTCTTTTTCGTTGAATTTCCCATGATTGATCGTTGAGACGTTTACTTCTTCCACCTCAGAAACTTTCATTAACTTTTTCTGCATATCTTCAGCAGATTCTTTTGTAACGAAGGCCACATAAAATTGTTGATCAAACTGTTCGTCTTCAAGCTTCTCTACTGTTGGAGAAGATTTAATGACATCTCCATCTTTTTCTAAAATTTCAAACACCATAAATACTCGTGCCGCCTTTAATAGACAGTCTTCACGAAGGCGTACCGAAATTTCAAAAGCATTAAATCCTTGTTCAGTAGATTGAGTAATAACCGTTTGTTCAAAACCATCATATGCTAACACATATGCTTCAGACGGCGTCTCAATCGTTGTTGCAACAATTTCGGGTACCGCTTCCTCTCCTGATTCAATACGCTTTAATTGTGCTACGGTTGAAGAAACATCTCGTTTTCCATCTCCACCGTTTGCAATATCCATGACCATTTCCTCTAAATGGTCTACAGATTCAAATACAACATCTAAAATTTCTGGCGATACATGAATTTTTTCATTTCGAATTGCATCTAATACATTTTCCATTTTATGCGTTAAATCTGCTAAATCTTCGAATCCCATTGTCGCTGACATACCTTTTAATGTATGAGCCGAACGGAAAATTTCCCCAACAATAGCCAAATCATCTGGGTTTTTTTCTAATTCTAATAAATGTTCACTACAAGCTTGTAAATGCTCTTTACTTTCTTCGATAAACATCTCTAAATATTGATTGACTTCCATAAGAGGACACCCCTTTTAAGGCAAATATTTCATAATTGTTTGTGCAATATCATCCACATCAGCAACTTCATCGACAAGCTGCGTTTCCACCGCAGCTTTCGGCATACCATACACTATGCAAGTATCAGCTGACTCTGAGATAGCAATCACATTCCCGGTACTTTTTAATGCTTTTAATCCGTTAGAACCATCATGGCCCATACCTGTCATAATGACTGCTACCTTATCAAAATCTTTAATTTGGCTCACGTCTTCGAACATCACATCTACTGATGGGCGATGTCCAGATCGTGGTGGTTCATTATTATCAAGGACGACACCAAAGGAGGTACCTACTTTTCTTATTTTCAAATGATACCCACCGGGTGCGATATACGCTACTCCATTTTGTAAAATATCGCCTTGCTCTGCTTCCTTTACAGTAATCTCACTCAATTGATCAAGACGGGAAGCAAGTGATTTTGTAAATCCAGCCGGCATATGTTGGACTATTAAAATTGGCGCCTGTATCTTTTTAGGAATTTTCGTAATCACTTCCTGTAGAGCACGTGGTCCACCTGTAGATGTACCAATAAGCACAATTTTCTTACTAACTCTACTCCATTCCATATATGGCTTTTTTACCTCAGGTACTACTGACGAAACATTGACTGAAGTAGCCACTTTTCGTTCACTTATTATTTCTTTTCTTATGGTACTCGCTGTTAACGTTGGTCCTTGTTGTTTTTTGCTACCAGAAGGCTTTTTCAGTTTGGAAATAGGTACCAACGATGCTTGTTCAACCTTGTGGACAAGTTCAGTTTGGATTTTATGTAAATCAAGAGAAATTGTTCCGCTAGGCTTTGCGACAAAATCAACTGCTCCATATTCAATGGCCGTTAATGCATTTTCAGCCCCTTTTTGAGTTGTACTTGAAAGCATGACCACAGGTACTGGACATATTGCCATAATTTCATTTAAAGCATCAAGTCCATTCATTTCAGGCATTTCAATGTCCATTGTCACGACAGTCGGCTTTAATGTTTGAATTTTTTTAATCGCATCTTTGCCATTTCGTGCTGTTCCAACTACTTCAACCTTCGAGTTTCCAACAAAAAAGTCACTAATTAGCTTTCGCATAAAAGCAGAATCATCTACAACTAATAACTTGCTTTTATGTAAAAAGTCCAATTAATCACGCCCTTTCGAAAAAATACTTCTAAGTTTAGATAAGAATTTACTCCCAGACTGTTCATGTCCATGTACTTCCTCCACACGGTGTTCTACAAAACGAGCCACTATCAGTTGAAGTGTCTTTGAAATAGGTGCATCTGGGTAAGCAATCGAAAAAGGCACTTGTTCGCGCACAGCCTTACGCACAACGGCATCCTCAGGTAATGAACCTAACACGGTGACCTCTTTGTCTAAAAACCGTTTCATGGTAAGCTTTAAACGTTCATTTGTTTCAATTCCTTCTTCTTTAGAAAAAGCACGATTACAAAGAATATATATTTGCTTATCCACATCTCGTCCATGAATATATTTCATCATCGAGTAGGCATCTGTAATAGCGGTTGGCTCGGCTGTCGAAATAACAATAATTTCATCTATCGACGTTAGTAAATCGAGTGACCAATTTGTTGCACCTGCTCCCATATCAAACAAAATATAGTCGAAGCTTTTTTGTAGTTGTTCAAAAGCATAAATCAATTGTTCAAACATTACATCTGACCAATCCAGTACACTCGCCATACCTGATCCCCCAGAAATATACCGTAAACCGTATGGACCTTCAAATATTACCTCATCTAGTATTTTATTTCCATCTAAGTAATCTTTTAAACTATAGGAAACATTTTTTCCAATTAGTATATTGATATTGCCCATTCCAATATCCATATCTATGATTACAACTTTTCTCCCTTTACTCGCTAATGTAGTTGCAAAATTCATGGAAAAGTTACTTTTACCAACTCCACCTTTTCCGCTTACAACAGCGATAGCTCTAGCTAATTCTCCTTGCCGTCTCAGCATTTTCAAGCGCAATGTTTCTGCTTGGTCTCTCATTTTTCTTCACCTTGGAAAAACAAATTAAGAACTGCTTCTAATTCAGCTTCTTCAATATCTTCTGGTACTTCTTGACCATTCGTATAGTAAGCAAGTCCTTTATTATATTTAATCATTAAATTAATCATTGTGCCAATAGAATTTGTTTCATCAATCTTTGTAAAAATCATTTTTTCAATTGGTAACTGCTTAAACTGGTCAATAATATTCGTCATATCTTTTTCTTTTGCTGTCATAGCAAGCACTAAGAAGGATTCAGCTTGATCGTCAAACTTAATAAGACGCTGTAAATCATCCACATACTTTACTTCTTTATAATTTCGACCAGCTGTATCGATAAATACTAAATCCAAATAGGACAATCGTTGGATAGCATGTTCAAAATCCGTTGCATTATAGGCAATTTCAACAGGTGCCTGTAGAAGACCAGCATACGTTTTTAACTGCTCAATCGCAGCAATTCTGTATGTATCAGTAGTAATAAAACCTATTTTTTTCTTTTTTTCTAAAACCGCCCTTGCTGCCATCTTAGCGATTGTTGTTGTCTTTCCTACACCAGTTGGACCAAGGACATTAATATACTTTCTTTCATACGATAAACCACCTATTGGAAGGGTTTCAAGTTTTTTACGCAATAAATTTTTCGTGATAAGCTTGCATTGTGAGAAGTTGATTTCGGATGCTTCTTTAAAATGCATAAAAAGCTCATCACCAATCGTTGTGATGAGCTCCTCATTTAGCTCTTGTTGTCTTAAGTATTCAATGAAGGGTAAGAGTTCATCGGGATATTGAGCTTGGGTCGTCTTCTTATGCATCGATTGCATTAAAGATTTTAAATCTGCAATTTCCTTCCTCAATTCTTCTGGAATGCCTGTATCCTCGTGCAAGGTCGTTTCATACTTTGGTTGTGTTAGGTGAATCTTTGTTTGTACAGCATTTGTAATCTCTTGTAAACTTGCATTTTCTTTACTAGATGGTGCTACAGGTGTGATAGCAGTTTTTGGAGCCACACTGCTTGGCTCCATTGTATCAATACCTGCTACAACTTCAAAATTCTTCTTTTTTACTAGTCCAAAAAATTTCTTTGTCACCACTACTTTTGAATTCAAAATGACAGCATCTTCGCCTAAATCAGCACGTACAAGCTTCATTGCTTCTGGTATGGACGATGCATAATATTTTTTCATTTTCACTGAACATTCACCACCCCAACACTTTGAATTTCAACCGTAGCATCAAGTTCATTATAAGATAGAACTGGAATTTGCGGGAAATAACGTTCAGTCAGCTGACGTAAATACAAACGAACTGCTGGTGAACATAAAATAATAGCCGATTGTTCCATAAATGAGACACGTTCTACCTCAGCTGCAATGGATTCTAACACAATTTGAGAATCTTGTGGGTCCATCGCTAAATAATTTCCATGATCCGTTTGCTGAATACTGTCAGCAATCATTTTCTCTACTTTACCCGAAACAGTAATAACTTTCAATGACGTGCTGTCCCCGACATATTGCGATGTTATTTGGCGCGCCAATGACTGACGTACGTACTCAGTTAATATATCGGTATCACTCGTTAATTTTGCATAGTCTGCTAGCGTTTCGAAAATAATTGGCAAGTTACGCACAGATACATTTTCTCGAAGAAGCTTACCCAGTACCTTTTGGATTTCTCCTGTCGATAACGGAGCAGGCGTTAATTCTTCGACTAAAATTGGATGTGTTTCGCGTAAATGATCTATTAATTGCTTCGTTTCTTGGCGTCCTAATAATTCATGAGCATTTGCTCGAATCATTTCAGTTAAATGTGTTGACACAACACTCGGTGGATCCACAACTGTATAGCCAAACATTTCAGCATCCTCTTTTACTTGTTCTGTAATCCATTTTGCAGGTAGACCAAAGGACGGCTCAACTGTATCAATACCTTCAATTGAATCATCGTCTCCTGGGCTCATAGCTAAATAGTGATCAAGTAACAGTTCGCCTTTCGCCATTTCATTTCCTTTTATTTTTATGCGGTATTCATTTGGCTGTAACTGAATATTATCACGAATACGAACAACTGGAATAACAATCCCTAGTTCTAATGCTAGCTGACGGCGAATCATGATGACACGGTCTAATAAATCTCCACCTTGCGCAGCATCCACTAGAGGAATTAAGCCATAACCAAATTCAAATTCAATTGGGTCCACATTTAATAAATTCACAACATTTTCAGGGCTCTTCATGCCGTCTGTTGCCACTTCTTCCTCAATTTCAAGTAATTCTTCTTCATCCTCAGGCTTCTTACGTTCCATCATGTATGCACCTGCAATTAATGAAATACCAATAGGTAGCGTTACCCAGTTAGGAATTGGCGTAAATAAGCCTAGTAATACAATTGTACCACCTGCAACATAGAGTAATTTTGCTTGTGCAAATAGCTGTCCCGTGATATCTTCGCCGAGACTACCTTTAGAAGATGCACGTGTTACAACAATCCCTGTTGCTGTAGAGATGAGTAATGCTGGAATTTGTGAAACGATACCATCTCCCACTGTGAGCTTGGAGAAATGCGTTGCTGCTTCCGCAAACGGTAAACCCATTTGCACAACTCCGATAATGATACCAAATAATAAGTTGATAATGACCATGACCATGGAGGCAATGGCATCTCCTTTTACGAATTTCGTGGCACCATCCATCGCCCCATAGAAATCCGCTTCTCCAGCTACTTTATCGCGACGTTCACGTGCCTCGCGCTCTGAAATAACCCCTGCGTTTAAGTCTGCGTCAATACTCATTTGTTTACCAGGCATCGCATCTAAAGTAAAACGTGCTGCTACCTCTGCTACACGCTCTGCCCCTTTTGTAATAACAATAAACTGAATTAGGACAAGAATTAAGAATACAACAAGACCCACGAGAACATTCCCGCCCACTACGAAATCCCCAAAGGTTTCAACAACAGAACCGGCATCCCCAGTTGCTAAAATCGCTCGCGTTGTGGATACACTTAGTCCCAGTCGGAACAAGGTTGACAGTAAAATAACTGAAGGGAAGATAGAGAAGTCTAACGCTTCCTTCATACTCATTGCTGTTAATAGTATTATTAATCCTAAAGTAATATTCATGACGATTAAGAAACTTAACATCCAAGGAGGAAGAGGGATGATGAGCATCGCTACGATTAGAATAACCGCACCTAAAACCCCTATATCGCGAACTTTCATTTGTGTCCCTCCTACATAAAAGCTTTAAATTTTCCGCTTAATACGATAAACATAAGCGAGTACTTCTGCTACTGCTTTGAAAAATTCATCTGGTACCTGGTCGCCAATTTCCACCTGATCATACATCGCACGTGCTAATGGTCTATTCTCAACCATAATGACATCATGTTCTTTCGCAATCAGTTTAATTTTTTGGGCAATAAAGTCTGTACCCTTTGCGACTACTCGTGGGGCATCCATACTTTCCTCATCATATTTAAGAGCAATCGCATAGTGAGTTGGGTTTGTTATGACCACATCTGCACTTGGAACCTCTGACATCATTCGACGCATCGCCATCTCGCGCTGACGTTGTTTGATTTTAGATTTGATAAGTGGGTCACCCTCACTATTTTTATATTCATCTTTAATGTCCTGTTTGGACATTTTAAGATTTTTTTCATAATCATGTTTTTGATACATCCAGTCCAATAAGGATACACAAAGTAAGACAAGCGAAGCTGCAATTCCCATAATACCCACAAGTTTTCCAACTGTAATGAGGGTCATCCACGGGCTTTTAAAGGATAAAGCCAATACTTCAGGTAAATTTGTCCAAATTATTATTGTTGTAACCCCACCAATAAAGGAGATTTTTAATACCGATTTTAAAAGTTCAACAATTGCTTTAACAGAAAATATTTTTTTTAGCCCTTTAATGGGGTCCATCTTTTTTAAATCAAATTTCATTGGTTCTAATGTGAATAAGAACCCAAATTGCAAAAAGTTACCTGCCAATGCACCTACAAATGCTATTGCCATTATTGGCACGATAATATATGCCATTTCCGTTAATGTTTCTGTAAATAAGCGCATAACACTGTCAATTGTTAGTGTTTCTACACGTATGTTATGAATGAAAGTTTGTCTGAAAAAAGCTAAAAGATCGTCTCTTAGTGAGCCTGCAAAAAAGAAGAGGAAGGTAAATACCATGAGCATAACAATGGCACTTGATATATCCTGACTCTTGACGACTTGACCTTTTTTACGTGCATCTTGTCGTTTTTTAGGTGTCGCCTTTTCTGTTTTTTCACCTGCAAAAAACTGTAAGTCTAGTTCCAGTAGTAGCAACATTTTATCCACCACCTAAAATTGCCATTAAATCACGCATAGCGTAGATCATAATTGTAATAAGTTTTTGAATGACTTGTATCATAACCGCCATCATTGTGAATAGCACTAAAAAGCTGACACCGATTTTTATAGGGAAACCTACAACGAAAATGTTCAATTGTGGGACGGTTTTTGCAGTTATTCCTAGCGCCAAATCGACTAGAAATAATGTTGCTATAACAGGCGCAGCCATTTGAAAAGCAATGGCAAAGACGGCAGTAAATGTTGTCATGATAAACTGGATATAATCTTCATTCGCAAAATTAGGGAATCCTTGGTCCATCGGTAAGAATTGATAACTATAGTAAATTCCATCTAGAATCATATGATGTCCATCAATCGCTATTAGTAATAATAACGCTAACGTATTGAAAAATTGACCAATTAATGGACTCTGTGCCCCTGTCTGCGGATCAATAATATTAGCAATAGCAAACCCCATTTGGAAATCGATAAAGCTTCCGGCGATTTGAATTGCCGACATGACGATGTAGCCTACTAGACCAAGTAATAGTCCAATAAGTGCTTCCTTCATCACTAAAAGTATGTAATCACCATTAAAAAGAAATGGCTCTACGTCGATTGTATAATACATCATCCAAGCTAAAACGAACGCGAGAGTAATTCGTACTTGCTGTGGAATTGTTCTGTACGAAAAAAAAGGTACAGTGACAAAGAAAGCTGTAACACGTACAAGCACTAATAAGAAAATCGTTATTTGAGGGATTAATTCATTCATGTACTCACCCTATATAACGCGTTAAATTCTCAAAAATGTCTCTCGCATAGCTCGTAACTTGTGATAACATCCATGGCCCAAAGAATACAATTGCCATTAATACAGCGACAATTTTTGGAACGAATGCTAATGTTTGCTCTTGAATCGAAGTTGTTGCTTGAAAAATACTTACCGCTAAACCAGAGATTAAAGCAACTAATAATAGCGGTCCGCTTGTTAGAAGGATAATCATAATGGCACGCTCTGCAATTGAAATGACCATTTCACTTGTCATACTGTATCATCCCCTAAAAACTTTGTAGTAAGGATTTCATTACGAGGTACCAGCCATCGACAAGTACAAATAATAAAATCTTAAACGGCAATGAAATCATAACCGGTGGTAACATCATCATCCCCATCGACATTAACGTACTCGCAACAATCATATCGATTACCAGGAATGGAATGAAAATCATAAATCCAATTTGAAATGCTGTTTTTATTTCGCTCAGGGCGAAGGCAGGTACAAGCATTGTTAATGGAATTTCTTCCACAGATGCTGGTTTTTCGGCTTGATTATACTTTAAAAATAAATCTAAATCTTTTTGCCTTGTATGCTTACTCATAAATTCCTTAAAAGGCACACTTGCACGATCATAAGCTTCCTCTAGCCCTATTTCTTCGGCAAATAATGGCTGTAATGCATCCTTATTAACCTCTTGAAACGTTGGAGCCATGATGAAGAATGTTAAAAATAAAGCAAGACCGACAATGACCTGATTAGGAGGCATTTGCTGGGTCGCTAGTGCTGTACGTACAAACGACAACACAATCACGATTCTTGCAAATGAAGTCATCAAAATTAAAATACTCGGTGCAAGTGATAATACCGTTAATAATAATAGTAGTTTAACAGAGGTGGAAACATTGGTCGGATCACTACCAGAAAGGATGTCGATTACATCATTCATTTATCATCATTCTCCTTTTGTTTCCATTTCTCTAGTTCTTCACTACGCTCCTGTTTAATTTCAGATATCTTTTTTTCAAATAGTTCACCAAACGAGTCTTGATTTTGCTGTGTTGTTGAACTATGGGTATTTTTTTTCTTAAACTTAGAAAACAATTCAGTTATATAAGGTGATGTTGCTGCATATTCTTGTCGTTCGTTATAGAGTGCTAGTAGTGCTTCAACTTCCTGAGGGTCTTTAATTTCACGTAACAGTTGTACATCCTCACCGACACCAACTAAATATAGTGATTTTCCAACTTGTAGAAGTTGCACAGATTTTTGTGCACCTAACGATAAACCGCCTAAATTTTGTACCATTTGATTCCGTTGAAAGGTTAAATTTCTTTTATTTAAGAACTTCATCAACCCATAAAATAAAGCTACAACAAATATAAGCGCCAAAACCATTTTTATGTATTCCCATGTAGACACGTCTCCAGCTGCTGAGACAACTGAATCTTCTTTAGCAGCTGGGTCTGAGTCATCCTTACATGCTTCTGGTTTCTTCATACAGTACTCAATACTATTCGTATCGGCGTTAGCATAAACAGAAGCTGATATTGGGTACAAAAACAGGAAGGGTACAAGAAATGCAAAAATCATCGTTTTACGAAATGATTTTAACATTTGCATGCAATCATCCTAGTGCTTTTTGAATCGCTTCAATTACACGGTCTGCTTGGAAAGGCTTAACGATAAAGTCCTTCGCACCCGCTTGAATTGCATCGATTACCATTGCTTGTTGTCCCATTGCTGAACACATGATTACAGTAGCTCCTGGATCTGTTCCCTTAATTGCTTTAAGAGCTGCAATACCATCCATTTCAGGCATTGTAATATCCATTGTTACTAAATCTGGTTTTAACTCGTTGTATTTTTCAACAGCCTGTATACCATCAGCAGCTTCCCCTACAACTTCAAAGCCATTTTTCGATAAAATATCCTTGATCATCATGCGCATGAATGCAGCATCGTCTACAATCAAAATTCTTTTAGACATGGTTAACTCCTCCAATTGAAACTATCTTAAATTATTTAAACGCTCTGCTTGACTTAAAACATCTGTAATGCGAACACCGAAGTTTTCATCAATAACCACAACTTCACCTTTAGCGATTAAACGGCTATTTACTAGAATGTCGACTGGTTCTCCAGCTAATTTATCTAGTTCAATAATCGATCCACTAGCTAGTTCTAAAATCTCTTTAACAGAACGTTTCGTACGTCCTAACTCTACAGTAACTTGCAATGGAATATCAAGTAGCATATTTAAATTTCTAGCTTCAGATTGCGAGATTACATTTGGATCAAAGCTAGCAAACTGTGCTTGTTGAACATTGACAGGTTGTACAGGTCTTGGTGATGTGGGAATCTGTTGTTCTTGGTACATTGGTTGTTGTACTGGTTGTTGATACATCGGTTGTTCTACAGGCGCTACAGGTTGTTGATATACCGGCTGTTGCGGTGGCGGCGCTTGTTGTACAGGTGGTGGCGCTATAGGTGGTGCTTCAGGTGCAATCGTTGCAGCCACAGGCTCTTCACTCACCCCTGTTTCTCCTAATAAAGACTTTACAATGTTTTGGCTAAATCTCAGTGGTAATAATTGCATTAAATTCGAATCAATTAAATTACCAATTCGCAGTCGGAATGATACTTTCACAAGTAAATCATCTTCCGGAATATTATCTCTGCCTTCATTTTGAGAAATATTCATTAAATCTATAGTTGGTGGTGAAATATCTACCTTTTTGTTAAATACTGTTGACATTGACGTTGCAGCCGAACCCATCATTTGGTTCATTGCTTCTTGTACTGCACTTAGCTGAATTTCGCCTAGGTCTGGTTTTGGATTTAATCCATCCCCACCTAACATTAAATCTGCAATAATAGCTGCATCTGATTGTTTAATAACAAGTAAATTCATACCTGTTAAACCAATCGTGTATTCAACTTGTACAGCTACATAAGGATGCGGAAACTCCTCTTCTAATTTATTGCGATTAATCATTGAAATACTTGGGGTAGTAATATCTACTTTCTGACCTAATAACGCTGACAGTGCCGTAGCAGAGCTACCAAAAGATATATTGCCTACTTCACCTAGTGCATCTTGAGCAAACGAATCAAGGTAATCCTCTACTCGTATTTCATTCATTTCATCATTTGCAGAAGCTTCGGTGTCGCTGTTTTTATCTTCCAACGTCTCGCCCCTTAATAACGCTTCAATTTCTTCTTGGGAGAGCATTTCATCACTCATCTTCGTCTCCTCCTTTCAAAGGGTCGATAATCTGGATTGCTAATTTCTTACCTTGTTTTCCGGGTTGTACTGTGAATTTAGGTAATGTTCCTACTTTAAGCAATAGTGGGTCTTCAATTTTTTGCTCTAATTGAATAACATCACCAATTTGCATCATGAGGAAATCTTCAATGGTAATGTCTGTAATACCTAACTCAACAGAAAGTGGTAATTGTGCTTGTTTCACACGTGTTTCAAGCATTTTCGTTTGCTCTGGAGACATCTCTTTTGTATTTGTCTGCATCCAGTAGCGTACCGAAAGATTTGGTACAATTGGTTCCAAAACAACATGCGGAATACAAATATTAATCATACCGCTTGTCTCACCGATAATCGTATTTAATGAAATAACGACGACCGTTTCATTGGGTGAAATCATTTGTAAAAATTGAGGATTTACTTCAAGTTCAACTAAAATCGGATCGATTTCAGCGACATTTTCCCATGCCTCACGTAAATTATCGAATGAACGTTCAAAAAGGTTTGTCATAATTTTTGTTTCGATTTCAGTTAGGTTATCAACATTACTATGACTCGCCCCACTACCGCCCATTAGACGATCTAGCATTGAGTAGGCAATATTAGGATTTATTTCCATTAATATATTACCATCAAGTGGTGGTACTTCAAACACATTAATGAGTGTCATATTCGGAATCGAACGTACAAACTCTTCAAATGGTATTTGGTCTACTGATGCTACCGTAATTTGCACATAGCTTCTTAGCTGTGCAGAAAAGAAAGTAGTCAATAGTCGTGCAAAGTTTTCATGTATTCGGGTCAAACTTCGGATTTGATCTTTTGAGAAGCGTAGCGCTCGTTTAAAGTCATATACTTTAACCTTTCGCCCCTCGTCTTCTTTTTTAATATCATCCGCTGACATTTCACCGGTTGATATTGCGGAAAGAAGCGCATCTATCTCAGATTGGGATAACACATCTCCTGCCATTTGCCCACCTCCATTTCAAGCAGTTTCTGTTTTTTAAGTTGTGATGAAGGAGGTAATATACACTTGCTGAATTTCTCCCTCTTGCATCAGTTCGTTTAATCGTGTTTTTAGAGCCTTTTGGAACATTTGCTTACCTTGTTTACCTTCCAAACTTTCGAGCGTCATTTCAGAAAGTTCCTCAATAGCGATGTTATTCGTTTGGTACAGACGTTTTGTTAATTCAGCAGCAGCATCCTTACTTGTTGTTTGAATTTTTAGCGTCATGCGTACAACTCGTTTATCGGAAAGATTTGTCGTAATTTCTGGCACATCCACAAGTGTTTCTACGACTTCATCAATCGTTGGCTCAAGTGTTGCTGCTGGCTTATTGAATTGAGTAAGTAATACAACCGCGATAACTCCAATAAGTATAATTGCCACTAATACAATGATGAGCATCGTTAACATTTTATTATTCTTCATCTTCTTCACCTCGTAGATGCGGGTTTGATAGTATTTGTATATTTTTATAAAAGGCAGTTACCTTTTGTCGCACCTCATCTTCACTCTGTAAAACAATGACTTTTGTTCCAGTCGTCAAAGTAATGGTCGTATCTGGAAAAGATTCGACTGTTTCTATGTATAAAGCATTTAATGTAAATGCTTTGCCATTTAGACGTGATAGTTCAATCATTGAAATAGGGCCGGGTCTAGCGAGAGAGCCGGCCCGACCCTCCCTCATATTGAAATTTATGTTTCTATAGTGCAGAACGCCATACACCTAACAAGCACGTCCTGTGGCTGATGCAACACTAGCACAATATAAAACCAGAGTACTAATGTAAAAGTATTTCTTGATCCTTGAGATTAAACGACCTCGAGGGTTAGGCATTCAGAGATAAATCTAATTTAATCAATTACTCAAAACTATCGTTTTAAGTTCACAAGTTCTTGAAGAATTTCATCGGAAGTTGTGATAATACGCGTATTTGCTTGGAAACCACGTTGTGCAACAATCATCTCTGTAAATTCCTCAGAAAGGTCTACGTTTGACATTTCTAAGAAGCCAGGATTAACAGAACCAATACCTGCCTGTGTTGCAATTTGTACAACAGGATCGCCAGAGTTAGCAGTTGTTTGGAAGTAGTTACTACCTACTTTTTGAAGTCCTTCCGCATTCGGGAACTTCGCCATAATAATTTGTCCGGCATATTGGCGTTTACCATTAACATCCACATAACTGATTGTTCCATCTTGTCCAATGTCCATAGATTGTGCTGTTGTTGGAATTTTGATTGGACGTACACCATCTAAATCAATAGCCCCGTCCACATATAAATTCTCTGTATTGTCAGCTAAGCCATTTGCTTCTTTATCTTCATCAGCTGTACTTACACCGTCTGGATCTACCTCTGTAATGAGATCACCTGGATCAATTGCATGTCCTACAAGATATTTACCTTCTGTATTTACAATATAACCATTTTCATCCATGTAGAAATTCCCTGCACGTGTATAAACAGTATTAGAAAATCCTTCTTCATCAATAATACCATCCACAGGCGCTGCATTTGCATCAGCAACCATAAAGAAACCTTCACCTTGAATAGCAAGGTCGAGAATACGTCCAGTATTTTGACGAGACCCAGTGCCATGCACCGTATCAATTGCTGCCATAGTCGTTCCTAAGCCTACTTGCATAGAATTTGTTCCCCCGCGTGTACCAGTAGGCCCTGAAGCTCCTGTTTGTGTTTGAGACATAAGGTCTTTAAAAATTACACGCCCCTTTTTAAAGCCATGTGTATTAACGTTTGCGATATTATTACCAATAACGTCAAGCTTTGTTTGGAAGTTTTTTAAACCTGAAATACCTGAATACATAGAACGTAACATAATTGTCGTTCTCCCTTCTTTTATCAAATAGCCTCGAGATTTTTAATGAAAATTGTGTGCTTCAATCAGTCAGCTACACATAAGGCTCCCTTACATCAGAAGGTCCAGCCTTAAAGCACAATCGTGCCATCAATATTTGTAAACAGTTGTTGTTTTGCTTCCGTGCGATCCATTGCTGTAATGACAGTTGCATTTTTTGCACTGACGATTAGAGCTGCTTGTTCCATCAAGACTAATGGTTGTTTGACACCTTTTGAGTGTGCCTCAAATACTTTGTCAGATACAACCTGCCATTCTTGTTCAGTAATCGCAATATTACGCTCAACAATGCGTTCATGCGCATGCTTACTTACTTTCAGCTCTTGCTGCTCGGTAGCCGTAGCCTCCTGTAAATGAGCACTAAATGATTGCTGAGACCTTACAGGCGTATGTTGCGCTTGGCGAATAGTTGGATGCAATGGTACACGATGAATTGAAAACTTATCCATCTAAATTCCCACCTCTATTCGCTTATTACTGTGAATTCTTTTCCTGTTAGTTTTTTGTCATTGTCTAACACGTAGTAAATAATACCATCTTTACTTGTCACAGAGACAATCCGTCCTTGTAGCTCTTGTTCGCCATCATTATAAGTAACATTTTTACCAATCAGCTGACTTGCTTGTACAAGTGGTGATTCGGTCGATGAGTTGCTGCCATCTGTGCTTGTTTCTGTATTACTTAAAATAGCTGAAATATTACCAGGGTTTATCTCCTTGCCATCCGCTAACACAAACACTGCTTCACCATCTACAAACTTCAAGGATTGTATAATGCCTGTACCTTCTTTTACAATGGGCTTACTATTTTCATCTAATTCTTCGGTAATTTCATGCCATTTCACTTCTTTACCAACAAATGTTGTATAGTTCATAAGCTGTGTTTGTTGTTGTGAAAGCAGTAAGGATTCAATTGCCTTGGTCATATTTTGCATTTGCTCAAGAGAAGAGAACTGCGCCATTTGGGCAATAAACTCACGATCATCCATAGGATTTGTTGGATCTTGATGCTGTAACTGGGTAATTAGTAATTGTAAAAATGCATCTTTACCAAGCTCACTATTTCCTGTTTGCCTTGAAGGTGGCTTATAGCTTGAGTAGTAAAGATCATTTGAAATTTTCGTTTCTTCTGCCATGCTTACACCTCCTCATTTACTAGATAATCACTGAAGGACTTGCTATCATCGTCATCTTCATTTTTTTGCTCTTGCTCTTCTTCTTGCTGCTGCTTAAAGAAGTTATTAAAGAAGCTTTGATCACGTTGTTGACGATCTGCATCCTGCAATGACTGAGCAATATCAAGTCTATCCACTTGAATGTTCTGTTGAACAAAAGCTTGCTTTAATTGATGCGCTTGGCTATCGAGTAGTTCACGTCCATGCGCAGTAGAAGCAAGAAGACGTGCGGTTAAAACACCATCATTTTGTACAAGCTCGATACGAATTGTCCCCAGATTTTCTGGATATAATTTCAATGTTAAGCGGGTTATACCTTGCGCATTCGAGATTTGAGCTTTGTTGATAATGGCTTGCATCTCTTTAAGTAATGCCTCAGACTGTGCTGGCTTTGCTGCTGGTAGAGTGACTTGATATGTGTCTGCCTTTGTTTGTACAGTATTTGATGTGACCATCTCGTTAGCACTTGTATCCGTTTGTTTTGTTACCTGCACCTGTTGCACAACTTGTTGGAAGCCCTGTAACGGAAGTGAAACTGTTGTTTTTGTCGTTACTTGTAATGCAGTTTGAATTGTTTCAATCTGTGTTTGCATCGTTGTCAAAAAGTTTTTGCTATTCGATAACAAGTTTTCTTGTGATGCTGTTAAATCGGTTTTCCGGCCAACTAATTCAGCTAGCTTTAAGACCTGTAATAATTGCGTTACTTCTTTTGGTGTTACTTCTTCTTCACCTTGTAAAGCGGACACTACCTGTGTTTGAAGCAAAGGTGCTTGAGCATCTACTAATGCTAATAGCTCCCATACATCACTTGCTTGCTGTTCCTCGCCTAACAGCTGTTGAACCAATTTTTGCAATTGCTCTGCATCAATATTCAATGCAGCCATTAAATCATCAAGATTTAACATCTCATCGATAGCAACTGCTTTGCCATCTTCTCCAACTTGAAGCATCAACAAGCCGTCATCGTGTGGAATATCCAATAGATTTAATAGTTCCTCGATTGATTCCGCATTCAATACAGCCGCTAACTCTTCTAGCCCAGCTTGCCCAGTCTCCTCTTTTGTTCCAGTGGATTGTGCTATCTGCTGTGATTGATTTGTAGAGGAAATAACTTGTCCAAACACTGATCCAAATGTAGATAAACTATCTTTGGCTGTCACTTCATTAGTCTTAACGACAGCACTACTTGTTGGTGCATTTTTAGGTGTAGCTACTTTAGAAGACATCATTTGCATCATTGCAATATTCATGTTTTTCACCCCCTTTCAGATCTTATTGTTTCGACATCATTTCAGTATATTTTGCAGCATCTTGTGGATCCATCTTCTCTAGGATTGCTGCTAATTTATCTGGTTTTAAGCTCGATAAAATACGAAGTGCTTCAGTATCACTCATTTTAATGAGGATTGGTGCCGCTGCTTTAGCAGACATTTTATCGAAGGTTGTTAAAATCTCATTAAAATCTCGTTTAACGTCGTCTTGCTCTCTTTTTAATTTTTCAATTTCAAAGAGTAATTGTTCTTTATCCGTCAAAAGCTGTTCTTTTTCAGTCGTTGATGAATCCAATTTCTTTTGCAACTGTGTAATTTCAGCTTCTTTTTCTTGGATTTCAGCCTGTAAGCCAACTACCTTTGAATCGTTACTAACAACAGCTTCTTTCGCTTGTTGTTCTTCTGATTCAACAAAAGGTAAGCTTCCTAGTGCTTTTTTACTCAAATCAAAGATATTGGTATTCATCAGCGTAGCTACTATCAGTAGTACAGCTACAACAAACATAATCGGTATCAATATCCACATGAAAAACTTTTGAAAACCGCCGGATTTTTTCCGCGTTGGTCGTTGCTCTTCTAACTCTTTTACAATTCGATTGTTTTTTGCCATGAAATCACCTGATTTCTTTCTTGTTGTACGTGAGTGATGAAATTTCATCTAAAAAAATACTTTCAATACGATCCTGTTCTTTTTGGAACAATTTAAAATCCTTTTCGCGCATTTTTTCAAATTTACGTACTTCCAAGTTTTTTTCTAATAATTTTTCTTCATGCCAGTTCATTTTTGCACGTGCTTGTGCAACCTTTTGCTGCACATCAGCAATTGTCTTTTCAAGGCTGTCTATAAAGCGAGCATAATGATGAATTTCCTCGATCGATGAACCTATAGCTAAACGTTCTTGCTGAAATTCTATTAAATTTTCTTTCTTTTTCAGCAAATCATATAGCTTTGTTGCAATTTCTTCAAAAGAACGTACAGATTCTTTATAGGCGATTTCGGTTTCATTCTTTTCTTGCTCACGAATGGTTAACACTTTCTCAAAACGATATATATAACTGACCATCTATTTGCCCCCACCGTTCGATAATGTAATTAACTCATTCATACTTTCTTCAAGGGTCACCTTATCTAAATATCCTTGCTTTAAATAAGCAGTTATGAGTGGTTCATAATAAATCGCTTCATCAATTTCTTTTGATGTTCCCCGTTTATATGCACCGATATTGATGAGGTCCTCTGACTTGTCATATGTATAATAGAGTTCTCGCAAACGTTCCGCTGCTTTTTTATGCTCAGGCTCTGCCACATGATTCATCAAACGACTAACACTTTTCAACACATTAATAGCTGGATATTGTCCTTTATTTGCAAGATTACGATCAAGTACAATGTGTCCATCTAAAATGCCTCGTACTGTATCAGCAATGGGTTCATTCATGTCATCCCCATCTACTAAAACTGTGTAAAAGGCCGTAATAGAACCCTTCTCATTTGTACCTGTGCGCTCTAATAATTTAGGCAATATCGCGAATACAGATGGCGTATAACCTTTTTGAGCAGGAGGTTCTCCAGTAGCAAGGCCGATTTCTCGCTGTGCCATTGCAACACGCGTCACAGAGTCCATCATTAACATGACATTTAAGCCACGATTTCTAAAATACTCTGCAATAGCTGTCGCTGTGAAAGCACCTTTTATACGCATCAGCGCTGGCTGATCAGAGGTTGCCGCTACAACTATTGAGCGACTCAAACCCTCTTGTCCTAAATCACGCTCAATAAATTCACGAACCTCACGACCACGTTCTCCAACCAATGCAATTACGTTTAAATCAGCTTGTGTGTTACGCGCAATCATTCCGAGTAATGTACTTTTTCCGACCCCCGAACCGGCGAAAATCCCTACACGCTGTCCATTCCCTACTGTTAACATACCGTCAATGGCTTTTACACCAACCTCAAGCCTTTCATCAATTGGTGGACGTGTCAGTGGATTCGGCGGATCTTGCTCTGTTGGAACAGTCATTAGACCTTTCGGTAATAATGTACCATCAATAGGATTTCCCATAGAATCAAGTACTTTACCAATTAGCTCTGGTCCAACCCTTACCTCAAGTGGCGCACCTGTACCTTCAACTAAACAACCAATCGAAATTTCGCGCAACGAGGTAAATGGCATAAGGACTACTATTTCATCTTTAAAACCAACTACTTCTGCCAAAATTATTTGATGGCCATTTTTCGATGTTTCAACATGTATTTTACATACATCACCGATGGAACTATCCGGACCTTGCGACTCAATCATCAAGCCGACAACTCTCGTCACTCTACCAAACTTTTTAAAAGTAGGTATATTTGGAATTTGTTCGATTAATTGAGCCGTTTTCATCTGGATCATTCCTTACTTTCTAATATTTCATTCAGTTTTAATCTTAGTTCATTTAACTGCTCGTCAATACTTACGACGATACGGCCATGATTTGTTTCGATAAAGCAATCTGTTTCGTTCTCTAAATCTTCATTTACAAAAATCATAAATGGTACATCATTCGGAAACATTTCAGCTAATTCATCACGATTTGAAGTAATTAACCCGTAATAGGTTGGCGAAACGTAGATTTTTATTTCTTTCATTTCTCTCGCTTCTTTTAGTCCTCTTCTAACGATTGAGACATACAATTCATCGTCTCGTTCTAATGAAGCACCCATAATTCGTTCTGCCGCTGTCAGTCCTAGTTCCAAAATGACGGCCTCTTGATCTTGAATATATTTCCGAGCATTTTCCCCAGCTTGTACAATCACTTCATTGGCTGTTTGTAAGGATTGCGCCATTGCTTCATTGGCTCTGTTTGTTCCATCCTCATATCCTTGACCAAAGCCTTCATCATAAGCCTCTTGGACGCGATTAGGTCGTTCTTCTTCCCAACTTTGTTTCATGTGCTCCATCTCTTGGAAGTGCAGTTGTTTTTCTTGCTCAAAAGCCTCACGCTCATTCTGAAGTGCAGCTCTTGCCTCAGCAAGCAAACGATCACGTTCTTCAAGTATGTCTTCCATCGTAATTTGACTATGGAATGTTTCATCCGTCTCAATGTCGGGTATTTCAAACATGTCACGAATTTGTATCTCTTTTACAGTTTCGCTATTGGATTGTGTGTAAACAGAACGGATGATTCTAGACAATGACGTCATCTCCTCCACCACGTGCAATAATAATCTCACCAGCATCCTCTAAGCGACGAATTACCGCTACAATTCGTGATTGTGCTTCCTCTACGTCACGTAAACGTACAGGTCCCATAATCTCCATTTCTTCTTTAAACGTCTCAGCCATTCGTTGTGACATATTACGGAAAATAATATCTTTTACTTCTTCGCTTGATACTTTCATTGAAAGCAGTAGATCTTCATTTTCGCAATCACGAATAACACGCTGAATAGAGCGATTGTCCAGCGTCACGATGTCTTCGAATACAAACATGCGTTTTTTGATTTCTTCAGCAAGCTCAGGATCTTGGATTTCGAGTGCATCGAGAATTGTTTTTTCTGTTTGTCTATCTACACCATTTAATACTTCAACGACTGCATCGATGCCACCCGTTTCTGTGTAATCTTGTGTAACGGTAGAAGATAATTTACGTTCTAAAACAGACTCAATTTCACTAATTACCTCTGGCGAAGTGGACTCCATCATTGCTATACGTTTGGCGATATCTGCCTGCACCTCTTGTGGAAGTGAAGATAAAATAACACCTGCTTGCCCCGCTTCTAAATAAGAAAGAATGAGGGCAATTGTTTGCGGATGTTCATTTTGAATAAAGTTAAAAATTTGCGACGGGTCAGCTCTACGCGCAAAGTCGAAAGGCCGCACTTGTAAAGAGGATGTTAAACGATTAATAATCGTTTGGGCTTGCTCCATGCCAAGTGCTTTCTCAAGTACTGTTTTGGCGTAACCAATACCACCTTGTGTAATATAATCCTGCGCAAGGGCAATATTATGAAACTCTTCTATTATTTCTTCTTTCACGTTCGCTTCTACTTTTTTAACACCTGAAATTTCTAACGTCAAACGTTCAATTTCTTCTTCAGTTAAATGTTTATAGACAGAAGCTGAAACCTCAGGCCCTAGTGAAATTAACAAGAGTGCGGCCTTTTGTTTTCCGGTTAATTCCTTATCTTTCTTGGACACAGCCGAACCTCCTAGTTAGTCTTCCGCAATCCAACTACGCAGTAACTTCGCAAAATCGTCTGGCTTTTCTTTCGCCATTTTTTCAAGTTGCTTACGACGCATTGTAGCTTCCGTTTCAATTTCTTCATTAATATCATCAATCATAAGTTCTTCTTGTTCTTCTAGGATACTAAGTTCTTCTTCTTCCTTCGCACGTTTACGAGAACGAATGATGAAGAATGCTAGTAATAGAATGACAGCTAGTAAAATGCCCCCAATCACCCAAACCCACCATGGAATAACTGGTTTTTCACTACCTACGTCTGTTGCTTTACCAATTAAAGGTTGTATTGAAACAGCTACTTTTTCATCAATTTGCTCTTGTGTAAGTTCGGCTGCTACATCCTTTGAAATTGTCGTACGAACAATGGTACTTAAAATTTTCTCAATATCTTCTAGCACTCCATCTGGTAGCGATGCTGCATCTGCTGCTGTTGGTGGTTCAACAATTACTTGAATGCCGATATC
Source organism: Lysinibacillus sp. NPDC048646 (assembly GCF_050272295.1). Lineage (NCBI taxonomy): Bacteria > Bacillati > Bacillota > Bacilli > Caryophanales > Bacillaceae > Lysinibacillus > Lysinibacillus sp. NPDC048646. The sequence goes on from NZ_JBNNLZ010000001.1 coordinate 55,097, forward strand.
TTGAATTTTATAAGGTGCCTCTTGAATATCTTTGCGGATACGGTTGACATCATTATTAATCGTTTCTTCCGTACGTTCGGACTCTCCGCCACCCATTGTACCTTCATTGTATGTTGTGAAGTTATCTGTTGTTGTTTCAGCTTCAGGTGTACCTGTTGCTGCGGCGCCTGAACCAGAATAAGATTCAGTAATACGTTGGGCACTAATCACAATCCCTTCCATATTCTCTTCATCAACAGGTGTCACTAAATTTTCTTCACGATTTTCTTTTTTAAAATCAATGTCTGTTGTCACAGATGCAATGACTTTATCTTGCCCCATTAAAGTACCAAGCATATTTTGTACTTGACGTTGCAAGTCACGTTCAACCATTTTTTTCATCTGTAACTGACCTTCAGCTGTAGTTGTTGATGAAGCATCAGCTGTTGCAGCATTTAGATCAAAGTACTCTGAGAATTGATTGGAAATAACGATATTGTCTGTGCTTAAATTCGGTATACTTTTTGATACTAAATTGTACATTGTGGAAATTTGTTGTTCTGTAAATTTATAGCCTGGATCTGTATTTAAAACGATAGAAGCACTTGCCTCTTCTTTTACATCTGTTACGAAAACACCCTCTTCAGGTAGAGTAATCATAACTTTTGCATCTTTTACACCTTCTAGATTATTGATCAATTTCCCAATCTCTGTTTCAGTTGCTGCTTTCTTCAGTAAGTTAAACTCATTATCTGTCATCCCAAAGCCAGAACTGTTTGCAAATGAGTAATCAATCGTACCTGTTTGAGGATATCCCTCTGATGCTAGTTGCACTAATAGACCATCTGCTTGTTGCTCAGGTACTAATATGGAAGTGCCTCCTGGAGCAATTTCATATTTTACACCTTGAGCATCCAACGCCTCTTTTACTTGGCCAATTTCTCTCGTCGACAAATCTTTATAGAGTGGTACATATGTAATTTTTGTAGCGAAAAATGTAATAACTGCTGCAAGTACTATAACACCTATTACTGAACCAATCATTACACCTTTTTGTTTTTTACTTCGACTAGTCCAAAATTGGCTGGTGTCGTTTTTTATTTTCGTCAATCGTTCATTCATTATGAATCCTCCGGTTATAGTGAATAACCTAGCAATCAATAATTCGCGATAACAGTGGTATCCCATAGTTTTCAATATTCTATTTACTATAAGCATAAAATTTATGACTATGGGAAACTTGTCTTTATTTATTGGTGTATATCATCACCTGTTCAATAAAGTTAGACACTCATTCGCATTATTTCTTGGTAAGCTTCAATCACCTTATTGCGAACTTCAATTGTTGCATTTAATGTAACGCTTGCCTTTTGTGATGCAATCATCACTTCGTGCAACTCTACGTCTCCACCAGTTATTAGCTTTTGCGTAAGATTATCAGATGTAATTTGCTGATCATTTACTTTTGAAATAGCTTCTTTTAACGAATTCGCAAAGCTCTGCTGCGCTTCATAAGGTGTCGTATTCAATTTATTTGTTTCGTTTACAACCTGAGTAGGTGTCATTAGTGAAACGGACGAAATTGTCATTATGTATCATCCTTTCTTCTTATTATTTGCCAATCTCTAAAGCTTTTGTCAGCATAGATTTATTGGCATTGAAAACTGTTATGTTAGCCTCGTAAGAACGTGTAGCAGACATTAAATCCACCATTTCTTTTAATGGATCCACATTCGGCATATTGACATAGCCATCTGCATTGGCATCTGGATGCGTCGGATCATACACCAATTTGAATGGTGTTTCTCTATCTTCTTTAATTTGTGTAACCTTTACGCCATTCCCTACACCACTTTTTGCATTTTTACCAAGTGCAACATTAAAGTATTTCGAAAATTGGTTTTCTTGAGCAGTAAGCGTGACAGATTTCCGTCGATACGGTTCCCATTCGCCATTTACCTGTCTAGCACGTGTCGTATCAGTATTTGCCATATTTGAAGAGATAACATCCATTCGTAGTCGTTGCGCCGTTAACGCAGAGGCAGTGGTATTCATCCCATGAAAGATAGACATTTATTACTTACCTCCTTTTATCACAGTATTTAATGTATTTAACTTACCGTTTACACGATCAATTAAGGCATTATAATAGATTTGATTTTCTGCTAATTTCGCTTGTTCAGCCTCCATATCTACACCATTCCCATTATTTCGATAACGTAAGCCATCCATGTTATTTACACCAGGCGTAGATTGTCTAATCGAGAAATCATAATGTCTATTATCCGTACGATATGCCGAAATAGATATTTCTTTTTCCGTTTCCAACATATTCTTAAAACTTACATTTTTCGCCTTATAATTCGGCGTATCGACATTCGCAATGTTATTCGCGATTGTTTTATGATTCAAAGTTGCATAGGAAAGTCCATTTTCCAGGCTACTAATAGTTCCACCAAATAAGTTCAAAACCATTCACCTCTTCTATTACTTCTTTATTTATCCAATAATACAATTGTAATTAAGATGCTACGTAGTGTCTATTGTCTTTTGTCACTTTTTAATAGTATATACGCCCTATTTTTTCAACTGACGACCCAGGACAAAACTATCTAAACCCTTATTAGGACTAGTTTTCACGCATTTTCGTACTTTTTCTAGTTATTTAACACTATTTCGACAGTGCTTACTATATTAGTAATAAGAATCTCCCTTTTTTTTACTATACCAATTTCGACACAATTCCCTAGTTAAAAACTCACAAATGAAATAACACCCAATTTTACCACTTATCATGTGCAATGACACGCAAAAAAAAGCTCCCTCAAAAACATTTGAGAGAGCCTATAGTTTAATCATTTATTTCATTTTAATTTCAGCAAGCGCGTTTAAGAATTTATCATTTAATACTTTAATGTACGTACCCTTCATTCCAAGAGAACGAGATTCAATCACACCTGCAGATTCTAGTTTACGTAATGCATTTACGATAACTGAACGTGTAATACCCACTCGGTCTGCAATTTTTGAAGCAACTAGTAAACCTTCATTACCATCAAGTTCTTCAAAAATATGCTCAATCGCTTCTAATTCACTGTATGAAAGTGAGTTAATCGCCATTTGCACAACAGCTTTGCTTCGCGCTTCTTCTTCGATTTCCTCAGATTTCTCACGTAAGATTTCCATACCTACTACTGTTGCACCATATTCAGCAAGAATTAAATCATCATCCTCGAATTGGGCAGATAAACGAGCAAGAATTAAAGTACCTAGGCGTTCACCACCACCAACGATCGGCACGATTGTTGTTAATGCGTTTTGGAACAATTCTTTGTTTTCAACTGGAAATGCAGTATGTTCATTATTAATATCTAAATTCGATGACGTCTCAGAAATTGTAAATAAGTTATGTGTGTATTCTTCAGGGAATTGACGCTCTTCGAACATCTTTTTCATACGTTCATTTTCGATTTGTTGGTGGATTGATATGCCTAAAAGTTTCCCTTTACGGCTTACAATATATACATTGCTATCAATAATATCACCTAATGTGTCGGCCATTTCCTTAAAGTTTACCGGCTTACCAGCAGATGCCTGGAGCATCGAGTTAATTTTACGCGTTTTTTCTAATAAATTCATTATATGTTCCTCCTATAAATAATCCGAAGAGTATTTACTTAATATTCTAAAGGTTTTTACAACTGAATGAAACTATTCAGCCTTATCTTACAATATAAACTGTGACAAATCTTTGTTTTTTACAATGCCCGCCAGTTTTTGATCCACATAAGCTGCTGTAATCGCAATATTAGCTGGAGCAATCTCAGACGCCTCAAATGATAATTCTTCTAGCAATCGTTCTAAAATGGTGTGTAAGCGACGCGCTCCGATATTATCTGTTTCTTGATTAACCTCAGTTGCAATTTCTGCTATACGATTAATGGCATCTTCTGCAAAGTTTATTTCTACACCCTCTGTTTCCAACAACGCTTTATATTGCAAAATAAGTGATTGATCTGGTTCTTGCAAAATACGTACAAAATCTTGTTTCGTTAACTTTTCGAGCTCTACTCGAATAGGGAACCGCCCTTGTAGTTCCGGAATTAAATCGGAAGGCTTAGTCATATGGAAAGCTCCAGCCGCGACGAACAACATAAAGTCAGTTTTGACAGCACCGTATTTCGTCGTCACTGTAGAACCCTCTACGATTGGCAGAATATCACGCTGTACACCTTCACGTGAAACACTCGCAGAAGAATTATTTTCTTTACTCGCAATTTTATCAATTTCATCGATAAAAATAATTCCCGATTGTTCAGCTCTCGAGACAGCCTCTTGTGCTACTTCATCTGCATCAATCAACTTATTTGCTTCCTCAATTGTTAAAATACGTCGAGCATCTTTTACTTGCAAACGGCGTTTCTTCTGTTTTTTAGGCATTAAGCTGGATAACATATCTTGCATCCCGCTATTTGCAGACATATCCATTCCTGTCCCTTGTAATGCATCAAAAATAGAAGGGTTTTGCTCTGTTACTTCAACTGTAACCCATTCATTTTCTAATTTACCGTTGCGTAAATCGATAGCGATCTGCGCACGTTTTGAACGCACTTCAGTTTCTTCAGAAGATGTATCTTCTGGTGACTGTTGTTCTTTGCCACCAAATAACATTTCAAATGGATTTTGCATAGCTTGCTTTTTTCTTAAGGAAGGAACAAGTAATTTAACAATTGCCTCATTCGCTAGTTCCTCTGCTTGCTCCTGTACGGATTCCATCATTTCTTCCTTCACAAGACGATGGGAAGCTTCCACAACATCACGTACCATTGACTCCACGTCACGTCCAACGTAGCCCACTTCTGTAAATTTAGTTGCTTCAACCTTCACAAACGGAGCATTTGTTAACTTGGCAATTCTTCTGGCAATTTCTGTTTTACCAACTCCTGTAGGCCCAATCATCAAAATATTTTTTGGAATGACTTCAGCCTTCATGTCTTCAGCTAACAGAGAACGACGATAACGATTACGCAGCGCAATGGCTACTGCTCGTTTCGCTTCATTTTGTCCAACGATATAACGATCCAAATGCTCAGTAATTTGTCTTGGCGTTAAGTTGTGTTGTGTCATTAGTTAAGCGCCTCCACGATAATATTATGATTTGTAAATACACATATTTCAGCCGCTGTTTCTAACGCTGCCTCTGCAATCTCACGGGCAGACATCGTATCCCCTGCATATTTTTTAAGGGCACGACCTGCTGATAATGCATAGTTGCCACCTGAACCAATTGCCAAAATACCATCATCTGGTTCAATGACTTCTCCAGTACCCGAAACAAGTAATAACGTGGTTTTATCCATCACAAGCAACATCGCCTCTAATTGACGCAACATTTTATCACCACGCCATTGCTTTGCAACTTCTACCGCTGCGCGTTGTAAATTACCATTGTATTCATTTAATTTGGCTTCAAACATTTCAAAAAGTGTAAAAGCATCTGCTACCGAGCCTGCAAAACCTGCAAGCACCTGCCCATTAAACAGACGTCTGACCTTCCTCGCTGTACCTTTCATCACAACTGCATTACCAAGCGTCACTTGACCGTCGCCAGCCATAGCGCACCCGCCATTATGATGAACTGCAAATATCGTTGTCGCATGAATTTGTCCCATTTGCCTTCCTCCTTAGCCTCTATTATGCCCGTGGATGAGCATTCATATATGTTTGTCGAAGATGCTCATTTGTTACATGCGTGTAAACTTGTGTAGAAGATAAATGTGAGTGCCCCAGCAACTCCTGTACCGTACGTAAATCTGCGCCATTATTCAGTAAATGTGTTGCAAATGTATGACGAAGCATATGTGGGTATATTTTTGTATGAAGTGAGGCCTTGTCAATCATTTCATTTAAAATATGACGTACCCCTCGTGGTGTAAGTTCCCCACCGCGCATGTTGACAAACACTTGCTGATGAACTGTTTTTTTCATCAAGCGCGGACGAGCCTGCTCTAAGTAGTCTTGCAAAGCTACACTCGCAAATTGACCAAAAGGAATAATGCGCTCTTTTCGTCCTTTACCCATTACTCGAACGATTGAATAATGGAAATCTATATCTCCTATCATAATGGATGTAAGCTCGCTCACACGAATGCCTGTTGCATATAAAAACTCTAAAATAGCCATATTTCGCAACGATTTAAAATCTTCTCCTACATTTGCATCAAAAAGCTGCATCAATTCTTCTTCGTAGAAAAAGCTTGGTAAACGTGATTCTTTTTTCGGATGATAAAGTGAACGAAATGCGCCATCATCCAATCCGTGCTGTCTATTTAGGAAGCGAAAAAAGGAGCGAATTGAAGAAATTTTTCTTGATACAGAAGATCTTGCTTTTTTTTCATCATACAACTTCGTAACATAAAGACGTGCATGTATATACTCAACACTCGCTAAATCATTAACGTCCTCTGCCTGTAAAAACGTTAAAAAATCTAAGAGGTCTGATTCATATTCTCGCACCGTATGAACAGAGAAGTTTTTTTCTACTTGGATGTAAAGCATGAACTGTTCAAGTGCTACTTGGGACGAAACTATCATTAAAGATTCACCACCAACGAATTATTCGTAACCTTCTTCCATTACTATCATCAACAAATTTAAAGGATAAATCCATTGTCATCCCTTATTTGCTAATCAATTAAGTAATCTTCAAAAAACATACATATTGACACTATACCTATCTTCGTAATATAGCAAGTGAAAATGGTTATATTTTGAGAAAATCTCAATACAAAATAATAAAATGCGTGTAAATAAGCATTTTGTTTATAAAAAGAAAAAGCCTCTAAAAGTATATCAACTTTCAGAGACCTTTAGCAATTAAATCGTTTGTGAATTCACAAAATTTTGAATCGTTTCCAAAGCGCGTGTTGCATGCATTTCTGCACGTTCTGGTTTTGAGCGACGACCTGGTGGTAATTCAGGGAATATTCCAAAGTTGACGTTCATTGGTTGGAAGTTTTTCGACTGCGCTTCTGTTATATAACGCGCCATACTTCCCATTGCTGTTTCCGATGGGAAAATAAGCGGTTCTTGCCCTAATGCTAAACGTGCCGCATTTATCCCCGCAATTAGCCCACTACCAGCAGATTCTACATATCCTTCTACACCTGTCATTTGCCCAGCGAAGAAAATGTTTTTATGCTCGCGTAACTGATAAGTTTTCTCTAATACTTTCGGCGAGTTAATGAACGTATTTCGATGCATCACACCATATCGGACAATTTCAACATTCTCTAATCCAGGAATTAGTTGTAGTACTTCTTTTTGTGGTCCCCATTTTAAATGCGTTTGGAAACCCACGATATTGTAAAGCGTGCCCGCCGCATCATCTTGACGCAATTGTACAACAGCATATGGACGTTTACCTGTTTTTGGATCTTCTAGTCCTACTGGTTTCATCGGGCCAAAAAGCATTGTTTTTTCTCCACGTGCTGCCATTACTTCAATAGGCATGCACCCTTCAAAGTAAATTTCTTTTTCAAACTCTTTTAATGGCACCACTTCTGCATCGATTAATGCTTGACGGAAACGGTCAAATTCCTCTTTCGTCATTGGACAATTTAAATAAGCCGCTTCGCCCTTATCATAACGAGATTTCAAATAAACCTTATCCATATCAATGCTATCTTTTTCGATAATCGGTGCCGCTGCATCATAGAAATACAAATAATCGAGACCTGTTAAACCTTGAATTTTTTCAGCTAATCCTTTAGAAGTGAGTGGGCCGGTTGCAATAACCGTAATACCTTCTGGAATTTTTGTCACTTCTTCGTGAATAACCTCTACTAGAGGATGATTTTTAACTGCTTCTGTGACATAACCAGCAAATTCGTGGCGGTCAACTGCAAGTGCGCCACCTGCTGGTACCGAGCACGCATCTGCCGCTTTTAGAATTACCGAATCTAACATACGCATTTCTTCTTTAATAACACCCACAGCATTTGTTAGTGTATTTGCACGTAATGAGTTTGAGCATACAAGTTCTGCAAATTTATCGGTATGATGAGCGGGTGTTTGCTTTACCGGGCGCATTTCATAAAGTCGAACTTTTACGCCGCGTTTTGCAATTTGCCAAGCTGCCTCACTACCCGCAAGACCAGCACCTATTACATTTACTACTTGTTCCGTCATGTTCTTACCATCTTTCTATTATTGAGTAGGTGTTTCTTCGTAGTCACATTTCGTGCACTGAATTTGCACACCTTTTTTCAGTTTTTTCTCTACTAATAATTCACTACACTTCGGACATGGTCTACTAATTGGCTTGTCCCATGATACAAACTCGCACTCAGGGTACTGATTGCAACCATAGAATAAACGTTTTGTTTTACTTTTACGCTCTACAATCTCGCCCGTTTCACAAGATGGACATTTTACGCCAATTGGCTTCATGATTGCTTTTGTATTACGACAGTCCGGGAAGTTTGAGCATGCCATAAATTTCCCATATCTGCCTAATTTATAGACCATTGGCGAACCACATTTTTCACAATCTTCACCAGCTGGTTCATCTTTAATCACAACTTTTTCCATTTCAGCATCTGCATACTTCACATGAACCTCAAAGTCTTTATAAAACTCATCGATAACTTCTACCCATTGACGACTACCTTCTTCAACATCATCAAGATCTTGTTCCATTTTCGCAGTGAATTCGATATTTATGATATCTGGAAAAAATTCTAGTACGAGTTGGTGTACGATTTCACCCAACTCAGTTGGCATGAATCGCTTTGCATCTAACACCACATAGCCACGGCGCTGTAATGTATCGAGGGTCGGTGCATATGTGGACGGGCGCCCTATACCTATCTCTTCCATTGTTTTTACAAGTCGCGCCTCTGAATAACGTGGTGGTGGCTGTGTAAAATGTTGCTTCGGTTCGATTTCAAGAGACTTCACTTGATCACCAATTTCCATTTCAGGTAGAAGTTTTGTTGTTTCTTCCGTTTGGTCATCAGTACCTTCTATATATAGTTTCATAAAGCCTGCAAATTTTACTTGAGAGCCGTTCGCACGGAATAATACGTTACCATTTTGAAGATCAACAGCAACTGTATCTAGTACAGCTGGTGCCATTTGACTTGCGATAAAGCGCTCCCAAATCAATCGGTATAAACGTAATTGGTCACGACTAAGTACTGTTTTTAATTCATCTGGTGCGCGCATTGTGCTTGTCGGACGAATTGCCTCATGGGCGTCCTGTGCATTTGATGCCTTTTTTGCCTGCTTGATGTCTGTTGCGATGAATTCTTTTCCATACTTTGATTCGATATATAAAACGGATTCCTTTTTTGCTGTTTCGGAAATACGTGTTGAATCCGTACGCATATACGTAATCAAACCAACCGTTCCTTCTTTTTTACCGATATCGATACCTTCATACAATTGTTGTGCAAGCATCATGGTTTTCTTCGCACGGAAGTTTAACTTTCGAGCTGCCTCTTGTTGTAGAGAAGATGTCGTAAAAGCAGGTGCTGCATTTCTTTTACGTTCTTTTTTTGTTACATTCACAACGTCAAATGCTGTACCCTTCACGCTTTTTAATACGGATTTCACTTGCTCTTCATTTGTTAATTTTATTTTGTCTTTGCCATCTCCAAAGTAAAGAGCATCAAAAGTTTTCTTTCCCTTTTCAAAAGAGCCTTCTATTGTCCAGTACTCTTCTGGCTGAAAGTTTTTAATTTCATTTTCGCGATCAATAATCATGCGCAGTGCTACAGATTGTACACGTCCTGCCGATAATCCCTTTTTTACTTTCTTCCAAAGAATCGGACTAATGTTATAACCTACAAGTCGGTCTAACATACGTCTTGCTTGCTGTGCATCCACTAAATCCATGTTAATAGAACGAGGGTTCTTAAAAGATTCAAGAATTGCGTCTTTTGTAATTTCATTGAAAACGACACGACAATCCGAATGAATATCAATATTTAACGCAGTCGCAAGGTGCCAGGCAATCGCCTCTCCCTCGCGGTCTGGATCGGCTGCTAGATATATTTTCTTTACTTTTTTAGCCGCAGACTTTAGTTCCTGTAAAACAGGCCCTTTACCGCGAATTGTAATATATTTTGGTTCGTAGTTATTTTCAGTATCAATGCCCATTTGGCTACGTGGTAGGTCACGAACATGCCCGACCGACGCTTTTACTTTGTATTTTTTTCCTAAATAACGCTCAATTGTTTTTGCTTTTGCTGGTGATTCTACAATCACTAAATAATCCGCCATCTATGTCTCCCCCTTAGCGAGGTCTAATGCTAAATTTTTATGTTACCTGTTGCAAAATGTATAACAGATTTTAAGATAATGCAACTTTTTTTCAATTTTTGCTAGAAAAGAGCGCTAGTGATTCAACGATTTGATAGCCGTTACACACAGGTATAGCTCCTTCTAAAATTAACTTATTTGTCCCCATTGACTGCTCTGCATCAATCGGCCCTGGCACAACAAAAACATCTTTTCCTTGCTCTAATGCGCATTCAGTTGTAATAAGAGTACCACTTCTCAGTGCCGCTTCTGTCACTACTAATGCTTGTGACAGACCACTAATTATGCGATTACGCATTGGAAAGTGCCATTTTTCCGGTTTTACATAAGGTGGATATTCTGTGACAAGTAACTGATTCTCTGCCATTTTTTCAGCAAGGGCCTGATTTTCTTTTGGATACATATGATGAAAACCATGTCCAAGCACTGCAATTGTTTTGCCATCCACCTTAATTGTTGTCTCATGAGCCATTGTATCTGCTCCTCGCGCAAGCCCACTCACGACCGTGTATTCGTGTTCAACAAGTGGCGGGACAATTAAGTCCATTGCAGTCTTTGTATAGGTTGTAGCCTTTCTAGAGCCTATAATAGCTACCTGTTTATCACTTGTTAACAGAGAATATCGACCTTTCACATACAATACAGTAGGTGGACTTGGTATTTCAAATAATTGCGCCGGGTAATAAGGGTGATGAAAGGGTATGGGGAAAATATTAGCCTGTGCATAAGCCTCTTCAAGCGACAAGCTAATGACGCGCTGAAAGCTTTGAGAAATTTGCTTAGCCTTTGACACTGGAATTTGTAATGCTTTCGCAATCTCATTTGGGTTCGCTTCTTCAAAATAACTTAATACATCCACCGGGGACAATAATTGTTGAAGTTTTTGGAGTGGTAATGGATATATATAATGCAAAGCTAGCAGTCTCTGTAGATCTAGTGAAAAAATCATCTAAAAACCTCCTTTTTAATAGAAGAAAATAAATGACCGCATTTTTCATTTCACCACAATAAAAGTAGAAAAGTGTATTTGCATTCGCCCGCTTACACGTCTGTGAAAAACGCTACGATCTTTGACATCACTGACATCATGTAAGCCTTCAATAATGGTACTATCGAAACAAAAGTAAAAGTTCCTTCACTTTAAATCGGGCATCGAAGTGGACTTAAGCATACAGTGCAAATACGTAGACAGAGAAAAAGATGTAGCCACAATGTGCTACATCTTCCATTTTAATGGGTTTTACACTTTTCGTATAGCCCTTTTTCTTTAATTACTTTAATAAGTGTTTCACCAATCACTGAAGGGGTTTCTGCTACTTCAATGCCAGCCGCATTCATAGCTTTAATTTTTTCAGCTGCTGTTCCTTTACCACCAGAAATAATGGCACCTGCGTGGCCCATTCGTTTTCCTGGAGGGGCTGTTTGTCCACCGATAAAGCCAACAACAGGTTTTGTCATATTTGCTTTTATCCATTCAGCTGCTTCCTCCTCAGCTGTACCACCAATTTCTCCAATCATGACAACTGCGTATGTCTCAGGGTCATTGTTGAATGCTTCAAGTGCATCGATAAAGTTTGTCCCATTAACAGGGTCTCCTCCAATGCCAACAGCTGTTGTTTGGCCAATACCAGCTTGTGTTAATTGGTGAACTGCCTCGTATGTTAATGTCCCGGAACGAGAAACCACCCCTACATGGCCTTTAGTATGAATATACCCTGGCATAATACCAATCTTACATTCATCGGCTGTAATAACACCTGGACAGTTTGGACCAACTAGGCGTGTTTTTTTGCCTTCCATATAACGTTTAACTTTTACCATATCAAGGACAGGAATATGCTCTGTAATACAAATTGTTAATGCTAGCTCAGCATCCACAGCCTCTAAAATCGCATCTGCTGCAAATGGCGCAGGCACGTAAATAACCGAAGCTGTTGCACCAGTCGCTGCTACAGCTTCTGATACTGTATTAAATACGGGTACGCCCTCGATTTCAAGTCCACCTTTACCAGGTGTTACGCCTGCTACGATTTTTGTACCATATTCAAGCATTTGCTTCGTATGGAATAGCGCTGTTTCGCCTGTAATTCCTTGTACAATTACCTTTGTATCTTTATTAATAAATACAGCCATTGTTCTCCCTGCCTTCCTTAGCCTACTAGTCCCACAATTTTTTGCGCACCGTCAGCCATTGAATCCGCTGCCACGATGTTTAAACCAGATGCGTTTAAGATTTCTTTTCCAAGTTCTACATTCGTACCTTCTAAACGAACTACTAACGGTACAGCTAAACCAATTTCTTTCGCTGCTGTTACTACACCTTCAGCGATAATGTTACATTTCATAATGCCACCAAATATATTGACAAAAATTCCTTTTACATGTGAATCAGAAAGGATAATCTTGAATGCTTCTGTTACTTTTTCAGCTGTAGCGCCGCCCCCAACATCAAGGAAGTTAGCGGGACTACCTCCGTAGTAGCTGATTGTATCCATTGTCGCCATAGCAAGACCAGCTCCATTTACCATACAGCCAATGTTGCCATCTAGTGAAATATAGCTAAGGTCATATTTGGAAGCCTCGATTTCTTTTGCATCTTCCTCATCAAAATCGCGTAACTCAACAATATCTTTATGACGGTATAATGCATTTGCATCAAAGTTAAATTTAGCATCTAACGCTACCACTTCCCCTTGTCCAGTTACAACAAGTGGATTAATTTCTACAATAGAAGCATCCTTGTCGATAAATGCTTGATATAAGCCTAACATTAATTTAACAGCTTTCCCTACTAGGTTTGCTGGAATATTCATATTAAACGCCATGCGACGTGCTTGGAAGCTTGTCAAACCGATTACTGGGTCAACAACTTCTTTGAAGATTTTTTCTGGGTGTTCTTCTGCTACTTCTTCAATATCCATGCCGCCCTCTTCAGAACCCATCACCGTTACACGAGATGTAGCGCGGTCTAGTACTAAACTCAAATAATACTCTTTTTGAATATCAGAACCCTCTTCAATGTATAAACGTTTTACTTCTTTTCCTTCTGGACCTGTTTGATGTGTCACTAAAATTTTCCCTAATAATTCCTTTGCGTAAGTTCGTACTTCATCAAGGTTTTTAGCGATTTTTACACCACCTGCTTTACCGCGTCCACCCGCATGAATTTGCGCCTTGACTACTGTGACGTTAGAGCCAAGTTCTTTCGCTACCTTCACTGCTTCATCAGGGGAAAAAGCAACTTTTCCGTTGGGTACAGCTACACCATATTTTCTAAGAATCTCTTTCCCTTGATATTCATGGATATTCATAATACATCCTCCCATCAAACATTTGCAAAATTGTTTTACTAACATATCTATTCTAACTAAAGATTCTGATAAAGTCTACACTTTGTCTTTTTTTCGAATTTTATAGTTTATTATGTCGGTTTTTTCTACTTCGTGTACTAAAACAGAGAATTACAAAAATCAGAATACTTTATTTTTTCTATCATTTTGTCCATGTTGTTGATCTAAACGATAAATAAATGCAAAAACTTCAGCCACAGCCTGATATAATTCTTCAGGTATCGACTCATTTAAATCTAACTGTCCAAGTAATTGTACGAGGTTTGGATCTTCATAAATCGGCACATCATGCTCATTCGCACGTGCTAATATGTTTTCTGCAACTTTCCCTTTTCCTTTTGCGACTACCGTCGGACTATCAAATTTACCTTGCTTATACGTAAGGGCAATTGCTTCTTTTCGAGTAACTTTTTCTTCACTCATATGCGGAAATCCACCCCACTATGTCCCTCTTGCTGTTCTACTACAGCGGTCATTTTTTCAGGTTTAGCTTTTTCAAATTGTTTAATAAAAACACCTGATAATTGATATTCTTTTTCAGCTAAGCCAATTTTTAATGCTGCTTTTAGTGGCTCCGCAAGTGGGATGATATCAAAGTTTTCATTAAATATCGTCACTGTAACTACACGATTTTGAACTTGCATATCAATAACAGTCTCTTGCATTGATTCCATTTGTAAATAGAATAAGATGCGCGCATAATTGGCATCAATTTTACCATCATCCTTCATACGCCCATTCCACTGTAAGGTTGCATCCATTTTTTTGCCGAAAAATTCGAGTGGTACTTGCATAATAAGTTGATGCTGATGGCCACTTTCACCTGATGCAAGCTGCATACCGTTCATTCGTGTCATTAACATTTCTGCTGCTTCTCTCAGCTGTGGCGTAACCTGTACTTCCTGCAACAATGTATGGAGCTGTGGCTTTAATTGATGAGCAATCGACTGTAAATCCGCAGACTTATTAGCTAGCGATGCTTCATAACTTATTCCTAGAGTTTTTAAAACCGTTTTAAGTGCATGTTCCATTGCTTTACTATCCATTGAGCTTTGTACATGTGCATCTGCTTGTGTAAGAATTTGTTGAATCATAGGTTGTGGCGATTCAATCCCAACCTTCACGAGATTACGCATCAATGCTTCGTTTTGAGCCGGAGTGGCTAATTCATGCTTTAATAGCGACAATAATTGATCTTTTGTTGATAATCCATTGGAATCTTGCGTAAATAAGCGTTCTGGTGTATTTTGTGCAAACGCCTTGATGAGATGTTCTTGCACCTGCTTCGCAAAAACTTCTAATGCTTGCTTACTCGGAGGCAATTGACTAAATCTGTCTATTATTTGGTTCAGCTGTTGCTTTTGTTCATTCGTTAATAAGTTTTGACCGGTTGTCCATGATTTTAGTTGTTCAATGAGTTGTGCTGTATTTTCAGGCTTTGCTGTTAAAATCGTTTGAATCATCTGTCCTGCCTGATGCATTGAATTTGCTTGGGTAGTTTTTGTATTGTTCGCCATTAGCGTAGACCAATTTTGTAAAGATGCTTGCTGTGGGAGCACGCCAGCATCTTTCAAAACAGTCAAGGCCTGTAAGCGCTCGCTCATTGATCCCGCACCATTGTTTAATATTTCTATAGATTTTGCGAGCATTAAGCTGCCAGTTTCCACATCAAAAGGTTTCGCAATTGCTTGTACCTGTTGCATTAAATTTTGCTTTAGGTTTTCTGCTAACACTGTATCCTTTGCTAACAGCTGTGCAAAGGCATCCATTGTAGCAGACATTCCCGCTGTTTTTTGTCCGCTGACAAGCGCCTGAAATACGTCATTTGTCATTGGCATTTTTAGCTCGACCATTCTTTGCAGAGCTAGCAACGCATCTGCCTTAGAGATACCTTCTGGCAATGCTTTCAGCCACATCTCTGCTTGGATGAGTTGCTCCTTAGAAATCGGTATTTGTGCCTTCATAAAATGTGCTAACACTTGCTGCATTTCTGTTGATTTTGGTAAATTCATCGATTCAAGTAGCTGATTCATTTGTTGTGTTGGTGAAGTTGTTTGTGCCATAGGGCCTGTAACAACCTTCAGCTCTGTTTGAGGGCTTGTACCTGCCACTTGAAAGAAGTGTGCGTCACCAGCTTTGAGTGGCACTTCAAGCTTTGCAATTAGTTTTTGGTTGCCAACCTGTATCTCTGCCATTTGATCTGGAAACAACTGTTTAATGGTGCCGTGAAATACTTGCCCTTGTTTTAATGCAAGTGGCTGGTTAACCGGTGTTAAAGCCGTTTGTTGCAGTTGTATCGGATTAAATGATGTAGCTGTCATATAGATACGATACTCCTTTCTTACATTGATTTTATAGGTTCAAACGACTTGCGATGATGTAACGTCGGTCCATACGTTTCAAGTGCCTCTAAATGTTGCTTCGTTCCATATCCTGCATGCTGTGCAAAGCCATACATAGGAAATTCTTTATCCAATTGTTCCATATACTCATCTCGTGCAGTTTTCGCTAAAATGGAGGCAGCTGCTATTGCCAGACTTTTAGCATCCCCTTTAATGATGGCATCTTGCGGAATAGTTATCGGCAATGTCATCGCATCAACAAGTACATAATTAGGTTTTATAGGCAACGATTCCACACTCGTCTTCATGGATTGTTTTGTTGCTTCATAAATATTTAGTGCATCAATCTCTTCCGCTGCCTGAAAATGAATAAAATAACTGATAGCATGCTTTTTCACAAGCGCTGCAAAGGTATTGCGTTTAACCTTCGATAGCTGTTTTGAATCATTTAGACCAACAAATGCTTCACAGTCTTTTGGCAAAATAACCGCTGCTGTCACAACTGGCCCCGCTAGCGGCCCACGTCCTGCCTCATCAACACCTGCAATCAAAGCATCTGTCTCGCCATAACTATGATCGAAGTCAATTTTTGCTTGATGTTCCTGTAGTAACTGTCGTTTTTTTTCCTGACGCTTTTTCCAACTGATCCAAGCCTTTTGCACACCTGCTCGTTCATCAGTTGCTATCTCACTCATCCATTCGTGCCAATCCTCGGCCATTTTCAATGCTGTTGTAATCTCTTTAATCGTTTTCATACGTTACTCCCTTTTATTTCACTCTATATCATTTATCGGCAACAAGTGCCATTCCTAAAAGAAAAACTGTCATGCTCACAATTTATTGTGTGAGTATGACAGTTTTATGAAGGTACTATTGCTGCTCCTCTTCCTTTTCAAGCTGTTCGGCAACAAAATCAAATGTTAGTTTTCCTAATTGTAGACCACGAATATCACGCACAATCAGCTGCGCTACTTGGTCATAATCAATCTCGCCACCTGTGCTAAATACACGACGAAGCTTCCCAATATGATCGAAAGTTTCGACTAAATCTTCATGAATAAAACGGATTCCATATCGCTCTTCCATCCGTGTTGGATAATGGACTGACAAGAAACGTAAACCATATACTGCTAAATCCTCCATATTTGTAATGGTATCTTTAATAGCACCTGTTAACGCCAACTTATAGCCTACTTCTTGATCTTCAAATTTTGGCCATAGGATTCCTGGCGTATCGAGTAATTCCAGCTCCTTACCGACCTTTATCCATTGCTGAGATTTTGTCACACCTGGTGTGTTACCTGTTTTAGCAATGTTTTTCTTAGCCAAACGGTTAATCAGTGTCGATTTACCAACATTGGGTATACCAACAATCATCGCTCGAATCGCTCGTGGTTTCATCCCTCGTGCTTTCATGCGATCAAACTTTTCTTGTAACAATTCCTGTGCTGCCTTTGTTACCTGCTGCAAACCTTTACCTTCAAGCGAATTTATAGCAACCGCTTTATGCCCACGGTCTGCAAAATACTGCACCCATCTACGCGTTTCTTGCTCATCTGCCATATCCGCCTTATTTAAAATAAGAAGACGCGTTTTCTGGTTTATAACCTCGTCTATCATCGGATTACGCGATGATAGCGGCAAACGTGCATCGATTAATTCAAAAATAATATCTACTAGCTTTAGATTTTCAGTTACTTGACGGCGAGCTTTCGCCATATGCCCCGGAAACCATTGAATTGTCATACATGTACCTCCTAATCAAAAGAAAAAGGGAGAGTTGTCCGCTCCCCTTCAATAAGCTACTTTACAATTTTAATATCACTAAACGGCCAAAAAATCAGGCTTGTATTACCGATAATTTCTTTTTGATCGATAATACCAATATGTCGACTATCCTTACTATATCGACGATTATCTCCCATAACAAAAACATAACCTTCGGGAATTCCATCATTAAGCGAAACATCGATATCATCTAACGTAAAATCTTCTGTTAACGTTCCCTCTGTAATTTCTGCTTTATAAGCATCTAAATAAGGCTCGTCTATCGCTTCACCATTAATGTATAACTGATCATCTTTATATTCCAACGTATCACCTGGTAAGCCAATTACACGCTTAATGTAATTTTTTTGCTCTGGCGCATGGAATACGACAATATCAAAGCGGTCAGGTTCCCCTATTTTATAGCCGATTTTATTGACAATCATACGGTCGCCATCTTCAAGGGTTGGCATCATGGACTCACCATCTACTGCAATTGGTGTAAATAAAAAATAACGAATAACTGCTGCAATCGCAAATGCAATTAGAAGCGCCTTTGTCCATTCCCATAATTCATTCTTTTCTTTCACTTGTTTTTCCATTGAGAATTTGCCCCCTTGTCTACCCTCATTTTAGATGATAGCTATTTAAGATGACAAGCAAAAAGAAAAGGGGCTTGCTACACAAGCCCCTCACTTTTAAGTCACAATTATCGAATTTCTTTAATACGAGCAGCTTTACCACGTAGGTTACGTAGGTAGTAAAGTTTAGCACGACGTACTTTACCACGACGTATAACTTCTAAGTTAGCGATTTTTGGTGTGTGTACAGGGAATGTACGTTCAACACCTACACCGTAAGAAATTTTACGAACTGTGAAAGTTTCGCTAATACCGCCACCACGACGTTTGATAACTACACCTTCGTATAATTGGATACGTTCACGAGTACCCTCTACTACTTTCACGTGTACCTTAACAGTATCACCAGGACGGAAAGTTGGTAGATCAGTGCGAAGCTGAGCTTTAGTAATTTCTGTAATAATGTTTGACATTGTTTTCTCTCCTTAGACAGATGCTCTTGCACGCAATTTATGCCACAGCGGAACACCGTGATTCAGCACTTCACATAGAAGTACATAGTAGATGTTATCACAAATACTGCATGCAAGCAAGCATCATTACTGTTCATTTTTTAGTTTTTCGAGATACACTTTCTGCTTGTCCGATAAAGAATAATGTGCGAGTAAGTCTGGGCGACGCTCGAATGTTCTTTTTAAAGACTGTTCCTCACGCCATTGTTCAATTTTTGCATGATTTCCTGACAGTAAAACATCGGGTACTGTCATGCCACGAAACTCTGCTGGACGTGTATAATGCGGATGCTCAAGTAGCCCCGTTGAAAAAGAATCTTGTATATGTGAATCTTCTTGTCCTAAGACGCCAGGTAAAAGACGTACGACACTATCTATAACTGTCATGGCGCCTAACTCCCCACCAGTTAACACAAAATCTCCAATTGAAATTTCATCTGTTACAAGGTGTTGACGAATACGTTCATCATAGCCTTCATAATGTCCACATAAAAAAACTAATTCTTCTTCTTGCGCTAGTTCTTCTGCCTTTTTTTGTGTAAAGCGTTCACCCTGTGGACACATCAAAATGATACGTGGCTTTCTTCCCGCTGTAATTGCCTCTACAGCGCTAAACATCGGTTCTGGCTTTAACACCATCCCCGCGCCACCACCATATGGATAATCGTCCACCTGATTATGCTTATTGCCCGAAAACACACGGATATCTGTGACAGAGAGCTGCACTGCGCCTTTTTCTTGCGCCTTCTTTAATATCGATGCTCCAAATACACCTGTAAACATATCCGGAAACAGGCTCAGCACTTGAATATTCATTATAATAAACCTTCCATCACATGAATTGTAATGACTTTTTCGTCAATATTGATATCTTTAACGATATCTTCAATGTATGGGATGTAATGCTCTTTACCTTTTACGCCTTTTATTACCCATACATCATTTGCGCCAGTTTCTAAAATATCTTTAATCTCACCGATTGTTTCCCCCTCTTCAGAGATAACAGAACAACCGATGATGTCATGATAGAAGTATTCGTTTTCTTCTAACAAATCATCTTCCATTTGATCTTTCGTTACTTTTAGCATGCCTTCTTTAAACGGCTCAACTAAATTAATATTGTGCATGCCTTCAAATGTTAATAAGATAAAGTTTTTATGACGACGCACCGATTCAATCGTTACCCATGTCGGCTTTTTATCGTCCTTTTTAAAGGCTGCGAGCTTATTGCCCACTGCGAAGCGTTGTTCTTCAAAATCTGTCGTCGATAAAATACGCACTTCCCCTCGGATACCATGCGTATTAACAATACGACCTACATTAAACCATTCCATCCTGATCACCTCATGTTAGAAAAGTACTAAAATGCTCGTCTATCCCTGATCAGCGCTAGAGAGCCCCCAGGCGAAAGTAGACACGCTTCCACTTTCGCCTGAGGGATTGAAGCAACATTCAAGGGATGGCATTTCAGCCTAGTCATTGGCTAGTATATCCAATATTCTATTATATAAAAAAGAAGGAAGGAACTAGCAAGCTCCTCCCCTCCTTTTTCAATCCAATATATCGACGTAAGTCTTTTTTTGATGGTGACTACCTGCCGCTGAATAAACAATTGTACGAATCGCTTTGGCAACCCGCCCCTGTTTGCCTATGACTTTCCCTCGATCCTCTGGATGAACAAAAAGTTTATAAACAATTCGATTTGCATTTTCGTCCGTCTCAATACGGACTTCTTCTGGATAATCGACTAACGGTAAAACGATTGCTTCAATCAGCTGCTTCAAAGACGTCTCCCCCGATTATTTACTGAATTTTTGGTTATGGAATTTCTCCATGATACCTTGTTCTGAGAACAGGTTACGCACTGTATCTGATGGTTTTGCACCGTCAGATAACCATTTAAGAGCTTTCTCTTCATCAATGTTTACAGTAGCTGGTTGAGTTAGTGGGTTGTAAGTACCAACTGTTTCAATTTGACGACCGTCACGTGGTGAACGAGCATCTGCAACTACGATACGATAGAAAGGAGATTTTTTAGCTCCCATACGTTTTAAGCGAATTTTAACTGCCATTTTAATAGCACCTCCGAATAAGTTTCACACAAGATAGTATATTATCAATGTTTGTGATGTTTGTAAAGTGTTTTTTCTTAACACCTAAAAAATATTATTTAAATAATGAATCAAAGCCTGGTAATTTCATTTTTTTCTTACCTTTACCTGTTGCCATACCTGTCATCTGCTTCATCATTTTTTTCATTTCATCGAACTGTTTCAACAGACGATTGACCTCTTGAATCGACGTACCAGATCCTTGAGCAATTCGTTTTTTACGACTGCCATTAATGATTTCAGGATTCGTTTTTTCAGCAGGCGTCATCGAGTAAATAATTGCTTCAACGTGACCCATTTGCTTATCATCAACTTTAACATTATCTAAGCCTTTGATTTTGTTCGCACCCGGTAACATTTTTAAAATTTCATCTAGTGGTCCCATTTTCTTCACTTGTTGCAATTGCTCGACAAAATCATCTAAAGTGAAGCTTTGCGTTTTGAACTTTTCTTCTAGTTCTTTTGCTTTTGCTTCATCAACATTTGCTTGCGCTTTTTCAATAAGTGATAAAACGTCACCCATACCTAAAATACGAGACGCCATACGCTCTGGATGGAACGGCTCAAGTGCATCCATTTTCTCACCCATACCGACGAATTTAATCGGTTTCTGAGTTACAGAACGAATCGATAATGCAGCACCACCACGTGTATCACCATCAAGCTTCGTTAAAACAACGCCTGTAATGCCAACAGCCTCATTAAAACTTTCCGCAACATTTACTGCATCTTGACCTGTCATAGCATCCACAACAAGGAACACTTCGTCAGGCTCTTTTAACGCACGAATATCCTTTAATTCTTGCATTAAATCTTCGTCGATATGCAAACGACCAGCTGTATCAATAATAACAACATCATGATGTTGTTCTTTTGCCAACTCTATTGCTTGACGTGCGATTTCTACAGGAGATACATCTATGCCTAACGCAAATACAGGAAGCGATAACTGCTTACCTAATGTTTGTAATTGCTGCACCGCCGCAGGACGATAAACATCAGCCGCCACTAATAATGGATTACGATTATACTTCTTTCGTAAAACATTCGCTAATTTCCCAGAAGTCGTCGTTTTACCTGCACCTTGTAGGCCGACCATCATAATAACAGTTGGTGGCTTGGTATTAAATTTAATGGGGCTTTGTTCGCCACCCATTAGTTGTGTTAATTCGTCTTGAACAATTTTAATAACCTGTTGACCAGGAGTTAAGCTTTGCATAACATCCACGCCGACAGCACGTTCACTTACTTTTTTAACAAATTCTTTTACTACTTTTAAGTTAACGTCCGCCTCGATTAAAGCAAATCGGACTTCACGCATCATTTCTTTGACGTCTTGCTCCGATACTTTCCCTTTACCTTTAATCTTTTGGATCGTCCCTTGGAGTCGTTCCGCTAATCCTTCAAAAGCCACTGCTTTCGCCTCCTAATCCCATTCTTTCAATTGTTCAATAAGCGTTAACTGTTCCTCAATTGTCATGACTTTTTCCGTAATCCCTGCTGTTAGCTGCGCTAGCATTTGTGTGCGTTGCTGAAATTTTTCAAGTAAACATAGTTTTTCTTCATATACTTCAAGCATCGCTTCTGTTCGACGAATATTATCATAAACAGCTTGGCGTGAAACTCCATATGATCCAGCGATTTCCCCAAGCGAGTTATCGTCTAAATAATAAAGTTCCATATAACTTCTTTGCTTATCTGTTAATAATGCTTGATAAAAGTCGAAGAGAAAGTTCATGCGTGTTGTTTTTTCAAGTAGCATCGAATATTTCTCCCCCCGTTATTAGTCATTTGTATCATAACGAAAAGCGCCCATCTGTGTCAAGGTAATCTCCTTGTCTAAAAGCCTTAAATAGCCGATACCAGGTATTTTCCACCTTTAGCTAACATTTCCCTTTTAAACAATGTGATTCGCCTTTTCACAGACGAGCGTATCATCAATCAATTATGTCTCTGCGTAATTCGTTTCGATGCCAAATACAGCTCAATAAGCTGGTATAACTGTTGCTTTTCGCGCAGTGGCTTTTGCTGCTGTCGCTTTGCTTTCGCGCAGTGGCTTTTGCTGCTGTCGCTTACGTATTAATCTTCGTTATTTTGTAATTCCTTATCTAATCCATCTGCAAATAATCCATATACATAGCGTTCTGCATCAAATGGTTGTAAATCATCCATCTTTTCACCCAGACCAACAAATTTCACTGGAATGTGTAGTTTGTTACGAATGGCTAATACAATACCACCCTTAGCAGTACCATCAAGTTTGGTTAATACAATGCCTGTTACATTTGTCGCTTCTTTAAATGTTTGCGCCTGAACAAGCGCATTTTGACCAGTTGTCGCATCAAGTGCTAGTAATACTTCATGCGGTGCATTAGGCACTTCACGTGATATTACGCGATGTACTTTTTCAAGTTCATTCATTAAATTTACTTTATTTTGCAAACGGCCTGCTGTATCACAAATTAACACGTCTGCATTACGATTTTTTGCCGCACGAATTGCATCGTACATAACGGCTGCAGGATCGGAACCCTCAGATTGTTTAATAACTTCACAACCAACGCGGTCTCCCCAAACTTGTAATTGATCAATCGCGCCAGCACGGAAAGTATCTCCTGCAGCTAATATGACGTTTTTACCTTCTGTTTTTAAGCGATGTGCAAGTTTACCAATCGTTGTCGTTTTCCCTACGCCGTTCACTCCGACAAATAAAATAACGGTTAGTTCACCCTTAGGCTGCAGGTTTAGGTCAATTAAATCTGCTTCGCCTTGCTCATAGATTTCCACAAGTTTTTCGGAAATAATTGCTTGAATGCCATTTGTATCTTTAATATTTTTTCGTTGTACTTCAAAGCGCAATTTGTCCATAAGCTCCATCACAGTTTCAAAGCCGACATCCGCTTGTAATAATAGATCTTCTAATTCCTCAAAGAAATCCTCATCCACTTTTCTGTAGCGGGCAACTAAATCATTCACTTTAGAAGTAAATGAATTACGCGTTTTTTCAAGACCCGCCTTAAATTTTTGTGTAATTGACCAAGCAGATGGTTTCTTTTCTATATTAGTTTCATCAACAGGTTGCTCGTCTACAATAGCAATTTCTTGCACTTCTTCTTGCACTTCTTCTTGCTTCAGCTCTTCAAAAACTACCAGAGTTTCCACTACGATAGGGTTCTCACTTACTGGTGCATCCTCTGCCTTCACTTCAACTACTACTTCTACAGTCGTTTCTAATTGAGCTGTTTCTGTTGGTTCGACTTGCTGCTGTTCGGAAGATTCTTCCTCGTTACTATCTACTACCTTTTCTTCATCAGTGGGATTTCCCATCAACTTATCTTTTATTCGTTTAAAAAAACTCATGCTTGTTCGCTCCTTTGCTCCGCAAGTACGGGTTCATCTTCTAATTTTACTGAAACAAGTTTTGATACGCCTGATTCCTGCATTGTAATACCATACAGTACATCAGCTCCCTCCATTGTACCTTTACGATGGGTAATAACAATGAATTGTGTATCAAGACTAAATTTCTTCAAATATTCGCTATATCGAACAACATTGGCCTCATCTAACGCAGCCTCTACTTCATCGAGAATACAGAAAGGCACTGGGCGAATATTTAAAATCGAGAACAATAAGGCAATTGCTGTAAGCGCACGCTCACCACCAGAAAGCAGGCTTAAATTTTGTAATTTTTTCCCTGGTGGTTGTGCTACAATTTCAATACCTGTTTCAAGCATATTGTCTGGCTCAAGTAACACTAAATCCGCCTGACCTCCACCAAATAGTTCCCGGAATACAAGTTTGAATTGCTCCCGAATCGCATAAAATGTCTCACTAAAGCGCAGTGTCATTTCCTCATCCATTTCCTTAATGGCTTCATGTAAGGTTTCCTGTGCCGCAAGTAAATCCTCACGTTGCTCAGTTAAAAATGAATGACGTTCTAGTACACGGTCATATTCCTCAATCGAACTTAAGTTTACAGGCCCCAGTTCTTCGATTGATTTTTTCAACAGCTTGACACGACGGCGCATATGCTCTTCATCCTCAATCGTAAGAGCTTCATTCATCGCTTCCTCAAACGTTAGCTGATAGTTTTCCTCGAGCTGTTCATTGAAATTATTTGTTTCAAATTCTACGCGATTACGCTTTAATTCATTTGCACGTATTGCTTCAAGGAAGCCTTTATGTATACGTTGCATTTCCTTCAGCTGTTCTTCCAATGTTGTCAGTTCTTGTTGTTGCGCTACTTTTTCTTCTTTTTTCTGTGAAATCGTGGTTTGTAACAAATCACGTCTAGTTTTCCATGTAGTGACCTGCTCATCCACTTCTTCATCACTTAGTAGTTTTGTCGATTCATCAGATTGAAGCCAGATTATTTCCTGAGAAATATTGTCGACTTTTTGACGAGCTTTGTTTAATTGTAAGGCAAGCTCTGCGGTCGCAATTTGTACTTGAGACATTTGCTCCTGTATAACGGCTAATTGCGAACGTTTCTCTGCAGATTGCTCACGAAGAACATCTTTTTCTGTTTCACTTTGTAACTTCACCTTACCTAGCTGTTCAACAGTTTCATTAATTGCTATTAGCTCTGTAGCCAGTGCTGCTAAACGTGCTGTTGCTACATCTTTTTGTGTTAACAATGCTTCTTCACGTGTTTTAACATCCTGCGTTTCATTAGATGCAAAGGAAACTCGTGCAGATAAACTTTTTTCAACAACCTCTAACTCTCGAATACGACTCGCCTGTTGCATTTCATCTTTACGCAATTGCTCGCCTTCTAGTTTCATCTTCTCAACAGTATCGCGCAATGTCGCAAGTTTCTCTTTTTCAGCTGTTACAGCCTGTTCAGCACTATAAATTGAAGTTTCTAATGCTTCTAACTTTGCAATTAAGCCGTCTAATTCCGCCTTTCGAGTAAAGAGCGAAGATTGTTGCTTCGCTGCACCACCGGTTAACGAACCACCCGCATTAACAATATCTCCGTCTAAAGTTACAACACGATATCGAAAACCACATAAACGGGCAATTTGGCTAGCTCCTTCTAAATTCGCTGCGACAAGTACATTACCTAGCAGGTTTTCAACAATTAAACGATTTTCTTCATCGAATGTAACGAGTGCATCAGCCATTTGCACAAAAGCCGGATGCTCAGTAGCGAGCTGTATAGCGGACAAATTTACTTTACGTGACTTCATAACTGTTTTGGGTAAAAATGTCGCACGTCCCGCTCTTTTTTGTTTTAGCCAAAGAATAGCCTGCTGAGCCTGATGCTCATTCGTTGTCACAATATGCTGAGAGGCTGCACCTAATGCCGTTTCAATCGCCTGTGTATACTTACTATTAACCTGAACTAATTCAGCGACAGCGCCTTCAATTCCTTGTAACTCACCCTTATCTCGCGCTAACAATACTTCCTTTACTCCGTGGAAGAATCCTGAGAAATCAGATTCTAGCTCGGCTAGCGTATCTTTTCTAGCTTTCAATTGTTGCTGATGTTGGTACGCTTTATAAAGCATTTCTTGTTTGTCATTAAAGGATGTATTTACTTTCTTGAGTTGTATCTGTAGCGTTTCAAATCCCTCTAGCTTGTGCTGTAGCTCATTCGTTGTAGCAGTATGTGCAACAGTGAGTGCTTGTTTTTCGGCTAAAATTTGTGCAAGCTCCTGGCCAAATTCATCCGTTTGGTCTGTCATACGGGCAGCCATTGCTTTTTGTTGAGCTAGTTGTTGATCAATATTTTTCAATTCATTTTTGACAGTAGCTTCTTCGTTCAACGAATCGATATAACGATTTTTTTGTTCTTCTATTTCTTGTTCTATTTCTGTGACGGAACGATTTAACGATTGCTCCAATTGCTTAATGACTTGCTTCAGTGTCGATACTTCTTGCTGTTTTTCAGTAAATAATTCTTTCTTTTCAAGTTCTTGAACAGTCAGAGCCTCTACTTCATCTTTCGCTTCTTGTAAAGATGTATTTAACTGTAATAGCTGGTTAGAGGTGTTTTGACGCTTTTCTGCCATCAAGGCTTTACGACCATCCCAACGCTCCACTTCCATTGTTGCATCAACAAGATCCGATTGAGAGACGTCTAATAAGTCATCTAGTCCTTTCAAATGCTTACGAATCTCATTTGACTTTGTCTCTAAAGCTGCAATATTACTCGCTTGTGTTTGTTCCGTTTCAGATAGTTGTATAAATTCTTCTTTTAGAGCATGCAAAGATTGTGCACAATTTTTTAAATCGTGCACAATAATCGCAATATCAAAATCCTTTAGCTCTGTTGACATTTGCACATAATCTTTTGCGCTTGAGGCCTGTATAGCTAAAGGCTCTAGACGACCATCTAACTCATGCAAAATGTCTAATACGCGGTATAAGTTCTCATCTGTTTCAACCAGTTTATGCTCCGCTTTTTTCTTGCGTAATTTATACTTTAATACACCAGCCGCCTCTTCAAAAATTGATCGACGGTCATCAGGTCTACTATTTAATATTTCATCGACACGGCCTTGTGAAATAATTGAAAAAGCTTCTTTACCAAGTCCCGAGTCCATAAACAAGTCCGTAATATCCTTCAGGCGACACTGCTGGTTATTTAGTAAATATTCACTATCACCTGAACGGTATACGCGTCTTGTTACGCTTACTTCTGTATACGGAAAAGCAATTTGTTCATCAGTATTATCTAAAATCAACGTTACCTCTGCAAAGTTCAGTGGCTTTCGAGAGTCACTCCCAGCAAAAATAACATCTTCCATTTTTGCTCCACGTAACGACTTTGCCGATTGCTCTCCGAGTACCCAACGAATAGCATCGGTCACATTACTTTTTCCGCTGCCATTTGGTCCGACAACAGCAGTAACACCTGGTACAAAATCAATACCAATGCGCTCCGCAAAAGATTTAAAGCCAATCACTTCCAGTCGTTTTAGGAACATCTATTAAGCCTCCTCTTTAGCAGTCTGCGTACGCATAGCATGCATAGCACATTGTGCAGCTTGCTGCTCGGCTTCTTTTTTTGATTTCCCTCGACCAATCCCAAGCTCTTGTCCATTTAATAACACGCTCGATACAAATGTACGATTATGCGCAGGTCCCTTCTCATCGACAATTTCGTAATGAAGAAGGCCATTATTCGTTTGTTGCACCATTTCTTGTAACTGACTCTTGAAATCCATCACATGCGAAAAAGCACCGATTTCTACTTTTGGGAACACGATTCGTTCTAAAAATGTCACGACCGTTTGTAAATCCTGATCTAAATAAAGGGCTCCTACAAATGATTCAAATACATCTGCAAGTAGCGCTGGGCGTTCCCGACCACCTGTTAATTCCTCACCTTTTCCAAGTAACACAAAGCGACCAAAGCCTAATTCATTTGCAAAAATAACAAGTGACGGCTCACAAACAATTGACGCACGAAGTTTCGTTAATTCGCCTTCGCTCATATGTGGGTATTTCTCAAAGAGGTATTTAGAAACAGATAGTTCAAGTACAGCGTCACCTAAAAATTCAAGACGCTCATTATCCGTAAACAACTTACGGCGATGCTCATTCACATAAGATGAATGCGTGAATGCTTGATACAATAAATTTTTATTTAAAAATGTGATGTTCAATTCATGCTGTAACAGCTCGAATTGATTGCGTACTTTCTCAGGAAGTACGCCTGATTTCTGCATAGTTCCTTTTCTTTTCATAGCCATTGAACAATCTGCCTTCCTAATAGTTTCTACCGTCTTAGTGTACCTTTTTCAAGGCGTTTATGCAAAAGTATTTCCGTAAAAATGCAATGTTTTGGCAATTTTTTTGCAAATCGTTTCACAAAATGAAAAAAGGCACGTCCTGAGTTCGATAAACGAACCATTACGTACCCTTTTAAATTCGCCTCAGAGGCTTAATTTTATTCAGCTAGCTTTGACAGTTTATCGATTAATAACTGGGTCTGCACTCACTTCTGCACTTATAGAAGTGAGTGAGTGACTTACTGCTGAATAAAGTTAAAACAAAATTAGCTGATTTTACTTTCGATGTATGAAATTGCAGTACCAACCGTTGAGATTTTTTCAGCATCTTCATCAGAAATTTCCATATCGAATTCATCTTCAAGCTCCATAACAAGCTCAACTACGTCTAATGAGTCAGCACCTAAATCATCACGGAAAGAAGCTTCAAGTGTTACTTCGCTTTCTTCTACACCTAAACGGTCCACGATTACTTTTGTTACTCGTTCTAATACAGTAGTCAAATCTTTCACCTCCCCTCACATGATTATACAAAAAATTAAATTCTATGCCCATTACATATTATTACATCACCATGCCGCCGTCTATATGTAACGTCTGACCAGTCATATAGTTAGCATCGTCTGAAGCTAAAAAAATAACGGCCTTAGCAATATCTTCTGGCTGACCAAGCTTCGCTAAAGGAATTTGTGAAAGCATACCTCGTTTTAAATCTTCTGGTAGCTGTTCTGTCATTTCCGTTTCAATAAAGCCTGGTGCTATCGCATTCACTAATATATTTCGAGTTGCCAATTCTTTAGCAGTCGTTTTTGTCAAACCAATAACGCCTGCTTTGGCAGCTACATAATTGGCCTGCCCAGCATTTCCTGCTACACCAACAATGGATGAAATATTAATAATACGACCTGCACGTTGTTTCATCATTTGACGCGTTACCGCTTTTGTACAAAGGAAAACACCCTTTAGATTTGTGTTTAAAACATCGTCCCATTCGTTTTCTTTCATACGCATCAATAAATTATCACGTGTAATGCCCGCATTATTGACTAAAATATCGAGTGAACCAAACGTTTTCACTGCTGCATCCATTAACGCCGTCACTTCTTCAGCTTTTGAGACGCTTGCTTGCACTGCAATCGCCTCACCACCGTTCGCTTGAATGCTGGCAACAACTTCCTCTGCCTTTGCCTGGGAGCCACTATAATTAACGACTATTTTAGCTCCCTCTTCAGCAAGTTTCAACGCAATCGCACGTCCAATTCCTCGCGAAGCACCAGTTACAACTGCTACCTTACCTTGTAATTTAGGCATTGATTGTCCACTCCTTCGACGCTTCCAATAGTGCTTCTAATGATGCTTCATCATACACACATAATGTTGCTACAGATCGATCTATTTTTTTTACTAAACCGCTTAAAACTTTGCCCGGTCCACATTCGATAAATACGTCAACACCCTTAGCAATCAATTCACGAACAGACGCTTCCCACTGTACTGTGCTGTACACTTGCTCCACTAGTTCATGTTGAATCGCAGTGACATCTTGTAATTCATTCGCCCTAACGTTGCCGATTACCGGTATTTGTGGGGCTGATAGGACAATACCATCTAATGTCGCACGTAATTTTTCTGATGATGGTCGCATTAATTCTGAGTGGAACGGTCCACTCACTACTAAAGGTATCGCACGTTTAGCACCCGCTTCTTTCGCTGCTACAGATGCTTTTTCAACGCCTTCCTTTGTCCCAGAAATGACAATTTGACCCGGACAGTTAACATTCGCTACCTGTACTGCATCACCTGCCACTGTCACTTTTTCAGTTACTTCATGTAATGCATTCAGTTCCATGCCAAGAATAGCCGCCATTGCGCCTTGCCCTGCCGGCACTGCTTCGTTCATATATAAACCACGTTTGTGAACAACTGTTACCGCGTCCTCAAATGACAGCACCCCTGCAATCACTAATGCACCATATTCGCCCAGTGAGTGACCAGCTGCATAGTCTGGTGTAATTCCAGCTGCACGTAATTTCTCTGCCACCATCACACCTGTCGTTAAAAGGGCTGGCTGTGCATGATATGTCAACGTCAATTCCTCTGCAGGTCCCGCTAGCATTAACTTTGAGAGTTCAAATCCTAGAGCTTTGTCTGCATTTTCATAAAATGCTTTGCTGTCAGCCGCGTTCTCTACAAATTCTTGACCCATGCCAACTGTTTGAGAGCCTTGGCCTGGAAAAATAAATGCAATTTTCGTCATTTGTCATTAATCCCCTTTGTTAGTCAATTTCTAAGCGACGCACTGTGTCCGTAATTGTTGTGATGACAGTATGCTCTACCATCGTATTAGCTTGGCGAATCGCACTAAAGATTGCTCTCCCGTTCGACGAGCCATGTGCCTTAATAACAGGTGCTTGCAAGCCAAATAAACCTGCCCCACCATACTCTGTGTAATCCATTTTATTTTTTAAGTCACGTAAATTATTTTTCATTAGGACTGCTGAAATTTTTGTTTTTGTAGAAGACATAAAAGCCTCTTTTAACATCGTAAATAACGCACCTGCTGTTCCTTCGATCGATTTCAACACCATATTACCCGTAAAACCGTCTGTCACAACGACGTCTGCAACCCCTTCTAGTAAATCACGCGCTTCTACGTTACCAATAAAGTTCAAATCGGCTTCTTTTAGCAATTCAAAAGCTGCCTTCGTTAAATCATTGCCCTTTTTATCTTCTGTACCGATATTTAAAAGTCCAATACGCGGCTTTTGTAGCCCGCCTACCTTTTTAGCGTAAATATCGCCCATTATTGCATATTGCAATAAATGCTCAGGTCGTGCATCCGCATTTGCCCCTAAATCGAGCATCAAAAAGCCTTTGCCATCAAGCGTTGGTAATGTCGTTGCTAAAGCAGGTCGTGCAATTCCTTCTATACGCCCAACTTTAAATAAGCCACCTGCCATTAAAGCACCCGTATTGCCAGCCGATAGACAAGCATCTGCCTTTCCTTCCTCCACAGCATCCATCATTCGTGCCATTGATGAGTCCTTTTTACGTCGAACAGCACGTGCAGGGTCGTCTGTACCTCCTACCACTTCTTCACAATGGACAACCGTTAATCGATCATTCATTTTTAAAAACGGAGCAAGCTTTTCTTGCTGTCCATATAGTTGAATTTCCAAATTTGGAATTTGATCTAATGCTAATAAAGCACCTTCCACAACTGATTTTGGTGCGTTGTCGCCACCCATTCCATCAAGCGCTAATTTCATTGTTGTTCACCTTTACCTTTCGTGCGGTACATATCAAATTCGCCAACAAAGACTGTTTCACCGTTAACAGTAGATAGTACCTCCACTTTCGTACGATGATGTTCGTCATCTCGTCCGACAACTACAGCCTTCGTAATAACACGATCTCCAGCTTTCACAGGTTTCACAAATGTGATATTGGCGTGCACTGTCAAGGCCAGTTCATCATCAATAACCGCTACCGCTAATGAGTTTGCCTGTGCAAATAAATGATGCCCACGTGCGATGCCATTGCGCTGAAAAACATGTTCTTCTTTTACGTCAAAAATAGATAATGCACGACTATCTAATTCAATATCAATAATTTCACCGATTACTTCATCAATCGGCAAAGATTTCACTTCATTTTCATAGGTTTTCGAAGCCACATCTTTAATTCGCTCGCGTAATTCTGGAATCGCTAATTCCATACGATCTAAACGAATCGTTTGGACACTTACCTGAAACTCCGATGCTAGCTGTTCATCTGTGACGAATGGATTTTCCGCAATCGTTTCAGATAATAATCGCTGCCGCTCTTTTTTCGTTCGTCTCAACGTCATTCGCCACCTTTTTAGTTGTTATTAGCACTTGGTACTAATATCAGTATATAGAGTATAAAAAAAGAATGCAAGACCTGTTTTCAAAAACAAGTACTTGCATCCCTCTCAATCAAATCGTTCACCTTGTAAAACACCTGACTCTTCTAACATTCGACGTAAATATTTATACATCTCATCCTGCCAAAATGCCTCACTTTCAATCATTTTCGTTGCATCTTTCCGTGCGGTTTCTAGTGTTCTATAGTCATGCACTAAATCTGCTACTTTAAAATCAGGCAAGCCACTTTGTTTACGCCCAAAGAAATCTCCTGGTCCACGTAGTTCCAAGTCTTTTTCAGCCAATCGGAAACCATCATTTGTTTCTGTCATCGACTGCATTCGCTCTTTACCTTCATCTGATTTTGGATCAGCAATAAGGACACAATACGACTGATGTTCGCCACGACCAACACGACCACGTAGCTGATGTAATTGAGCTAAACCGAAACGCTCAGCGTCGTAAACAACCATAAACGTAGCATTTGGTACATTAACACCTACTTCAACGACCGTAGTAGAGACAAGCACTTGAATTTCATTTTCACTAAAGGAGCGCATTACCGCATCTTTTTCATCTGCCGGCAAACGACCGTGCATTAAACCGACTTTATGACGCCCATTAAAATACGATGCAAGTTGCTCATATATGTCCACTGCATTTTGTACGTCGAGCTTGTCGGATTCCTCTATAAGCGGACAAATGGCATATGCTTGTCTCCCCGCCGCTAGTTCTAACTCTAATTTCGATAATACCGAACTAAGTTGTTCTTTTTTCATCCAATGTGTTTCGATTTGTTTACGCCCCGCAGGCATTTCATCAATCATCGACACGTCCATTTCACCAAACGCCGTAATCGCAAGTGTTCGTGGAATAGGAGTAGCTGTCATAAAAAGCACATCAGGATTTTCCCCTTTATCACGTAAAATCCTACGTTGCTCAACTCCAAAACGATGCTGTTCATCCGTTATGACAAAGCCTAGTCTTTGAAAAGCAACATCCGGCTGAATCAGTGCATGCGTACCAATTAAAATATCTATGTCACCATTTTCCAGTGCTTCTAAAAGCAGGCGGCGTGCTTTCGTTTTTGTCGAACCTGATAACAAAGCTACCCTTACACCAAAGGGCTCGAACCACGCTATTAAATTTTCAGCGTGTTGCTCAGCTAAAATTTCCGTGGGTGCCATTAACGCCCCTTGAAAGCCAGCTGTGACAGCTGCATATAAACATATAGCCGCAACAACTGTCTTCCCTGATCCTACGTCTCCTTGAAGCAAGCGGTTCATACGATGTGGTTCTTTTAAATCTTTGCAAATTTCATTGACAACCCTTTTTTGTGCACCTGTTAATTCATACGGCAATGAATCAATAAATTTGCGCACCTTTTGCAAATCAAATCGAATCACCGTACCACGCCCATTATCCTTACGTATTTTACGCAATGCCTGAATACGCAGCTGAAAATTTAATAATTCCTCGTAAGCAAAGCGTCTTCTAGCTTGCTTTGCATGTTGGGCATCCAGTGGAAAATGAATGCCTTCCAGCCCCTCACGCATTGATACAAGCTTATACGACACTTGTAAATGTTCTGGAACCGCATCAGGTAGTTCTGCGCCATATTCATCAAGCACCTGACGCATATATTTACGAAAACGTTTTTGTGGTATCAAACCTTTCAGACTATATACCGGTTCAAAATCTACTTGATCCGTCTTCGGACCAAAAGTGACGGTCGTTCCATTAATAACTTGTCTACCCCGATCCCATTTTCCTGTTACTGTAATGATAGAACCTGGTACAAGTTTTTGTTTTAAATAGTTTTGGTTAAAAAAAACAACTTTCACTAAATGACGCCCCGCTAGTACCGTCACTTGCAAACGGGATTTATTTCGCCCTAAGAACAGCACAGTCGGCTCACGTTCCACTTTACATTCAACAGTGACACGCTCATTATGTGGCGTCTGCGTTAAGTCTTTTAAACGGAAATCCTCATGTCGATGTGGAAATGTCCACAATAAATCTGATATTGTCTCGATGCCTAATGCTTCTAGATGCGCTGCTGTTTCTTTCCCGACTCCCTTTAAATCGGAGACAGGACTGATTAATTCAGTCACCTTGCACGACAGCTCCTCCGAATATCTTCGCTGCGAGTGCCTTCCCTGTTGGTGTTGCCGCTAGGCCCCCACGCGCGGTTTCTTTTAAATTTGGACTCATCGACAAGCCGATACGATACATTGCTCCTATTACTTCATCACAAGGGATACGACTAGTGACACCAGCAAGTGCCATATCTGCAGCAACAAGTGAGTTAGCTGCTCCCATCGCGTTACGCTTTACACAGGGTACTTCTACTAATCCCGCTACTGGATCGCACACCAATCCAAGCATATTTTTGAGCGTAATAGCAAATCCTTCAGCACATTGCTGTGGTGTACCACCCGCCATCTCCACAATAGCTGCAGCGGCCATACCTGCCGCTGAACCAACTTCAGCCTGACAGCCGCCTTCCGCACCTGAAATAGAAGCATTATTTGCTACAACGAAACCAAAAGCCCCTGATGTAAATAAATAACGAATCATTTGCTCACGTGTCGGGTTTAGCTTATTTTTTACAGCAAATAATGTACCTGGTACAACCCCTGCTGAGCCAGCTGTCGGTGTTGCACAAATTGTACCCATCGCCGCATTTACTTCATTTGTTGCAACCGCTTTACTAACTGCGTCTAATAATAAATCCCCAGACAGCGATTTCCCTTGTGCAATATAATTTTGAAGCAGCACTGCGTCTCCACCAGTCAAACCTGTCACAGACTGTACACCTTTTAAGCCACGCTCAACCGCTTCCTCCATAACTGTTAAATTACGATCCATCTGCTGCATGATTTCTTCACGTGTCCGTCCACTTATTAACATTTCTTGCTCTATCATCAGTTCTGAAATTGATTTACCTTCTTGTTCTGCACGCGCAACAAGCTCGCGTACATTGTGAAACAATACGTCCATATCGTCACGCCTCCTTAGTTATTAATTTTCGACACTTTCGTAATATATGGAATTAACGAAATCTGCTGTAATATTTTATCTTCAATGTTTTGATCGACCTCAATCACCATTAGGGCCGTTAAGCCGCGCTCAATACGTGAAACCTCCATATGACCGATGTTCACATCATGCATAGCTAAGCAGTTTGCAACATTTGCAATACAGCCGGCGCGATCGTCATGCACAACAAGGATGGCCGGCATTCCACCAGTTAAACGTAGTTTGAAGCCATTAACCTCACTGACTTCAATTTTACCACCGCCAATTGAAATTCCAACTACCGACATCTCCCCCTCATCATCTCCAATGACGAGCCGAGCTGTATTCGGATGTTCTGTATTTGCTGTTTCTGGGATGAATTCGAATTCTAATCCCGCTTTTTCTGCATCTGCAAACGCTGTTTTAATACGTTCATCAAATGTATCATAATTTAATAAGCCTCCAATTAGCGCTACATCTGTCCCATGCCCTCTATACGTTTCAGCAAAAGAACCATACAAATGAATCTTTGCCCATTTTGGCTGTCGTCCAAATAAATCTCGTGCAACTCTTCCAATACGCGCTGCACCTGCTGTATGAGAGGAGGAAGGCCCAATCATTACTGGTCCAATAATATCAAAAACTGATGTAAATTTCATACAAGCACCCCTCTATTCTATTCATATAATAATATTTATTTTTACTTATATCATGCTTGATAGTTACTATAAAAGTAAAGTGATACTTTATCAACTTTCAGAAAATTAACACTACTATAATTTTCTCTTTAAAAACCATCCTCTATTTTTGTCTTTCATTGAAATACACTCTTTTTCAAAAGTCAACAAACTAGTATTCGCAAAAAAACGTCCTCTGCATACGTACATTCAACCAACTATTTCTTACTATTTCGGTGATAATATTATATTTAATATCCCGTTACCATAAACAAAAGCAGTACACGACTTGTGCACTGCTTCGCCTGTAAATTTCAAGGTTACTGTTAACTATTCTACCGAAATAATATATGGATATAATCCTTGTTTGCCATTAAATAGCTCAACTTCTACATCCTGATAGCTTTCTTCGATAAATTTAACTAATGACGCTGCGTTTTCTTCTGTCGTATCCTCACCATAAATGATTGTCACGATTTCAGCATCTTCATCAACTAAATCAGCGATAACTTTCTCAGCAGCATCTTTTAATGCTGGTGTTGATAGCACAATTTTTCCTTCTGCTAGTGCCATGAAATCGTCTTTATGAATTTCTACGCCATCAATTGACGTATCACGAACAGCATAAGTTACTTGTCCTGTTTTCACATTAGCTAAAGCATCTGTCATTGTCGCTTGATTCACTGCAATAGCCGCTTCTGGATTAAATGCTAAAATTGCAGCCATCCCTTGAGGAATAGTTTTTGTCGGTACAACCGCTGCTTCAATATCAAGAAGCTCTACAGCTTGTTCCGCTGCCATCACAATATTTTTGTTGTTCGGTAAAATCAGCACTTTTTCTGCACCAATTTCTTTTACAGCTTTTACAATATCCTCAGTTGAAGGGTTCATTGTTTGCCCGCCTTCAATGACATAAGAAGCACCGATTGAACGAAGTAATTCGGCAACGCCTTCTCCCATTGCAATCGTCACGATTGCATATGGATATTTTTCAACTTTTTTTGTTGGGGCAGATGCTTTATGGTCTTCACCAACAATTGCTGAATGTTGCTCACGCATATTGTCGACTTTAATTTTAATTAGACTACCATATTTTTGACCCATAGCTAAAACTGTACCTGGTTGTTCAGAGTGAATATGCACTTTTGCAATTTCCTCATCTGAAATGACAAGTAGTGAATCACCTAGTGGATTCAATTCATTACGGAATTGTTCCTCACTAAACGGCTCTTTCCCTTCTTCTAAACGCACCATAATTTCTGTACAGTAGCCAAACTCAATATCCGCAGTATTCATGAAGTCTTGTGCTCTGTGATGTTCTGCATTGATTAAATCATCCAGTGTAGCATCATTTTTCTTAGGTAGTGGTTCACCTTTCAATGAAGCTAAGAAACCTTCGTAAACAAATAGTAAGCCTTGCCCACCACTATCTACAACGCCTACTTCCTTCAATACTGGAAGTAGATCCGGCGTGCGTTCCAGCGAAGCCTTCGCTTCCGCAGTGAAAGCCTCCATCACAGCGATGATATCGTTTTCAGTTTCCGCTACTTCGACACCTTTTTTTGCAGCTTCGCGCGCAACAGTCAAAATTGTACCTTCAACTGGCTTCATAACCGCTTTATAGGCTGTATCAACACCTGCTTGGAAGGCATTTGCAAAACCTTTAGCATTGATTGTAGCTTCTTTTTCAATAAATTTACCAAAGCCACGGAAAAGCTGAGATAAGATAACCCCAGAATTCCCACGTGCACCCATAAGTAAGCCTTTTGATAAAGCTTGTGCCGTTTTCCCGATATTTTCTGATGCTTGAAATTCCGTTTCTTTTGCCCCAGATGTCATCGATAAGTTCATGTTTGTTCCTGTATCACCATCTGGTACTGGGAATACATTTAATGAATCTACATAATTTGCATTTTGGAATAGATGATGTGCTCCCATTTGCACCATCTCTGCAAATTTTAATCCGTCTAATGACTGCATTCGATTTTGTTCCTCCTCTTACACATTCGCTACACGAACGCCCTGCACAAAAATATTGACAGATTTCACGCTCATACCTAATGTTTTATCAACTGTATATTTCACTTTCGATTGTACTTGATAAGCAACTTCCGAAATCTTCGTCCCGTAACTAACAATAATGTACATATCAATATGTAAATCTTCGTCTTGTTGTCGAATAACAACACCTTTAGCAAAGTTCTCTTTACGTAAAATATCAGTTAGACCATCACGAACTTGATGTTTAGATGCCATGCCAACAATACCGTAGCATTCTATAGCAGCGCCACCAGCAATTTGTGCAAGTACATCCGTCGAAATATCAATTTGGCCGAATTCGTTATTTAATTCAATTGACATAGAAGTGCCCCCTTGGCTCTTTTTGACTAAGCTATATTGTACCACTTTGGATATACATTAAGCAACCTACGAAGCCCCTAAAGCGCATCGTATCAACGTTTCCAGCTTTATAAAGGAAAAATTATACAGGTAGACATAGTTCTCCTTCGAAAACGACTGTTTTTACATGAAAATGGTTGCGGTTGTTTTGCTTCACAGTATACAGCGCTTGATCGGCAATTTCGCAACAGGTATGAATATGTTGTAAATTTAAAACTTTGGCATGGCACATCCCTATACTGACTGTTACGACATCAGCTATTGGTGAATGTTCATGACGAATTTTTAAGTTACGCACTTCCTCTAGAATCTCTTCACAGACATGTTCTGCAAAACGCTGTGCATGTTGGCTGACGATGACAAACTCTTCTCCTCCCCATCGTGCTGCAAATGCATTATACTTTATTGCAATTTCATCCAAAAGACCAGCAACTTTAATCAATGCTGCATCCCCATGCAAGTGACCGTAATAATCGTTAAAATTTTTAAAAAAGTCAATATCAATAATCATAAATGTTAGTGCTTTCGGTTTATTATGTTGCTGCACAATCTGTTCCAATTTGTTATCAAAAGCACGACGATTGGGTAAGTTTGTTAAGGAATCACGAAGTGCTTGTTCTGTAAGTTCACTATTTTTTTCTGCTAATAATTTCGAAAGTTGCTGTGATTTTGTCATTTCTTCAGCCAACAATATATGCTCCTTTATAAACTGCTTTTGCATTTTATTGATACGATATTGAATGATTAAGCCTATCGGTACAATTAGAGACATTGGTAGCATCACTTTAATACTTTCCCCCGTCATCCCTACATTCAAAAAAGCGCTTAATACTATAATTGGAACAGTTATTAAAACTGCCCAAATCATTTTACGCAATGATACTGCAAATACGGTACAAATAACTAGAAAAAACACTTCATATAGAGCTGCATGATTAAAGTAAAAAACATCCATTACCGTAATACCCGTTATCAATAAAATTGTCATATAGAGATAGCCTATTAAGATATATTCATATTTACGAATATTTATAGAACTAACATGTATTCTTTTATCTTTTACAAATAGTAAGACAGCTAAATTTATATAAAACATTACTGTGTGAATCGCGATGTAGGTTGGTACCATCACTCTTTCCTCTTTTGAGAAAAAGACCTCTCCAAAATGAATAAACGTTATGATAGCTGAGATATACATCAAAGTCCAAGCTACTGTTCGCATTCGTTTCAAATTCAATTGGATCATTTCTTTTCGTAAAGATAGAGCTAGATTTTCTTGATTTTCCATAATATCGATTTCTCTATATTTATCGTCTAAGTAGTGAATAGCAACAGCCTTCTTCCCGATCTTTCTTTAAACATTCTAGATAAAATGACAATAATAGATTATATTTTATAGCTATATTTAAAAGAACTAAAAATAGAATTGATTCTATTTGTTGATAGTGACAACCTAACTGTCTTATGGTCTCTGAAGAAAAAATATACTAATGGTTCTATCTATTCAAGTTGAGAAATTCACGCTTTAGGATACTCATTCTAATTCGATCAACAACTTATTACTTATTTCCATAAAATAAATTATCCTGTTAATCGAAATAAATGTAAAGATATGAAATGGAGTACAAAAAAAGCCGGTACTTTTAGCACCAGCTTTCTCTCGATATGTCACATATTAAATTAGGCTCTTTATAAGTGTGTCAATCATGACGGGCATTTCCTTAAATGCACTGTCAACATGTAGTCGCTCTGTTTTCTGATGTGCATCTTTTCCAAAAGGACCGACATTCAACACGGGACCTTTTAACGCTGTCATTGCTTCAAATGGGATACTGTACGTATCACCCCAAACAGGCGTATTTCGCTCAAATGCTCCCCAATCATTTTCATCATCTGCATAGTTGACATAGCTTAAATCACAAATACCATTAAAATAATGAATTTGTTCTATCTCAATGTTAAACGATTTTGCTGTTTCTTTCATCAATTCGATAGATTTAATAATAAGAGCATTATCAGATGAATTGATAGCAGGATAGTAGGGTGGTGCATATAACAAAACTGTTGCAGGCGTTAGTTCTTGGCATCGAATCATGAGTTGATCTACAATGCGAATAGATTTCTCACGATCATCCCAAGCATTATTCTTAAGTACTTTTTGTTTTATGCACTGCACTTCTTCAACACCTAATTTATTGACTGCATGCTCTAAAAGCGTCTCGTAACGAAGCACTTTCACTTCCCCAACACCCTTTACTCGCTCACGTTCACAAATTTCTTTGTAATGCATATTACAAGCGGCCATCGCTTCCTTTGCTACATGTTCAAAGATCTCCATCACCTCAGACGCTGTACGTTTCATTAAAAAAACATTGAAAAGAGCCGCAGCTCGATAGGGTGTTTGTGTGGAATATTCCATTTTCAGGTCCTTTAATTGTAAGGATACTGGCAATGGTGTACTTTCGCCAAGATCTGTTTCACGGAAAATAGGGTTCCATTCCATATACTGAGTCATATATGAAGCAATGTAATTCGCCGTCATTCCTTTTAAAGGTTCGCCTACATGAGTCTCTTTTCCATAGAACAAAGCAGCTGGCATTATTTTACCAATAGTTCCGGAATAGATATACTCATTTATATCCGATGGACCTTGTGAAAAAGAAGGTTCACTATTTAAAAATAATTTATAGGTTAAGCCATGCTGCTCACGTAACCTTACAAGTTCAACAACTGCTGCACGCATACCAGCAGAGTTTACTTCCTCATCCGGTACAGCTGTTAATATCAGATTAATTGGCCATTGCTCAATACATGCCTTTTCAAGTAATTGCATATGTAGGGCAAGCCCCATTTTCATATCCATCGTCCCACGGCCAAATAAATAATTCCCCGACTCCAAGTCGATTCTCGCCGCTTCAGGTAAGTCTTTCTTATATTTTGGTTCCATTAGCTTTTTTGTCAACTCTTCAGGATAAAAAGCAAAAGGCTCTAATTCGCCATACTCTTCCGTATGAACAGTGTCGAAATGACTGATGAGTACAACTGTTTCAGTTGCAGTCGGATGTTTGTACAATGCTGTTACAGCATTTCGCCCAAGGCCGGCATCATGTAACTCAATTTGATTTGGATTTTCCTTAAAGTAAGAAAGCGTTTGCAACATAGTTTTTAATTTGTAGGCAAATTCATTTTCACCTGCAGTTAATGTTCTACTTTCCCAGCTCACAATTTCGCATAATAACGCACGAAGTTTTTCAGGTGTATTCCATAAGTAGTTGTTCATCATAATTCCCCTTTATCCAATACATATATTTCTTTGTTCGGAGCCATACATTTTTATGGTAAATCAAGTGACTCCTCATTTTTTAAATCAAAGTCAGAAGAGGCTGTATTCGTTTTACTCAATTTAAATTTATAGAAAAGTAAACAAGCTATAAAAAATCCAATGCCGTAAAGCAAACCAATTCGTTGCGTTGGATCGAATGCCAAAAATACAAGAATTAGTACACAAAAGCTAATACAAAATAAAGGAATCAGAGGATAAAAAGGTGTTTTAAATTTCAAGTCTGCCACCTTTCCTCCGGCTTTCACATAACGATAGCGGAACATTAATTGCGATGTGGCAATACCCATCCATGAAATCGTCACCGCAATTCCTGCAATCGACATGAGTAAAACAAATACCGCATCTGCTTCCATCACACTCGTTAATAAAGATAAAAGGGAGAACAGCATCGTGAAAATAAGCGCATTTAATGGCACTTTATTTTTAGTTAGCCGCCCAAATAATTTCGGTGCCATTCCCTCTTTTGACATCGACCAAAGTAAACGTGTAGAAGCATAGAGACACGAATTACCAACTGATAAAATTGCTGTCAATATGACAAAGTTCATAATGCCACCTGCATAAGGCACACCTGCTATCTTCATCAAAGTCACGAAAGGACTTTCTAGTAGTCCAAGTTCAGATGCTGGAAAGATTGCAGATAATACGATAATGGAAGCGATATAGAATACGATAATTCTAAAAAGAATTGTACGTATTGCCCTTGGGATATTCTTTTCTGGATTTTCAGTTTCTCCAGCCGCAATTCCTACTAGCTCTGATCCTTGATAAGAGAAAATAACATTCATCATAGTCACAAATATAATGGCGATCCCTGCTGGGAATAACCCCGTTGGAGCTAAGTTCGTTAAATGAGGTGTTGGACGATCCGCCAACGGGATTAAGCCGATTATAGCTGCTGCACCGATAACAATAAAAGCTATAACCGCAACGACTTTGATACTCGCAAACCAAAACTCTGCTTCTGCAAAACCTTTAGTCGTAAGGGCATTTAATACAAATAAAAGCACCATGAAAACAGCACACCAAATCCAAATGGGGATATCAGGAAACCAATGTTGCATCAATATCCCCGCTGCGGTAAATTCCACCCCCGCTGTGGCTGCAGATCCAACAAAGTACATCCATCCTAAGGAAAAACCTGCCGCTGGATTTATAAAACGTGTTGCATATGTTTGGAAAGAACCGGTTACTGGCATATACACAGCCAATTCTCCCAGACAATTCATTACCATGTATAATATGAAACCACCAAACAAATAACCAATTAATGCCCCGCCAGGACCTGCTTGGTTGATTGTATAACCAACATTTAAAAATAAACCAGTTCCAATAACTCCGCCAAGTGATAGCATTAATAAATGACGACTTTTCATAGAACGGTTCAATAAATTATTTTGTTGTTCCCCTTTACTCACCGTACAT
The DNA here is from genome assembly GCF_050272295.1 of Lysinibacillus sp. NPDC048646. Taxonomy (NCBI): domain Bacteria; kingdom Bacillati; phylum Bacillota; class Bacilli; order Caryophanales; family Bacillaceae; genus Lysinibacillus; species Lysinibacillus sp. NPDC048646. Next base: position 98,563 of record NZ_JBNNLZ010000001.1, read on the forward strand.
CCCCTCTTTCATATTCCTCACCCTATCAAAATATCAAATATTCAGATATCTAAAACAATAAGCACCCAATCAATTTTCCCCTACAAATTGATTGGGCTTTAGCTTGTTTAATACCTAGAGAAAATTAAAAACGTAATGATAAGCAACTTAATCCGCCATCGTGTTTTCTGAACTCAGACATTTCAAGTTCAATTGTTTTATAGCCTAATTCATTCAGCTTACGATTCGTTTCTGGATAGCCAGATGGAAGAATAACATAATCGTTAACTTGAATACAATTTGCTGAATACTCATCTTCTTTTGGAATCACAATTTTCTCATACGATTCGAATGCCGGATGATCGACAAATTCTCCAGCAAGCACCATACGATTTTCACCAACGTATGCGATACCCGTTTTTAAATGGAAGAATTCTTTTAAAGGAATTATCGTTGCTTCATAGCCTTCTTTTTCAACGATTTCCTTGAATTGACGCGCCCCTTCTTCATTGGTACGGTCAGAAATACCAACATAAAATTTCTTTTCTGCTTGCAATACATCTCCACCATCGAGTGTGCCTGGTGCTTCGAGATAGTATAATTTGTTATAGAACTTTTTCACTGCTGGTTCCATCTCTTCAATTTCACGATTACGTGCTTCTGCACCTGGATTAGAAATAATAGCAAATTCAGCCGTCAATACTGCTGTATCCTCTACAAAAGTAGAATCCGGAAATGCTTCATTTGCTGGAAGTAGTGTTACCTCTACCCCACAATTTTTTAAAGCTTCAATATATTTTTCATGCTGTTCAAATAATTGCTCAATGATTGGTTTTCCAAGATCACTCGTTGTTAAACCGTTAATATAACTATTACCTGGTGTTTTTACAATGACATTATTAAACATAATAAATCTCTCCTTTTTTATCCTCTAATTACCGGACAAGTTAGACATGTTGGTCCACCTGTTCCTTTTACAGAAATTTCTTCACCCTTATATTCATAAACTGTAACGCCAGCATCCAACAATTGTTTTTTTGTAGAAGGGTTGCCGTTTGGAATAACGCATACTCTCGGTGCAAGTGCTAACACATTACAGCCTAGAGTGTCATATTCCTCTTTAGGCACTTCAATGAGTTGTATACCCTTTTCGATAATGAGCTGACGGAAAAATACTGGCATTAATCGTGAATGGACGACAGCCAAATCCTTGTCCACCATACTGATAAATGACATCAGATGTAGACATTCTGCTTCCCCTAAATCGTGTGGTAACTGCACGACAATAAATTCGTCAACAAAATCAGCTGTCATTTCTTTTAATTGACGAATTGCTTCATCATTCGTGCGATAGCCACGTCCAACAACAAGTGTACGGTCATCAAGCCACACAATATCCCCACCATCTGAAACTGCTTGTCCCGTTAATTCCCCGATAACAGGGATACCCTGTTCTTCTAAGAAAGCTTTATAAGCAGCTGCTTCTGGTTGTCTTAATTTCTTTCCAGATTTTAAAATGATGGCACCCTGTGGTGTGAATTTTACAGGGTCATGAGCGTACAGTGAATCCAACCCTACATCATTTGAAACTGGTAAATAATCAATTTTTCCAACATATTTTTCGAGAATTGCCATGAACTCAGCATATTCACTTAAAGCCTCACTAAAACTAGGCTCTGATATGTAGTTAAATGTTTGCCATTCACCGCTAAGATACTCTTGGCTTTTGAAAGCCTCTTTTGGATGTTTTACAATAACGTGTTTTAAAGGTGCATACATTGAAGAACAATAATGCATTCCCTTCACCCCTTTTCCGTATAGTGGAAAACGTTTCCGTTTAGAGGAAAGTTTATAAGAAAAATATATGTGTTTTATGTTATACTGTCAATATATTTAGAAAAATTTTTATTTTCTATTTGTTTGAATTCGAAGCTCAACCATTATGTAGCTAGACGTAGATAGAGATTAAAAATAAAATAGGATTAGAGGAGGTGGTACAAAATATGCAATTATTAGAACGGGCAATGACAATCGCTAAGGTTTTAGCTTCTGAAACAACTGAAAATAGTCTGTCCATATCTGAGCTTGCAACTAAAGTTGATTTACCTCTTAGTACACTACATAGAATTTTAAAAGCGATGATTCAACAGGGAATGATTGAACAAGACGAACAAACGAAGCAATATCGGCTTGGCACAATATGGATGGAGTTTGGTTTACAAGTGTATGATACGATGGATTATATCAGCAAAATAAGACCAGAATTAGAACGTTTATCACGAGAGGTAGAGGAGAGCGTTTATTTAAGTAAACCGGCGGGAACAGATACAATTATTATCGAACGCATTGACAGTGCAGCAAATCCAATTCGAATTTATGATCAGCTTGGTATCCGAATACCTATGCATATTGGTGCAGCAAATAAAGCGATATTGGCTTCTATGACTGCTTCACAGGCAAGTGAAATAATTAGTCAACTAGTTCCTAATGACAATATTGCTGAATTTTATACGCAGCTAGAACAAGTAAAGAAGCAAGGGTTTGCAATAAGCCATGGAGAGCGCACAGCAGGAACATCTTCTGTCGCAGTGGCGGTTTTAAATGGCTTTGGAGAAGTAGTAGGAGCTGTAAGCATCGGCTTTGTTAACTTCAACGTGACTGCGGAACATACGCAAATTCTGACTGAACGACTATTGGAAACAGGTAAGCGTGTGTCGATGAAGCTCGGTTACCGGGCGAGGTAACTAGTTGTAAAAAAATACAGATTATTAGCTACAGTTGAATTCATAACTGCCTACAAAAAATCGATTTCGTATTAAGCGAAATCGATTTTTTATAGAGCAAGTACCTATCCCTAATTAGGAGATGTAGTCTGCTTTCAATATGCTGTACATTTCTAAATCTACTATCCCCTTACCGGACCAAACAGAAGCTTGTCTCAGTAAACCCTCTTTCAAAAAACCATTTTTTAAGAGCACTTTTTTGGAAACTTCATTTGCAGGCATGACCTCTGCTTGAATTCTGTTGATCTTAACTTCTTCAAACAAAAAATTGACTATTATCCGAACGGCTTCAGTGGCAAATCCCTTTCCCCAATAATCCTCAGCTAAAAAGTAACCAATCGTCACCATGTTCACTTTTTGGTTAACATCCATAGTCTCAATGATTCCCACTAATGTATTGTCTTGATCTTTGTGAAAAATCCCCCACTTCACTCTACTTTTTTTCTGATAATCCCTCTCAAAACGACCAATCATTTTGCTAACTGTTTGGATGTTATGTTTGGGAATAATTCCACAATACTGAAATACGTGTTTATTATCATAAATTACATAAAGTTCCTGTAAATGTATTTCTTCTATTTTTTTTAATATTAGCTGTTGTGATTGTAAAACTGGAAACTTCATAAAAATTTTTTCTAAATTCATTTTATCGTCTCCTTGACTATTCCGTAATAGGTATATAAATCTTCATGTTTAGTTCATTTGGAAAATGAGAATTTACCTTCGATAAAGTCAATTGATTTTTGTATTCTCTCAAAGTAATCCATCTCTCAACGCCTCTTCTATTTCATATTTTATCAGCTAGTCAAAAGATTTTTTGATAATTCATGCTAATTTTTACTTGAATCATATCCTCTCTTTCTAGGTAAAAAAATTGCCTGTAAAGGTTTTTTTCTTGAAAGGTTATGTGAAAACTGTTGCACTGTGCGCCTTCGTATGTTAAATTATTATGGTATGTGAAATACCGAACTGAAATAATAATCTTTCAGCATCATCTGTAAGGAGGGAATACAACATGCCAAAACAATGTGTAATCACTGGACGTAAAGCTCGTACTGGTAACAACCGTTCCCACGCTATGAACGCTAGCAAACGTACTTGGGGCGCTAACCTTCAAAAAGTTCGTATCCTAGTAGACGGTAAACCAAAACGTGTATGGGTTTCTGCTCGTGCATTAAAATCAGGTAAAATCGAGCGCGTATAATCGCCGCTTATAAAAAATCGATTCGCATTAAATGCAAATCGATTTTTTTCTTTCTTCTTTAATTTGGCAAACTACCAATCGCCTCTTTATAGCTTAAAACAGTAAAAATCCGACTAGTATTAGTCGGATTTTTTGACTTTCTTGTCTTTTTTAAAAAGGTTGATGCACGTACGCGTAATGCTACTCACAAATTTCGGTAGTTGGAACGTATATACTTTCAGAGCCATCTCCCCCTCGCACTAATCTATGCTTCTTATCATTAAACATATGCCTTGCGAGAAAGATATAGACCCTGAAGCTCCTATAATTTCATTACTTGTAAAACGGGATGAGCCGAGTGAAATTTGTTCATTCGTCGTTTCATATTTAACATGTCTTAATGTAACATCCTCAACCGGCTGCTCATGTGCGAAAAAAGACAAATAACGATACTGCTTATGTGCTAGAATTGTGTGCGTGCCTGGCACCAAGAACTGCAATAGATTTGCATGATTGATGATTTTCAGTATGACATGAGGATGTTCTATCTGCAAACGATATATTGAACGCACAGCTGCTTCATAGTGATCGAGACGTCCACCTGTAACTCCTGTTAACACAATATCTGTTGGCCCATAAGTTAGAGCCTTTAACAGGGCTAAATCAGTATCTGTTTCATTTTTTTCCTCATGGAAGCGCTGTGCATCATTTGTATGCTCCCTGACATAGTCATATTCTACTTGTGATAATGAATCAAAATCCCCAACGATTGCATGTGGCGTAATCCCTTGCTCAATTAAATACAGTGCACCTCGGTCTGCCCCAATAAATAATACATCTTTTCGTTCTTTAAATGGTTCAAAGGAACAGAGCTCCTCCTTTGGACCACCTGCACAAACGACAACAGTTGTCATTCTTTCATCGCAGCCTCACCAGCAGCTAATATTTCCTGTAGAGCCGCTGTACGATCCTCTTTGCTATAAATGGCTGAACCTGCTACAAAAATTGTTGCACCTGCTTTTGCACAAGGGACAATTGTTTCCGCATTAATGCCACCATCTATTTCAATAGCAATGTTTAGGTTTCGCTCTTTAATAATATTGGCTAATGCTTCTACTTTAGGCACAACAGAGTGAATGAATTTTTGACCACCAAAACCAGGATTCACTGTCATAAATAACACCATATCAATATCTTCTAAAATGTGCTGAATAGATTCAATTGGTGTATGCGGATTTAGCACTACACCAGGCTTTACACCATATGAACGAATTAATTGAATCGTCCGGTGTAAATGGCGACAAGCTTCTACATGCACCGTAATATAGTCCGCTCCAGCTTTCGCAAACTGTTCAATATATTGATCTGGATTTTCAATCATTAAATGCACATCGAGTGGTAAATTTGTTAAAGGACGAATTGCATCTAACACGATGGAACCGAATGAAATATTCGGCACAAAATGACCGTCCATAACGTCAATATGAATAAGCTTTGCACCTGCTTGTTCTACTGCCTTTACTTCATCTCCTAATTTAGCAAAGTTTGCTGCTAAAATTGATGGTGCGATTTGTATCATCATTAATACCTCGGCTTTCGATCCATAATTTCTTGTATAAATTGTTCATAATGCTTGTAGCGATAGTCACGGATTTGTCCTGCATCTACTGCTGCCTTCACCGCACACTTCGGTTCCTTCAAATGGAGACAGCCTCTAAATTTACAGTCGTCTGCAATTCGAGCCATTTCCGGAAAACATATACCTAACTCTTCTTTTTCAATATCATCAAAGTCAAAGGAACTAAAACCAGGTGTATCCGCTAATAAACCGTCACACACCTCTATTAGTTCAACATGACGCGTTGTATGCTTCCCACGTCCTAAGCTTTGCGATATAATACCCGTTTTTAAGTTCAGATCAGGAATCAGTGTATTGAGTAGGGTAGATTTCCCCACACCTGATTGCCCTGCTAATACAGATGTTTTTCCCTTTAAAATAGGTTGTAAACGTGCCACTAATTCTTCCTCATCTTTGTAGGTCTGTAACACGGTATAGCCCATACGTTCATAATCTTCTATATACCCCTGTAATTCCGCACGTTCGTCATCTGCTAGCAAATCCATCTTTGTTAGACAAATAATTGGATACACTTGGAATGACTCTAGAACAACTAGAAATCGATCCAATAATATTGTATTAAAATTCGGTTCTTTTACAGAAAATACTAAAATTCCTTGGTCAATATTTGCAATTGGTGGACGAACAAGCTCATTTTGTCTATCCATAATTTTTTGAATAGTACCATCTGATCCTGCTGTCTCTACCGAATATTCTACAATGTCACCAACAAGTGGGGATTCTCCACGGTTTCGAAACACCCCACGTCCACGACATTGAATAAGCTGTTTTCCATCAAATACATAATAATAACCACTTAATGCTTTACGAATTTGGCCTTGCGCCATCCAATTCCCCCTTAGTTTACATCATCATAGTCTTTTTTTTCTTCAGCAATGATTTTCGAATCACGAAGAATTTTATACGCTGCTTCTTCGCCTTCCTCAATCACAAGCTGTATCTTGTATTCCCTGTCACTGTTAATAAAAAATTCCTCCAAAGGCTTTGCCATTGAATGATTTTTATCTTGTATTTCGATTCTTATTAACTGCTCCATACCTTCTTCTGTTGGTTCATAAGGAATTAACACTGTTGTCACAAAAGTTTTTACAGGCTTCTCTTCAGGTCCCTTACTTAACACAACAGCAATCGTATCACCTTCTACAAGGTTGCTACCTGCTACTGGTTTTTGCGAAATCACAAGTCCTTTCGCTATTGTTGGTGAATACTCTTCACGCTCTATTCGCCATTTTAAGCCTACAGAATTTACATAGTTATCTAAATCTGTTCTCGAGTATCCCACTACACTCCGAACTGAAATTGGTTTTTTACCCTGGCTCACAGTAAAAACGACGTTTGTTTCATTTGGAACAATTTCAGAATTTGCTACCGGATCCTGGTCTATAATACGGCCTGGTTCTTCAGCTGAATGCACATAATCTATTCGAACATCCATAAATTTGTCTTTTACCACAGCTTGAACTTGATCAATTTTTTGACCTATATAATTTTCCATTGGTGATTTTGCCACACCTATACTAACGATTAGATCAATTTCAGTATCTTTCACACGCAGCGTGCCCTCTGCAGGATCCGTTTCAATTACTTTGTCTTTTTCGATTTCTTCTGAGTTTCGTTCCTGTTGCTCGCCAATAACAAAGCCATACTTTTCTAATTCCTTTTTAGCTTCTTCAACAGTCATATTGGCCACATCAGGTACAGCTATTTTTTTCGGACTAAATAAATCCGTAGCGAATAATACGAACAGGAATATAACAACTGCTGTCAATAGAAGTCCGCCCACAATAAATGGCCACTTTTTCTTTGTCTTTGGCTTAACAGGCTTTACTTTATCCACTGGCTTTTTTGCTACTGGTATCGTTTGAGTGATGGGCTCCATCGCCCTTGTTTTTGTTAAATCCTCGTCTTTCCGAATAAATTGTTCTTTTATAATCGGAATAGCCTTTGTAATATCATTATCGATAGGTGCCTTAAACTTTGGCTCATTGATTCTTGTTGGGGCCAAAATTGTCTCTAAGTCTTCCTGCATTTCTTCTACAGTTGCATATCGATGCGATGCATCTTTGGCTGTAGCCTTCAATACAACATTCTCTAAACTTTGTGGAATTGTAGCATCAGAAGCGCGAACTGAAGGTGTCTCTGTTTGCAAATGCTTAAGTGCAATGGAAACAGCAGATTCCCCTGAAAATGGCAATTCCCCAGTTAATAATTCATACAAAACAATGCCCAGCGCATAAATATCAGATTTGTTCGTTGCTGTCCCGCCACGTGCCTGCTCTGGAGATAAATAATGCACCGTTCCAAGCACAGAATTTGTTTGTGTAAAGGATGTTGCACTTAGCGTCATAGCTATTCCAAAATCCGTTATTTTCACATTACCTTCCGCATCCATTAAGATGTTTTGTGGCTTTATATCACGATGAATAATGTGATTTTCATGGGCATTGGCAATGGCTGATGTCAGTTCCTTCATTATATGCACACATCTAGCTGGAGAAATCGGTGCAAATTCCTGTATGTACTGCTTTAATGTCTTCCCTTCGACATACTCCATGACAATATAATGTAGATCTCCGTCATCACCTACATCATAAATACTCACAATATTCGGATGTGTAAGACTTGTAACAGAAAGCGCCTCACGCTGAAAACGTCGATGTAATTCATCCTCATTGGTAAAATCATAGCGTAATACCTTAATTGCTACATCACGATTTAAAATCATATCATGGGCCAAATACACATTGGACATGCCTCCGCCACCAATGAGTTTCAAAATTTTATAGCGATCACTAATTCGTTTTCCTACAAGCATACTTACACCTCCTCATCTTGCCTTGTGAGTAATACGAGGGAGATATTGTCTTCCCCCCCGCTAGCATTTGCCAGTTCCACAAGTTTTCGTCCTTTTTCTTCCATTAAATCTGGATAAGTAATAATAGATGCCATTTCATACACTGAAAGTTTATTACTTAAACCGTCAGAGCAAACGAGTAAATACGATTCTGGTGCTAAATCAACTTCATAAAAGTCTGGCTCAATAGTTTCCTCAGTCCCAACAGCTTTCAAGATGAAATTTTTCTTCGGATGCGTCATCGCTTCCTCTTCACTTATTTCACCATTTTCTACCAAAACATTAACATATGAGTGATCTCTTGTTATTTGTTGTGCGCCATCATCAAAGAAATAATACACACGACTATCACCAACATGTGCAATGAAGCAATGATAGCCTTCAATTAACACAGCAATAAACGTTGTCCCCATTCCTTTACAGTCTTCATGTGATAGAGAATAGTCATAGATATTTGTATTTAACAGCTTAACTGCCTGTAATAACCATTCTCTTTTTGTTGTTGTTGATGCAAAATGATGTGACTCTGCCTGTAAAAAAACGGTTTCCATCTGTTTCATTGCCATATCACTCGCGACATCGCCAGCATTATGACCACCCATGCCATCCGCTACAAGTGCTAGTGCTAGCCCATCTGGACGTTTAAAAAATGCAGCACGGTCTTCATTAATTGATCGTTTTAACCCAATATCACTTTGGACTGTGTATTTCATCACTGGTCACCTCGTCTCTTCAGATCTCTCTTGCGCACGTAATTGGCCACATGCAGCTGCTATATCAGAACCTTGCTCTCGGCGGATTGTTACGTTAATACCATTCTTCTTCAATGTTTTTTCAAAAGCAAAAATTTGACTACGAGACGTGCGAACATAATCACGTTCTGGTACATAGTTTACAGGAATTAAGTTCACATGGCATTTAATTCCTTTTATTAGTGCGGATAATTCTTCTGCAATTTCAACTGAATCATTTTCACCAGACATTAAACCGTACTCAAAACTAACACGTCGGCCTGTTTTCTTTGTATAGTAGCGAACAGCTTCCATTAATTCTTCTAATTTATAAGCACGTGCTATCGGCATTAACTTTTGACGTGCCTCTTGGTTTGGTGCGTGTAGCGATACAGCAAAGTTAATTTGTAATTGCTCATCCGCAAATTGATAAATTTTCGGCACGATACCTGATGTCGATACTGTAATGTGACGAGCACCAATATTTAAACTTTTTTCATGGTTGATGACTTTTAAAAAGTTCATCATAGCATCATAATTATCGAATGGTTCACCGATACCCATAATGACGATATGACTTACACGTTCGCCTACTTCATCCAACGTTTGTTGTACTTTAACAACCTGCTCAACTATTTCACCTGCTAATAAATGACGCTTTAATCCACCTAACGTAGACGCACAGAACGTACAACCAATACGACAACCTACCTGTGTTGTGACACACACTGAATTGCCATATTCATGACGCATTAATACAGTTTCGATTGAGTAACCATCTTGTAATTGAAATAAAAACTTAATGGTACCATCTTTTGATTCTTGCTGGATAATTGTTGACAATGTAGTTAAAGAAAAACTTGCCTCTAGCTTTTCACGTAATCCCTTTGATAGGTTAGACATTTCTTCAAAAGTTTTAACACGTTTATTGTATAACCAATCGAAAATTTGTGTTGCACGGAATGGCTTTTCTCCATTGTCCTTTAGCCACTCTTCTAGCTGCATCAGTTGTAATGAATAGACCGATTCTTTTAAATTTGGCTTTTCTTTTTTCGCGCGTCGAACGGGCTTATCTTCTACTTCTTCAACTAAGTCGTTAATACGATCATTAAATTTCTCTGGATCCAGCATTACTGGGATTCTCCTTTTTTACGAAAGGCGGCGACGAAGAAACCGTCACTACCAAAGTCTTGCGGGAAGACTTGAAGCATGCCATTAGCCTGCTTTTCCGCTAATTTTGTTGGTAAAGATTCTAGTTGTATAGCTTCCATTTCTGGATGCTCTTTCAAAAAGGCTTGTACTGTGCCTTCATTTTCTTGTTTGTCGACTGTGCATGTACTGTATACAAGTTTCCCATCTTGCTTCAATACTTTTGTCGCTGCATCCAAAAGCGCTAATTGGATTTTTTGAAGATTTTCTAAATCTTCCTCTCGTTTCGTGTATTTAATATCTGGCTTACGACGCATAACACCTAAACCACTACAAGGTGCATCGACTAATACTGCATCAAATGATTCTAGTTGTAAAAAATCTGGAGCTTTACGTCCATCAATCGGTGCAGTCTCTACTATATCAAGGTCTAGACGCTCTGTATTATGGTCAACTAAGTCTAATTTATGTGGATGAAGGTCAGTTGCTAAAATTGAACCTTCATTATTCATTTTTTCGGCTAAATGTGTCGTTTTCCCACCAGGTGCTGCACACATATCTAAAACGCGCATTCCTGCAGTTGGGTTCAAAACATTCGCTGGTATCATTGAACTTTCATCTTGGATTGTGATAAATCCATCTTTGAATGCTTGCGTGCGGGCAGGCTGTCCATCCGTCACATGTAAACACTCAGGCATAATGTCACTTTGCTTTGCCGTTAACCCTTCAGCTTCTAAGCTGGCAATCGCTTGGTTAATCGTCACCTTTGTAGTATTGACACGCACCGTTTGAACAGGTGGCACATTATTTTCATGGAGCATTTCTGTAGCTACTTCCATACCATAATTATCGACAAAACGCTCTACTAGCCAATGCGGATGACTTGTTTCAATTGCAAGACGCTCAATAGGGTCTTTAATTTCCGCTGTAGTCGGTACTCCTTGGCGTAGAATAGAACGTAAAATACCATTGACCGTAGAAGCGATTCCTTGATGCCCGCGACGTTTTGCAATTTCTACCGCTTCATTGACTGCTGCATGTGGTGGAATACGTGTTAAATAATGCATTTGGTATAAAGATAATCGTAATAACCATCGTACCCAATGATCTAATTTGCCACGTACAAATGGCTCTAAATAGAAGTCAAGCGTCATTTTATATTGAAGCGTCCCATACGTAAGTTCTGTTAAGAGTGCACGGTCCTTCGCTTCAATTTTATGTCGCTTAATCGTTTCATGTAAAAGTAAGTTACTATATGCTTGGTTTTTATCAACTGCTAATAGAATAGACAATGCGGCATCTCGCACATTACCATCCCAAATTACTACGCTTTTTTTACTCATTCAAACTGGTCCCCGATCTGTAATTTTGAACCGGTACCACGCAAATAATCCTCTGCTGTCATGCGTTTTTTACCAGCTGGTTGTATATCATAAAGCGCAAGTGTTGTCTCGTTTCCAGCTGCAACTTCGAAGTGGTCCTTCGAAATGGCAACGACTGTACCAGGAGTCTCATTATGCTTTGTTTTGCCTACTTGTGCCCACCAAATTTTAAAGCTTCCTTCTTCAAATGTTGTATAGGCAACTGGCCAAGGATGAAGTCCTCGTACTTGATTGTATAAAGTTGTTGCATCTTTTGTCCAATCAATTCTTTCCTGTTCACGCGAGATATTACTTGCGAATGTTACCAGTTTTTCATCTTGTACTGTACGCGTATTTGTACCATTTATAATAGAAGGAAGTGTAGCCTTTAATAGATCCCGTCCTACAATGCTTAACTTGTCAAAAAATCCACCTGTATGGTCATCCTCTTCGATTGGAATGGCCTTTTGTGAAATTATATCACCTGCATCAAGTTTTTCTACCATATACATAATTGTGACACCTGTTTCTTTTTCACCATCGATAATTGCTTGATGGATTGGAGCACCACCACGATATTTCGGCAAAAGTGAGGCATGAACGTTTATGCAACCTAGTGAAGGTGCTTCTAGCAGACTCTTCGGCAATATTTGTCCAAAAGCTGCCGTTACAACTAAATCTGGTTGTAAATCGAGTATTTGCTGTAATTCTTCTGAACCACGGAGTTTTTCAGGTTGAATAACAGGTAAACCTAACTCTACTGCTGTTGCTTTCACTGGCGGTGGCGTTAGCACACGCTTACGCCCAACTGGTCGGTCTGGTTGTGTAACGACAGCCTTGATGTCATAGCCTTCTTCGTGAAGCATACGTAATATTGGCGCGGAGAATTCAGGCGTGCCCATAAAAATAATTGACGTCATATTATTCCTCCTCTTCAGCATACATTGCTTCTAGTTCTTCCTCTGTCAAAACGCGTTGGATTTTTGAATCGAAAAGTACGCCATTTAGATGATCGATTTCATGTAAAATTGCTCGTGCATCGAAACCACCAGCTTCTAGCTCATAAACACGTCCCTCTCGGTCACATGCTTCAATTTTCACATATTCTGGACGCTCAACTTCACCATACAATCCAGGGAAGCTTAAACAACCCTCAATATCTACTTCGGCACCATCTGTTTCAATAACAGTTGGATTAATCATTTCCAAGACATCACGTTCCTCACCAAGCTCTACAATTGCTACGCGTAACGCTACATCAATTTGTGGCGCAGCAATACCAACACCATCATATTCCACCATTGTGTCATATAAATCATCTAGTAATGTAATGATGTCTTCATTAATTTCCGTCACTTCCCCACATGGTGTTGACAATACTTTTGCTGGATGCTCTATAACTTTTTTAATCGTCATTTTCGTTCCTCATTTCTGCAGTTAAGGCGCTCTTTCGCCTTTTCTATATAGTAGACGGGTCTAAATCTACCGTCATTAAGATACCTTGTTTAATCCATTCCGCACGATACATCGCAAGCAAGCGTTGCAGTACCGAAATTAGATTTGGTTCAATTTTATATTTTATCAAACATTGATAGCGATATCTATTTTGGAGACGGCTTATACTTGCGGTCGTCGGGCCAATAATCGCTACCTGATTCGACAAATTGCCACGAAGCCAATCACCTGCTCGTCCTGCATACTCAGCCGCCATTAAAACATCCTCGTGTGATACTTGTACAAGTGCCACAAAATAATACGGTGGGTAGCCAGAACGACGTCGCAAGAACATTTCTCGTTCATAAAAAGGCGCGTAATCTTGTGTTTTCGCTAGTTCAATCGCATAGTGCTCAGGTGTATACGTCTGAATAATGACTTCTCCGGGCTTTTCATGACGTCCAGCTCTTCCACTTACTTGTGTTAATAGCTGGAATGTGCGTTCAGCTGCACGATAATCTGGTATATGCAGCGATGTATCTGCACTTAGTACACCAACAAGCGTAATATTAGGAAAATCAAGCCCTTTGGCAATCATTTGCGTGCCAAGCAAGATATCTGCCTGTCCCTCCCCAAATGCTTGCAAAATCTCTTCATGTGCACCTTTATGCTTTGTCGTATCGACATCCATCCGTAAAACTCTCGCCTCTGGAAAAAGCTTATATATTTCTTCCTCTACTTTTTGCGTCCCCGTGCCAAAATAACGAATATGCTCACTCTGACATTGTGGACATATTTGGGGCACGTGTTCTTCATAGCCACAATAATGACATTTCAGCTTTTCCGTTGTTCGATGATAGGTCAGTGAAATATCACAGTTCGGACACTGTACAACCGTACCACAATCACGACAAAGCACAAATGACGAGTACCCTCGACGATTTAGAAACAGCACCATCTGCTCTTTTCGCGCAAGTCTCATACGTATACCTTCTACAAGCTGTTCAGAAAACATTGAGCGATTTCCTTTTTGAAGTTCCTCTCGCATATCTGCTACAAAAACAGTCGGTAACGCTTGGTTCATAGCCCGTTGCTTCAATGTTAATAGTGTATAAACACCTTTTTTAGCCCGAGCAAAAGATTCAAGTGCGGGTGTTGCGCTACCTAAAATAACCGGGCACTTGTAATATTCACTACGCCAAATCGCTACGTCCCTCGCATGATAACGTGGGGAATCTTCTTGCTTGTAAGTCGATTCATGTTCCTCATCTAAAATAATGAGTCCCAAATTAGTAAAGGGTGCAAAAATGGCTGAACGAGCGCCAACGACTACACTCACTTTACCTTGCTGAATTTTACGCCACTCATCATATTTCTCCCCAACAGATAAACCACTATGCATTACAGCAACTAGTTCACCAAAGCGACTTCGGAAACGCTCCGTCATTTGTGGGGTTAAAGAAATTTCAGGCACTAGCATAATTGCTTCTTTGCCTTCTGCTAATACTTTTTGAATCGCTTGTAAATAGACCTCTGTTTTGCCACTACCAGTTACCCCTTGTAATAAAAAGGTCGTTGCTGTTGGTGCTTCCATTGACTTTGTAAGGGCCTGTAACGCAATCGCTTGTTCCTCAGTAAGTGTTAAGGACTGCGTCCGTGTTACACCTTTCGTAAAAGGGTCACGGTAAACTTCTTCTTGGATAAAGCGAGCAGCACCCTTGTCAACAACAGACTGCAATACCGCGGAGGATACACCGGTCTCTTCATAAATTTGCTGTGGCTTTAAAACTTCCCCAAGATGCCCGCGCATCCAATCTATAAGGGTACGTTGCTTTACCGCTCTTGTAGCTGCCTGCATCGCTACATCTAGGATTTGTATATCAGCCGTAATTTTCACCATACGAACTTCTTTCACATTGCCTTGCTGCTTCACGACATTTTCGATTTTCACAAGATGATCTTCAATCAGTTGCTTTAACAGCGGTAGTAATCCAACCTTTTCAAACTCCTTAAAATTGACCTGTCGACGTTTACCAAAAATCACTTGTACTTGTTCTGGCAAAATAGCTTTGTCGTCCTGCAAGTTGACGACTTTTTCATATTTTGCACGGAGTGCGGACGGTAGCATTACTTGCAAAGCATCAATCTCATAACATATTGTTTCGTTTTTCAGCCACTTTGCTAAAGAAAGCATTTCTGCCGTTAACACAGGCTCCATATCTAAAATATGAGAGATTGGCTTTATCTTATTTATTGGAACATCCGTGTCATTTTTTAGCCCCACTACAAAGCCTAGAACATTTCTTGGTCCAAACGGTACCTTTACACGACTGCCCACTTCAATAACTTTCACCCATTCTGTAGGTACCTCATAGTCAAATGGTCGATCAACATGATAAGTTGGAACATCGACGATGACCTCTGCAACAGAAAAACTCATTTGTCCTCACCCAGTAATACGTATGTCCACAAAGCCTTTGCAAATTGCACTGCATTTGTCACTTCTAATACGTTTCCGTTTACTTCAGCTACGTCACTAAAATCAATCCACTCATGTGATACGACAGTCAACATTGGTTCACCAATAACCTCTTGTCCAAAGGTCACTGCTCTTGTCCCTTCAACAGACACTTTAGGCGTACCTTCAATAGTAGGTATATTGGCCGCATGAATGAAATAAGCATGTGGATATTGTTTTTTGTATTGTTCTACCTCTTCAATAAGATCGTACACAGTTGCCCCATTCTCGCCTACAAGGAAAGCAGTTGCCCCAAGTGTCCTTGCCTCTTCAAGTATTGCCAGTCCAATTTTACCGTTCGCTTTTGTACGAATAACATGTTGAGCATCCATTGAAACAAAGACAGCACCAGCAGTCACGAGCACTGTTTTATCTGCAAGTGGCTTTGACTTAGGAGAAAAAAAATCTTTGACAATCGCTGTTATTTTTTCTGGCTCCTCTAAACGTCCTTTACCGACATAACCACATGCTAAAAACCCTTCCGACGGTTCAATAAATTGATAGCCATCTGTCGCCAGTTGTGCCAAATTCCGTTTAACAGCCGGATGATCGTACATATGTACATTCATAGCTGGTGCAATCCACACAGGGGCAGTTGTTGCCAGTAAGGTCGTAGTTACCATGTCATCAGCAATGCCATTCGCTAATTTACCAATGACATTTGCTGTTGCAGGTGCCACTAAAATTAAATCTGCCCAATCAGCTAAATCGATATGGGCAATCACATGTGAGTCCTTTTCATCAAACGTATCGAAAAAAACATCATTTTTTGACATGACTTGAAAGCTCAATGGATTCACAAACTGTCGTGCCGACGCTGTCATGATCACCTTCACATTTGCACCTGCCTGAGATAACTTACTAACAAGTGCTACAGCTTTATAGACAGCAATCCCTCCTGAAACACAAAGTAAAATGTTTTTATTCATATACGATGTCGTCCTTTCAAACGATAAGCTCCCAAAGGAGGATTCCTCGGGAGCTCTCGGCATTCTGTATAAAGTAAAAATTTAATCAGAGATCGATGCAGACGTTGCGACTTAACACCGCAACTTCATAGTACTTCATCTCCACCGATTATTTGTTGAGGTCCACCGGATACAAATCACACATTTGTTACACCATCGAACTTAGGTAAGTTATGTGTTCATTAATCGGGCATAAATGGGGCTTAGTCTCTCACTTACACGCCCACTTATTCTTTGTTTTGGAGCGGCTATCTTAGCTTCCGTTTGTGTAGTATTCATGAAAAACCGCTGAATCAAAGTTAGATTTCGTCTTCGTACACAGCTGACTCGTCTTGTGATACTTTCGTAAGTACACCTGCCGCCACTTCTTCAAGTGCTTTTCCGACATATTTATACGACACGTATTTGTGTAAACGCTCTGTACCATCTTCCTCTTGCATTTGGCGAGCGCGTTTAGAAGCTAAGCTCACTAAAGAATACTTTGAATCAATTTCTTTTTTTAAGGTATCTACTGATGGGTATAACATAGGTTTATTCTCCTCTCAACATTGACAAATATCTTTTTTCGACACGTTCTCTACGACAATGTTCTGCTTTAATAATAGCATTAATGCGGTCACAGGCATTTGTTACTTCATCATTTTCAACAACATAATCATATAAACTCATCATTTCAAGTTCTTCGCTTGCGGTTGCAATTCGTTTCGCAATAACATCTGCTGTTTCTGTCCCACGACCTACTAAACGATCTTTTAATTCCGTTAAACTTGGTGGTGCTAAGAAAATAAATAAGGCATCTGGTGCTTTTTCACGAATTTGCGCAGCACCCTGCACTTCGATTTCTAAAAACACATCACGCCCTGCATCAAGTGTTTCATTTACATAGGTTAACGGTGTACCATAGTAGTTACCTACAAATTCAGCATGTTCTAATAAGCCGCCTTGTTCAATTAACGTTTCAAATTCAACATGTGTCTTGAAAAAATAGTCTACACCATCTACTTCACCTTCGCGAGGATTTCGTGTTGTCATCGAGATGGAATACTCATAATTCGTATTCGGCTGAGAAAATAATTCTTTTCGCACTGTCCCTTTACCTACACCAGATGGGCCAGACAGAACAATTAATAATCCACGTTCTTTTATCATTTATTCTCTATGTCTCCCTTAATTTATAACAGATGCAAGCGTACTATTCGATATTTTGAACTTGCTCACGCATCTTTTCTAAAATTGTTTTTGCCTGAACAACCGCCGCAGATGCTTCTGTCGATTGGTTTTTTGAACCAATCGTATTTATCTCACGGTGTATTTCCTGCATTAAAAAGTCTAACTTTCGTCCAACCGAAATCGTTTCTAGTAACGTTTCTTCCAGCTGACCAAAGTGGCTATCTAATCGGTCTAATTCTTCGCTAATGTCCACACGTTCTGCAAATATCGCTACTTCTGCAAGCAAACGGTCTTCTAACAATGCTCCATTCGCTACTTCTGCAATTCGTTCCAGTAAACGTATACGATATTTTTCAACAGCAAGTGGGGCGTATGAACGTATCTGGTTCACCTGTTGCATTAGCTGTTCTTTATATTGTAAAACGACTTCTTGCAACTCTTGCCCTTCGCGTTCGCGCATTTGTATCAGTTGATTAATGGCTTCAGTTATTGCCTCTTCAACAGCGCTAAGCAAATCCTCTGGTGTTAGCTGCGGTTTTTCCTGTACTAGTGCTTGCTCCAGCGATAATAGCTCTTGCATGGTCCATTTCTCTTCAAGTGGTACTTTACTTGCTAATTGTTCTTTTGCCTTACGATACGCTTCAATTAATGACCAATTAATTTCAATAGATTGCTCGACGTTTTCCAAGTCCTTCACATACACCATCACGTCAATTTTGCCGCGTGACAAAGCTTGTGTAATCAATTTCTTTGCAAAAATTTCTGCTTCAAGCCATTCTTTTGGAAATTTCGCATGAGTTTCTAAAAAACGATGGTTGACCGAGCGCATTTCTACGGTTAATTGAAAGTCTCTTGTTGTTGTGACACCTCTGCCAAAACCAGTCATACTACGCACCAAGGTTCGTCACACCTTTCTTTGCATACTGGGATTATTATAACATAAGCTCTGTCATTTATGACGTCTCACCATAAAAAATTAGATCAATTTCGCCTTGGCGTAATTGCGTCCAGATTTTGAATTGTGCGGGCACAATTCATTCCTTTCAAAATCCGTGACATCCGCCGGAGGCTCTATCTTCATTCAGCAGGTGTTTGGACACCCACTGAAAAGGAACCACATCCGCATTCATCTCACCACCTTTAGAGGTGAGAGTCTTCTGTAGCTGACGCTTTGCTTTCGCTACAAAAAAAATTGCTGAATGAAGATAGAGCAAAAGGTAATTCTACCACATTTGAAGCTATAATTTAATATTCACCTAAAAAATGCTATGATAAACATAAGAAAAGAGCTTTAGTGCCCTGTTTTTCCGGGCACTTCGCCTTTTGCGCTGGAAAGGTTTCACGCGACAGTTACTTGCGAACACGATAGGGACAGCCAATCGGGTCACCAACTAGCTTGCCCAAGGGAGCAAACAGCTATCGTAGTGTGCCATGCGCCAATAACAAAAGAAATACAATGATGCCTTGCATTGTTGGAAAGAGGAATTCATATGGCATTTGATGGCTTATTTACTTATTCGATGACAGCCGACCTACAGCAATTAGTGGCGGGACGCATAACTAAAATACATCAACCGAACGCTCAAGAGGTTGTCTTACAAATCCGTGCGAATGGAGGAAATCATAAATTATTGTTTTCTATTCATCCATCCTATGCACGTATCCACCTTACAGAGCAGACGATAGAAAATCCTGCGGAACCTCCTATGTTTTGCATGCTTTTACGTAAGCATCTTGAAGGCGGTTTTATTTCTTCTATTAAACAGCATGATTTTGATCGCATTATTATAGTAGAAATTGAAAGTAAAAATGAAATTGGAGACCCAATCGTCCGTGAACTACATGCAGAAATTATGGGCCGTCATAGTAATCTGTTATTAATTGATAAAGAACAGAAGAAAATTATCGATAGTTTAAAACATTTATCTCCTGCAGTGAATAGTTTTCGAACGGTATTACCTGGACAACCATATATCGCACCACCCGCACAAGACAAATGGAATCCTTTAACCGTAACGGACGAACAATTAACCGAATTTTTCTCTGAACAGATCGTAGCAAAGGATGTCGTTTCACAATTTGTAGGCTTCTCTCCATTGCATGCAGAGGAATTATTATTCCGAATGCCAAAATCACCAAATATCGTAACGTGCTTCAAGGAGTTTATGTCATCCTTTAATGATGGTGGAAATGAGCCAATGTATGTACTTGCGCATAACAAAACTTATTTCTCCCCTATTGCATTAACACATTTGCAGGGCGAGGCGACTACTTACCCTAATCTACACGAACTATTAGACCGTGTTTTCTTTGCACGTGCAGAACGTGATCGCGTTAAACAACAAGCAGGAGATTTAGAACGTTGGCTACAAAATGAAATTGATAAGTTAACGTTAAAAACGAAGAAATTAAATAAAGATTATGACCGCGCTTCAAAACTAGATCAATTCCAATTGTATGGTGAACTACTAATGGCTAATATATATGCCTTTGAAAAAGGCGTAAAGGAAGTAACAGTCACAAACTATTACAGTGAAACTGCTGAGCAAATTACCATTCCTGTGAGTGAACGTAAAACACCTATAGAAAATGCCCAAAGTTATTATACAAAATATACGAAGGCAAAAAATGCACTGATCATGGTCAAGGAACAATTACAGAAAACAAAGGAAGAGATTGCGTATTTTGAAATGCTTGCACAGCAAGTTCAACAAGCTTCTCCTGGAGATATTGAAGAAATACGTGAGGAATTAGCAGAACAAGGTTATTTAAAATTGCGTCACGCTAAGAAAAAGAAAAAACAATCGAAGCCAGAACCCGAACGTTATATGTCATCTACAGGTGTTCAGATATCTGTAGGAAAAAATAATAAGCAAAATGATATGCTTACATTTAAAATTGCTAAACGTACAGAAATTTGGCTGCATACAAAAGATATACCCGGCTCTCATGTCGTCATACATGCTAGTGACCCAGATGATACGACTTTACGAGAAGCGGCAACACTAGCTGCCTACTTTTCAAAAGCTCGTGACTCCTCTTCTGTCCCAGTAGATTACACAGAAATAAAGCAAGTGAAAAAACCAAATGGTTCAAAACCTGGTTTTGTTATTTATTTTGAACAAAAAACACTATTCATAGATCCAGATGAAACTGTCATTTTACAGTTAAAAAAGCAGTCTTAAAGTGTTAAAATACGATGCAAAATGCATCGTATTTTTATTTTTAACTAACGCCTATGTAATCAGCACTACATGACTATAAAAAAACATATTCCCTTATTGTTTCTTCAGTCGTTGTTCCCTATTTGTCATTAAGCGGAAAAAAACTTGTGAATAATCTGCACTGTTTATGCCTACCATTATTGACTTCACCTCTTCTCAAAGCTAAATTTAAGTATAAAAAAATCTAAACAGCAATTCTGAAAGGGCGAACACACTATGACTGTAGGCAAAAAATTAAGCTTTGGTTTTTTCTCGATTATATTCACTTTATTTATTTCTTTACTTATTATGTTTTTACAGTTCTCTACTATCGAGAAAAAAGTAGAAAATGCACTAGATAACCGAGTTGCCCTAGTGGAGCTAGCAGATAATATTCAATTTGAACTAGCAATGCAAGGCCTTTTCATTCGTGCAATGTTTATTGAGGATACAGTCAACAATAAACAGAACTTCGAAAAGTACTCAAGTTCGCTGGATAAACATGTTGACGAGATGATGAAAAAATCTGATTCCCCTAAAATGGACACATTTGCAAAAGAACTAAATACATACAATGATACCTTTAACAAAGCAGCCGATGAGTTTATAGCGTTACATGATGCTGGCAAATTAGAGGAAGCTTTACTGAAAGTCAATGGCGATGTACAAGAAGCAAACAGAGGACTATTAGAAGTCTCCGATAAAATTGTGGGCTACCAAAAGAATCAGTTAAGTAAAGTGACCGAAGAATCTAAACAAGCCGTAAGAAATTCTCAAATAATTTCTGTTATTGCACTTGTAATTGGGGTAACGCTTGGATTATTCCTTGTCTTTTATGTGCAACGTACGATTTCTCGTCCTTTAAAAATAGTTGTAGCGGCTGCCAACAATATCGCAAACGGTGAGTTACATCAGCAAGATATTTCTTTTCAATCAAAAGATGAAATTGGTCAACTCGCAGTAGCTTTTAATGCCATGAAAAGTAATTTACGTAGCCTATTAACAAATATCCAGGATAATTCAGCGCATTTATCTGCTTCTGCCGAAGAATTAACTGCTTCTACAGAAGAAATTTCTGCTACAACCGATGAGGTTAATGCACGCATTAATGAAACAGCCGAAGCTGCGAGCGTTGCTACGGCAGCAGCCAATGAATGTGCACATGCAATGGATGAAACTGCAACAGGTGTACAACGTATTGCTGAGGCAACCCAACAACTTCACGCTAGTGCAGTTGAAACATCAGAAGTGGCGAATACTGGTAACACAGCGGTTGAAGAAGCTAAGCAACAAATGAACGTAATTTATGATTCTACGCAAATTATTAATAATCTCGTACAAAAACTGAGTAAGCAATCGGAAGAAATAAGCAATATTACAGAAGTGATTACTGCTATTACCGATCAGACAAATTTACTGGCACTTAATGCAGCCATCGAAGCTGCACGTGCCGGTGAATATGGTAAAGGTTTTGCTGTCGTAGCAGATGAAGTCCGTAAATTAGCTGAAGAATCGAAGCAATCAGCTAATCAGATTGTAGCTTTAACACAAGATATTCAACATGATACGCAAAATGTAGAACATGCAGTGACAGACGGTCTCCAATCTGTAACTGATGGGGTGAGGATTATTGGTAATGCTGGTCAAGCCTTTGTGTCAATCGTCACGGCGATTGGTACAATGACAGATCAAATCGAAGATATCTCTGCTACATCAGAAGAAATTTCTGCAAGTGCCGAACAAGTGGCTGCGTCAGTTGCTGAAATCGCACATGGAGCTTCTACTAGTGCCGCACATACCCAAATTGTTGCTGAGGCAATGAAAGAACAAGTCGATACCATGCAACAAGTGAACTTTGTTGCTACAGATTTAAGTGAAAAGTCTTTAGATTTACAAAGTCACATAAATCAATTTAAGCTGTAACCAGAAAAACTGCGCATTTCAATTGTAGAAATGCGCAGTTTTTTCTATGATGTGCGCCTTAACTATCTGAATAAATTATTTCAAAAAAATATTTCCTATCCCTAAATATCGTATTTTCCTTTAAAAACAGTAGATTTTTTCTTACATATCCTCTTAATCTCTTTTTTAAGTCATTCATTAATATAATCCTAGATAAATACAAAACAAGATTCTTATATATCATTAATAGATAATATTATTCATGTTTTCCGATAAGATATTACAAAAAATTTCGTTATAAAAAAACCAAAAAACTTAGTTTTACAAAGATCTTCTACAAATCTTATAAATTCCTCAAGGTATTACAACCGTGACTTTTGATTCATTTTTTAAATAGCGATAATATTATCAAAAAAATAGGAATTTTCCGTATAGTAAGTCATTTTTTCGTTTTTATTTTATTTTTGATATATAATGTTAGAAAATATCAAATTTTCATCATTTAATCACTTTCGTTCATTAAAGTGGTAAATCGAAGAAAATTATTATTCTAGTCAATGTCAGATAATACTATATAAATTTGAATCTTTTTTATTTTGTACACAATGACTTTTTTGGTATATTAAATAGGAGCTTCACAAAAGGCTTAAAAATTATATAAGGGGGATTCACATGAATAAGAACAAAAAGTTTTTATTACTAACAGTCCTTGCAGTATTTTCTCTAGTACTTGCTGCATGTGGCTTCGGCGGAGATTCGTCAGATAATTCAAAAGACGATAAAAAAGATTCTGGTTCATCAGAAACTGCTTCTTCTAAAGAGTTAAAATTAGTTGTAGCTTCTGAGCCACCATCTTTACATCCACAACTTGCAACAGATTCTACATCTAGTGCAGTATTAATTAATGTATTTGAAGGTCTAACTCGTTTAGATGCTGATGGCAAACCAACTCCAGCAATTGCTGAAGACTGGGAAGTTAGTCCAGATGGTTTAACTTACACATTTAAATTACGTGATGCAAAATGGACAAACGGAGATCCAGTAGTAGCTGGCGACTTCGCATATGCATGGAAATGGGCTTTAAATCCAAATAACCTATCTGAATATGCTTCTGTATTTTACCCAATCAAAGGCGCTGAAGCTTACAATCTAGGCGAAGGTTCTGCTGATGATGTAGCGATTAAAGCTGAAGATGACAAAACTTTAGTTGTAACTCTAGCAAATCCTACTGCTTATTTCGTAGAATTAACTGCTTTCAAAACTTACCTACCTCTTAACCAAAAAGTTGTTGAAGGTAATGACGAGTGGTACACAGATGCTGGTGAAAACTATGTAACTAATGGTCCATTCACATTAGACACTTGGAAACACAATGATTCATTAGTTCTGAAGAAAAACGCTGATTACTGGGATGCTTCAAATGTAGCATTAGAAACAGTAAACATCGGTATGGTTGAAAACGAATCAACTGCTGTTACTATGTTTAAAAAAGGTGAAATCGATTATTTAGGTTCTCCTTACCAAACTGTAGCTCTTGATGCTATCGATGGTTTCAAAGCTGATAAATCTTTACAAATTGCTGACTATGCAGCGATTTACTGGTACAAATTCAATACAAAAGACAAAATCACTGAAAACGCTAACATTCGTAAGGCGTTAACTTTAGCAATCAATCGTCAAGGTTTAATTGACAACATTACTAAAGGTGAACAAAAACCTGCGTTAGGTATGGTTCCTTCTGCTATCTCAGGCTTTGAACAAGATCGTGGTTACTACAAAGATAACGATATGGAAGGTGCAAAAGCTGCACTTGAAGCTGGTATGAAAGAACTTGGTATTACAGATCCAAGTCAAATTAAAATCAATGTTTCATTCAATACATCTGAGGCACATGCTTCTATCGCTCAATACATCCAAGAAGGCTGGAGCAAAAACCTTGGTATTACTGTAGGTCTTGATAACTCAGAATGGCAAGTATATTTAGAAAAGCTTAATGTTCTAGACTACCAAGTTGGTCGTATGGGCTGGATTGCAGACTACAACGATGCTTACACATTCTTAGAAATGTATGACACAGCTGAAAACGGTAACAACGATACTGGTTGGGAAAATGCTGAATACAAAGATTTATTGAAACAATCTGTCGCTGAAATTGATCCTGCTAAACGTCTTGAACTTTTAAAACAAGCAGAAGCAATTGCTATGACTGAATTACCGATTGCACCAATTTATTACTACACAAACCTTTATGTGAAGAATGATAAGGTACAAAACATGGCTCCTGACCGCATTGGGAATATCCAACTTAAATCAGTTGACATTAAATAATTCAGATTTAAATTAAATTTTATTTGTAAAGCTCTACAGCGAAGAGCTGCCCCGTAGTCGACTTCGACTAGCGGGTCAGCTCTTTTTAAAATACGAAGGCATATATTTGTCTGAAAATTGACAAATAGAAGGAGGAGTTTCATGTGATTAAATATATTTTGAAAAGGCTGATGTATATACTTCTCGCGCTTTTCGTCATCGTAACGGTAACGTTTTTCTTAATGCGCCTTGCTCCTGGTAGTCCATTTGCAAGTGAACGTAATTTCCCGCCTCAAATTGAGGAAAAGTTAAACGAAACGTATGGATTAAATAACCCTTGGTATATTCAATATAAAGATTATTTAATCGATACGGCCACTTTCAATTTCGGTGAGTCTATGAAGTATAAAGCGCGTTCTACAAATGATATGATTTCTGAGAGCTTCCCAGTTTCTTTAACTTTAGGGATTGAAGCTATGCTATTGGCAGTTGGATTCGGTGTATTAATAGGCGTAGTTTCCGCGCTTTATCATAATAAGTTCCCGGATTATTTGGCAACGTCCTTTGCGGTGCTCGGTATTTCTGTACCATCATTTATTTTGGCTGGATTAATGCAGTATTTCCTAGCATACAAACTTAATTTATTCCCCACTAGTGGATGGAATGGCTTTATATATAGCGTATTACCTGCTTTAGCCATTGCATTCACTCATATGGGCTTTATTGCTAAGTTAACTCGCTCAAGTATGCTTGAACAAAACAATAGTGATTATGTAAAAATGGCACGTGCCAAAGGTCTTGGTAAATGGACGGTTGTCTTCCGTCATACATTACGTAATGCCCTTTTACCTGTCGTTACTTATTTAGGTCCATTAACTGCTGGTGTCGTTACAGGTAGTTTCATTGTGGAACAAATTTTCGCAATCCCTGGACTTGGTAAGCACTTCGTTCAAAGTATTACAAACCGTGATTATACAGTTATTATGGGAACGACTGTTTTCTACTCAATCATCCTTTTATTTGCGGTTCTCATCGTAGATATTTTATACAGTGTAATCGATCCGCGAATTAAGTTGAAGGGAGCAAAAAAATAATGACGCAACAACCAATTGACAAAGATATGTTTAAAATTGTCGGTGGAAATCATGAGGCAACAGAAAAATTAGCCGATAAATCCGTTTCCTTCTGGAAAGAAGTTTATATCCGTTTTTCACATAATAAAATGGCGATTTTTGGTTTAATCGCGTTGGTTATTATTATTTTAATGGCGATTTTTGCACCAATGTTATCTCAATACAAATACAGCGATCAACTTGGTGTTTATAATGCCCCACCTTCTGCTGAGTTTTGGTTTGGAACAGATGATTTAGGTCGTGACATTTTCGTTCGTATTTGGGCAGGTGCACGTATTTCCCTGTTCATCGGTATTACCGCTGCAGTTATTGACTTAATTATTGGTGTTCTTTGGGGAAGTATTTCAGGTTTAGCTGGCGGTCGTGTTGATAATATTATGATGCGTATTGCTGACGTATTAACTGCTGTTCCTTACCTATTAGTTGTTATTGTTTTACTTGTTGTATTACAACCAGGTTTAGTTCCAATGATTATCGCCCTTTCGATTACAGGCTGGATTAATATGGCTCGTATCGTCCGTGGTGAAGTATTATCCATTAAAAATCAAGAATATGTACTTGCTGCCCGTACTTTAGGTGCAAGCACAGGTCACTTAATCTTAAAGCATTTAATTCCCAATGCACTTGGTGCGATTTTAGTAACTATGACATTAACAATTCCATCTGCTATTTTCACAGAGTCATTCCTTAGTTATCTCGGACTTGGGGTTCCTGCTCCGAACGCATCTTGGGGAACAATGGCATCAGAAGGAAATAAAGCGATTGCTAATGCTCCATGGCGTTTGATTTTCCCAGCAGTGTTTATCTCACTGACAATCTTTGCGTTTAACGCAGTCGGTGATGGCTTACGTGATGCACTAGATCCTAAACTACGTAAATAAGGAGGTGGCTAAAAATGAGTAAAAAAATATTAGAAGTAAAAGATTTAAAAGTAAATTTTAAAACCTACGCAGGTATTGTACATGCCGTACGTGGTGTAAGCTTTGATTTAAGTGAAGGTGAAACATTAGCGATCGTTGGAGAGTCTGGTTCTGGTAAAAGTGTTACGAGTAACGCTTTAATGAAACTAATCCCACAGCCACCTGGCATTTATGATTCAGGACAAATTTTATTCAATGGCCGTGATTTAATTCCGTTAAGCGATAAAGAAATGTCCAAAGTACGCGGAAATGAAATTGCTATGATCTTCCAAGATCCGATGACGAGTTTGAATCCGACAATGAAGGTCGGACGTCAAATAACTGAAGTAATTTTACAACACAAAAAAGTTTCGAAAGACGAAGCGAAAAAACGCGCGATCGAACTATTAACACAAGTAGGGATTCCGTTCCCTGAAAAGCGTTATAATCAATATCCACATGAATTTTCAGGTGGCATGCGACAACGCGTTGTTATCGCTATTGCGCTTGCGGCTGATCCAAAGCTTCTCATTGCCGATGAGCCTACAACAGCTCTAGATGTAACAATTCAAGCACAAATTTTAGAATTAATGAAAGAAATTCAAAAGAATTCTAAAACATCTATCATCTTCATTACGCATGACTTAGGCGTAGTTGCTAACGTTGCTGACCGAGTTGCCGTTATGTATGCTGGTCAAATCGTAGAATACGGTACAGTAAACGATATTTTCTATAATCCAAAGCATCCTTATACATGGGGATTACTTGGCTCAATGCCAGACTTAGATAATAATGCCGATGAGCTGTTACGTACGATTCCTGGTTCACCACCAGACTTAATTCACCCACCTAAGGGAGATGCTTTTGCGGCTCGTAATGAATTCGCAATGGCCATTGATTATGAACAAGAGCCACCTATGTTCCAAGTGAGTGAAACACATTTTGCAAAGACTTGGTTATTGCATCCTGATGCACCAAAAATTCCACTTCCAGATGCTGTTGCTAAACGTATCGAGGGCTTTCTAGCAAAGGAGGAACAGTTCAATGACTAAATCGGGTGCAAAGAAAATACTTGAAATTAAAAACTTAAAGCAACACTTTGGAACTCCAAGTAACCCTATTAAAGCAGTTGATGGTATCAGCTTCGATGTATATGAAGGCGAAACACTTGGACTTGTTGGTGAATCTGGTTGCGGTAAATCGACGACTGGTCGCTCTATTATTCGTCTATATGATATTACAGGTGGCGAAATTATTTTCGACGGTGAAAACGTACATGGTAAAAAATCTAAGAATGATTTAAAGAATTTCAATCGTCAAATGCAAATGATTTTCCAAGATCCATACGCGTCTTTAAATCCTCGTATGACAGCCGGTGAAATCATTAGTGAAGCTTTTGATATTCATGGCCTTTATAAAAACAAAGTAGAACGTCGTGAAAAAATTACTCAGCTACTTGAAGCTGTTGGTTTAAACAAAGAGCACGCTAACCGTTATGCTCACGAATTCTCAGGTGGTCAGCGTCAACGTATCGGAATCGCGCGTGCTCTAAGCTTAGACCCTAAGTTTATCATTGCCGATGAACCAATCTCCGCGCTTGACGTATCCATTCAAGCACAAGTTGTTAACTTATTAAAACAACTACAAAAAGAACGCGGCTTAACTTATCTTTTCATTGCCCATGACTTATCCATGGTAAAATACATCAGTGATCGTATCGCTGTTATGTACCGTGGGCAAATCATGGAAATCGGTAAAGCAGATGATATTTATAATCATCCTGTGCATCCATATACAAAATCATTATTATCAGCAATTCCACTGCCAGATCCAATGTCTGAAAAGCGTCGTCAACGTATTCCATATCAGCATACAGAAGTAGACGATAGTGCGACATATCATGAAGTCGGCGAACAACATTACGTTTATGGTACTTCTGACATTGTAAAGACTTGGATTGCCGAAAGATAGTAACTTTATCCATCCTACATTTATTGTTGGATGGATTTTTTCATGTCCTTACTAGGCGTTTATCCATTATTGCGCATTCTTCTGTGTTTTCAAGATAAATATAAAAAAATATGACACCTAAAAAAGTAGTTATTCATTACTTTTTTAGGTGTCTATACCTTTAGTGAATACCAAGATACAACGTTAGCTAATGATTTTACGTAACTAGATCGCTTACCTTCTTGATTTAGGGTTCATAGCATCTTTCAAGCCTTCCCCAATAAAGTTTATTGATAAAATCACTAATGTAATAGCGATTGCAGGTGGCATCCATATCCAAATCTTATCTCTAAGGACATCAGAGTTCCTAGCTTCAGCTAACATATTCCCCCAGCTTGGTGTATCTGCTGGGACACCAAACCCTAAAAAACTTAAAGCAGATTCCGCTACAATTGTTACTGC
Organism: Lysinibacillus sp. NPDC048646; assembly: GCF_050272295.1. Classification (NCBI taxonomy): domain Bacteria; kingdom Bacillati; phylum Bacillota; class Bacilli; order Caryophanales; family Bacillaceae; genus Lysinibacillus; species Lysinibacillus sp. NPDC048646. The sequence continues at coordinate 128,188 of NZ_JBNNLZ010000001.1, forward strand.
CATTAATAAGGTAGCCTGTACAATAATGGTTGAAGCAACGTTAGGTAATAAATGTTTCATGATTATGTTCGATGATTTACAGCCAATAGATTTTGCAGCTAAAATATATTCATTTTCTTTTTCAGCAAGAATTCGACTCCTTACAATCCGGGCAACACCCCCCCAGCTTAAAATCGAAATGACAAAAATCAATGTCCATAAACCTGAAACTTTCCCTACAAGAATCGTATTTAAAACGATAACAAATACTAAAAATGGGAACATTAAGACAAAATCAGTAAAACGCATTAAAATTTGATCTAATTTGCCCCCAAAATACCCTGATATTGAGCCCATAGTTGTCCCAATCAATACAATAAAAAACATACATCCCAATCCCACTGTTAATGAGGACCTTCCAGCATAGAGCATCCGTGTAAAGACATCACGTCCATTTGTATCTGTTCCAAGCCAATGCTCACTAGAAGGCGGCTGGCTAATTTTCATGAAATCTATTCGAACAATATCTTTTGTCGTTATATAGGGTGCTAAAAAAGACAGAATGATAACGATTACTAAAAATATAAGACTAACCATCGCTAATTTATTTTTAACGAACTTTCTTCTTGCAATCACCCATGGAGAGGGGCTTTTATTTGGTGTTTTTGATGTTGAAACTTCTTGATTTGTTACGATCTCCACATGTGTCCCCTCCTTAATCTAGTCTAATTCGCGGATCTACTACACCATATAATAAATCGGCTATTAAATTCCCAAAAAGTGTTAAGAATGAAAGTAACATAGTTATCGACATCATTACTGCATAGTCTCTACTACCCACAGAGGATAAGAAGAGTGCACCTATTCCCGGATAAGTAAAAATTGTTTCTGTAATCACCGCACCACTGATTAAAGTGGCGATATCAAAACCAAGAAATGTAACGATCGGAATAATCGAATTTCTTAAAATATGTTTATTATAAATCCTAGATTCTTTCGTTCCTTTTGCTCTTGCTGTCCTTACAAAATCTTTTCTACTATTTTCAATAATATCGTTTCGTAAAAATTGCGTATAGGAAGCCGTTCCCATTAATCCTAATACGAGGGCAGGTAATAACACATGATGAAACCTGCTTTGGTAATACGCCCATGTTCCCTCCTCTAACCCAACACCTACTGAGCCGCTGAATGGGAACCAGCCTAATTTAAACGAGAAAAAATAAATGGCAACAATTCCCGCTACAAATGAAGGGATTGCTAATGCTAAATAATTATAGGAAGCAATTACATTATCACCGAGTGTATAAGGTTTTCTCCCCGCATACATGCCCATGATAAAAGCAAAAATATACGTGAAAATTAATGACGTTATGGCCAGAAATATTGTATTCGGAATTCGTTGTGCAATCACTTCCATTACAGATTTTTTATAGACCGTTGATTTTCCAAAATCCCCTTGTACAAAATCAGTAATCCATCTTCCGTATTGCACGATAATTGGATCATTATAGCCTAATTTTTCTCTCATTTCTTCGATGTATTGTGGGTTTGTATTTGATGGATCAATTTCTCCCCCAAACGGATCTCCTGGCATCATTTTTGCTAAGAAGAACACAACTACTGAAATAAGGAGTAACAATGGAATCATGCCGAGTAGTCTTCGAAGTGTGTATTGAAGCATGTGACGTCCCCTTATCAAATAAAATTTTACTAATAGCAGGCCCCCTTTATAATCTAGGGGGCTTAATATTAGTAAGTTTTTTCTTCTTTTGAACACAGCTAGCTTACGGGGTGCTAACAGACCCTTAAAAATTTAACTGTGTCTTATTCTGCAACGTGCCATTTGTGAACATCTGTTTGGAAACCAACAGCGTTGATATGCACACCTTGTAGGCGATTATTGATACCATATAAATCTAAGTTTTCCCATAATGGAAGAGCTGGCATTTCTTCGTTGAAGTATTTTTGCCATTCAATATAAACATTTTTACGGAATTCTTTCTCGAATGCATCTTCACTTAAGCCTTCTTTTAATAGTCTTTTGTTTTCAGCGTCTACCCAACGACCATAGTTCCACTCTGCATCATTTGCCCAAAGTCCTGATGGATCAGGGTCAGCACCTGTACTCCAAGAACCAAAGAATGCCTCTAATGCCGCATCATCATTATTTTTCATCTCATTATATAAGTTGAACTCAATTAAAGTACCCGTTGCTAATTCTGTTTTCACACCAATATCATTCCATGCTTGAATAATCGCTTGTGAACGGCCTTCGAAAGCAGCAGGCCCTGCATAGTGACCAAATGAAATTTTGAATGGCTGCCCTTGTGGATCTTCTACGAATCCATCTCCATCTTTATCTACATAACCTGCAGATTTTAGAAGCTCTTTAGCCTTTTCTTGATTAAATTCGTATTGGTTTAATTCAGATTCTTCAGCAGCAATCCAGAAAGTACGTGGAATAACAGTATTCGCAACTTCAGCTTTTCCTTCTAAGAAAGCATCGATCATTGCTGGACGGTTAATTGCATACAATAAAGCTTGACGTAATTCTTTTGATTTGAATTTATCAAAGTCTGCTACATTTGTAAGTGCAGCTTTATCTCGGTGACCAAATCGAAGCCCAATATAAGAGTAGCTTACTCCTGGCGTTTCTTCGATACGAACATTATCTAATGCTGAAAGCTCTTTTACCGATTGCGGTCTAATATCCATGATATCAATTTCGCCGTTTTGGAACGCACCAGCAGCTAACGACGGATCAATTACCTTTACAATTACTCCATCAAGCTGTGGTTTACCTTTCCAGTAATCATCAAAACGCTCTAATTCAGAATACTCTCCATCAACAACCTTTTTCACTTTAAATGGCCCTAAGCCAACAGGATTTTCACGAACTTGCTTGGATTCACCTAAATCCTTAATAGCAATGCCTTCATAGTGTTTCTTTGGCATTGGATATTGCCAAATATTTTCTAAGTTGTTAATTTTCACTTCTTCAAAAGTGATTTTAACCGTGTATGGGTCTACTACTTCAATTCCTTCAATTGAATCAGCTTTCCCCTCTTTTTTTGCCTTTGCCCCTTTAATGTTTTCAGCATAATTATAACGCTCACCATCATAAGCTGGATCTGCTAATGTTTCCAAGGCAAATACCCAGTCATCTACTGTTAACTCCTCACCATTATGCCACTTTACACCTTTTTCGAAAGTGAACGTATACGTTAGTTTATCTTCACTAATATCCCATTTTGCTAAATTTGGCATATATTCTAAATCATCATTTACATCATAGATGCCGTCCATTGAAAAATTCTGGATATAACTATCAACAATACTTCCTGCATAGGCAGGATCAAATACACCTTCAGGCGCTTGGTCAGTACCAAATGTAACGACGCCACCCTCTTTTGCCTCAGTAGTTGTTGGTGCTGGTTCTTCCTTATCTTTCTCTCCCGCTTTTTTAGTTGTAGTTGTGTCGCTATTACATGCTGCTAGGAATAATGCCATAACTAGCATAAGCATGAAAGCCCATAATGCTGATTTTTTCATTCGTTTCCCCCCGTGATTTTTTTATTTTGACATTCATATACATACTCTTTCTTCTCACCTACTTTTAATATAAGTGGCAAGCAACCTTATGCCCAGGCTTCACCTCCTTTAAAGATGGTTTAGTCAATGAACATTCCGCCATTGCCTGTGGACATCTTGGATGGAACGGACACCCTTGAGGAGGATTAGCAGGACTCGGCACATCACCTTGTAAAACTATACGCGTGCTTTTCTTTCTAGGATCAGGTATTGGGATTGCTGATATTAAGGCCTGTGTATAAGGATGCATTGGTTCATCATAAATATGTTCTTTGTCTGCGATTTCAACAATATTTCCCAGATACATAACGCCGATGCGATCACTCATATGTTTTACAACACTTAAGTCATGCGCAATAAATAAAAATGTTAAGTCAAATTCATCTTGCAACTCTTTTAATAGATTAAGAACTTGAGATTGGACAGAAACATCCAAAGCTGATACTGGTTCATCTGCAATAATTAGCTTTGGCCTAAGTGCTAGTGCTCTCGCAATACCAATCCTTTGACGCTGACCTCCTGAAAATTCATGTGCGTATTTGTAATAGGCATCTTCAGGTAAACCTACTTTCCTTAATAACTCCACGACTTCTTTTTTTAATGATTTTAATGATTTATTATGAAAATTCATAATAGGCTCAGAGACAACGCTGCCAACCATCTGCATTGGATTCAGGGATGCATACGGATCCTGAAATACCATTTGTATGTCTTTTCTTATCTCTCTTAAAGATTTTCCTCTTAACTTTGTGATATCCTGACCGTTAAAGATTATTTGTCCATCCGTTGCGTCTAATAATCTTAAAATTGTTCGTCCTGTCGTGGACTTTCCACAGCCTGATTCACCAACTAAACCTAATGTTTCGCCGTTTTTTATTGAAAAAGAAACATTATCTACAGCTTTTACATTGCCTATTGTTTTTCTCAGGAATCCACCTTTTATAGGGTAGTATGTTTTTAACTCTTTTACTTCTAATAAATCTTCTTTGTCGAGTTTGATCGTTGTATCAGTCATGTTGTTACCTCACACCTTCTCTAGGATAGCAACCCTCATATAGTAAGCAGGAGACCTCATGTTCATGGCCTATGTTAGCGAGCTGAGGTGTTACCGTACTACATTCTGCTTTTGCAGACGGGCATCTTTCCACAAATCGGCAACCTGATTTGGGCATATTCTTTAGGGATGGCACAATGCCTTGAATCGTAGTCAATTCCGCTACTTCCTCATCTATTCTAGGAATGGATGCCATTAATAGTTTTGTATACGGGTGCTGTGGCTTGTAAAACAAATTATCAACACTGGTTTTTTCTACAATTTTACCTGCATACATTATGATTACTTCATCGCACATTTCTGCAACTACACCTAAATCATGCGTAATCAATATGATGGACATATCATTTTTTTCTTGAATGCTCTTAAGCAATTCTAGAATTTGGGCTTGAACAGTCACATCTAGTGCTGTAGTAGGCTCATCGGCAATTAAAAGCTGTGGATGACAAGCTATAGCAATGGCAATCATCACTCTTTGTCTCATTCCCCCTGATAATTGATGAGGATATTCATCCACAATTTTTTCAGGTCTTGGAATGCCAACATCTTTTAATAATTCTATCGCTTTCCTTCTAGCCTCTGTCTTTGTGATATTACTATGATTCTGCAAAATCTCTTCAATCTGAAATCCAATTGTAAAAACTGGATTTAAGGAGGTCATAGGCTCTTGGAATATCATACTGATATCTTTGCCTCTAATTTTATTCATGTCATTGTTAGAATGACTTTCTATATTTTTCCCTTGAAATTTTATTTCTCCCCCTGTAATTTGCCCAATCCCATTGGGCAGTAATTGCATAATCGACAGTGACATCACACTTTTTCCACAACCTGATTCGCCCACCACACCAACAATTTGCCGTTTTTTTACTGAAAAAGAAACATCGTCTACGGCATGATATATTTCTCCCTCTATATCAAAGCCTGTTTTAAGGTTTTTCACTTCTAACATTAAGCTCATTTAACATCACACCTTTTAATTTTTTACTGAAACAACCTATGGAATGAATCAAACATTCCGTGTTAAGTAATATCTTTTTTACAAAAAAATCACTTTTAATCATACGATTCATTAATTTAATATTCTGAAAAAATTTTCAATATTGATAAACTTATTTTAAAATCATTTCAAAACAAAAAAGTATCAATTTATAAATCTCTAAAATTTGTAAATAGAATATTATTTTTGTCCTCCAAAGAAAATTAACGCAATGCACTAACTGATATAATATTCTGATAATTAAGCGTACTATCATTTTATCTAGAAATAACACATTTAATCAAGCAAATTTTTACATTCCCTATAAACTTATATACAAAATAAACCATACAACTATTCCAATTTTATTTAATATATTTTTATTTTCCCTAAATGAATATTTGTTCAATTTCCACTTTATTGGCTTAAAGTATCATTTTTTTATTATTTCAATATAGTAAACAATTAAATTATTTCTTATTTCTTTTCCTCATAAAATCTACATTTATTCGGTGTTCTTGACTATTAAAGGTTTTTTGATGATTTTTTATATTTCCCCATATTTATACTTCTTATCTAATCACTATTAATATATAATTTTTTCTATTAACACATTGGTTTCCTGAAGTGAATAATATTACAGTAGAAAAATAATTTAATCTAACTTTTTATAGTGATTTGTTACGGACCTCTTTTTTTTTTTTGCCAAAACATTTAATTCCTTGACCTAAAAATAATGGTGATTCTGTTTTAATTTAAAGAATGTAAAGGTATCTGTTGAAGGGTAACCTTTTATTCAATCTTTTTGGACTAACTTATTTGTGATTCTTTGAATGCCTCCTTGTTGTTTAGCATCGAGTAAATGACCGAAGCATTAATGTGATATCACAACGAGCGCTTTTTCTTGTCCCTTTTAGTTAATGCACGGTCCGAAATCTTGAAACAGCCCAGAGAGCCTCACACATGGCTAATTTAACTTCTTTCAGCAGAAGTCTCCCAACTCTATAGGTGGTGAGATGAATGCGGGTTTAAGTTGCTTTTCAGCGGGTCTACAAACATCCGCTGAAATAAGTTAAAGCCTCCGGCGGATGTCACGGAAATCGGAAAGGAGTTCTTTGTGCAAGCACAAAGCCGATTCCGGACGCAATAATGCCGAGGCATAATTGATTATATAGATTTCCTTTGGGCGTGCATTTACTTTTATTCAAACAAAATTAGCTGTATTTTCCAGTATGCAAAGAGCATGTAGCTTTCAAAACACACGTAAAAAAACTGCAGGAAATTCCTTTTAAGGAATTTGCCTACAGTTTTACATTCTCACACTTAAATATGTGCTATTTAGTTTTTTAATGGAGCATCAGCAGTTAACTCGATGTCTTGATATTGAGTTTCATTTGCATAGTCAACATTATAGTTCTTAACACGTTTATTAACTGGAATTATCTCAGTAATTGCTACAGTTGGAATTGTTGTAGCCTGTTCAAACATATACTCTTCAAACTTTCGGAATGCATCTTTTCGATGATTTAAATCTATAGATTCTTTAGAATCGATATCATCTAAAATTGCAGATAATTCAGGTGATACAAAACGTGAGTAGTTGAATAATGTACCCTCACCATATAAACCTTTTGGAGATGGATTTGTTCCTGTACCCCATGAACCAAAGAACATTTCAATCTCTGGGTCATCTTTTTTAAGTTTATCGCTAAATGAGTTAAACTCCATTAGACGACCAGAAGCTAATTCAACATTGATACCGACTTCTTTCCAGTTTTGGCGGTAGTATTCAATAGTAGATTCTAGAACCTCAGTACCACCTTGTGCACCTAATTTAATTGTAAATGGTTTACCATCTTTGTCTTCACGAATGCCGTCGCCATCAACATCTTTATAGCCTGTTTCATCTAATAATTGTTTCGCCTTTGTAGCATCATGAGTGAAACCTTGCATATCTTTTGTATGGAATGATGCGAATGCTGGAGGAATTAACGTTGTCGCACGTGTATGAATACCATTACTTAATTTTTCGTTAACACCTTCTACATCGATTGCATAAGCTAATGCTTGACGTAATTTTGGATCACTTAATTTTGCATTTTCATCTGTTATGTTAATTCCTTTTGCTTTATCAAATTTACCTAGCTTGAAGCTCAAATAGCTATAAGCTAATTGTGGGCGTGATAGGATTGCTAAGTTCTTTGAATTTTCAATTTGTGTAATCTTAGAACCTGGGAAACCACCAACAGCTATGTCGTAGGTTCCTGAATTTAATGCTTTCGGTAATGTTTCTGGTGAAACTACTTTTACTACAACACCATCGAGTTTAGGTTCACCCTTCCAATAGTGTTCATTTTTAACGAATTTTACTGACTCACCATTAACAATTTTATCGAACTTGAAAGCCCCTAAAGTTACCGGATTTACACGCACCGCATCAGAGCTTACCATTTCTTTCACTGGAATATCTTTTAATTGATGTTTTGGTGCAGCTGAACCCCATAATCCATCACCACCGCTGTAAATTGCTGGTGAAATTGATTTAAACGAAATTTCTAATGTATGATCATCTACTCGTTTTAAACCCGAAATTGTATCTGCTTTCTTATCATGGTACTCTTCAGCACCAACAATATTTTGGAAATCATCATCATAACGTACACCATCATAATCAGGATGACCGATAATTTCATAAGGGAAGATAACATCGTCTATTGTAAATGGCTCTCCATCAGACCATTTTACATTTTCACGTATTTTTACAATTGCTTTATTTGCATCTGCGTCGACCTTTAGAGTTGCAAGACCTTTATCCGTTACTAAAAAGTCACCGTCATTTTCAAAAATAATGTTACTTGCAAATTTCATAATCGATGAGTCATTACTATCTGTGTAGAGTTCTTGTAAGAAAATACCCTTGAACGGTGATGTGCTTGGTAAAGCTGCTTGTAAAACACCACCTTTAATCGGTTCTCCTTCATTCTCTACTTCCATTGGGAAACTACGAGATTCTGTTTTCTTACCAGAATCTTTGCCATCTTTTGAAGATTCTTTGCTTCCACCACTACATGCTGCTAGTGCTAAAACTAGTGTCAATAGTAAAGTCAGCAGAAAAAAACTTTTTTTCTTCATTTACCTTTCCTCCTTAACCTAATCGTTGTCTTGAGTCAGCCGAACGTCGTAACGCTTGACCAACATAATTTATACCAAGCATCATTACTAAAATAAATAATGCTGCAGGTAACCAAATCCACCATTTATCTACTAAAATCTCAGGATCTCTTGCATAGCTTACTAGAGTACCTAAACTTGGTGTTGAAGGTGGTAAGCCATACCCTAAAAATGAAAGACCCGTTTCAGCACCCATATTACCAGCTAGACTTAATGTCAAGTTAACGATAATAATAGAGCTTAAGTTTGGTAGAACTTCTCTAAACATAATTTTAAAATCACTTGTACCCATCGTTTTTGAAGCACTTACATAATCTCGATGAGCCTCAGTTAACGTTTTACTACGAATGAGCCTTGCTTTCCCAATCCAAGCAAATATACTTAATAATATTACGATGTGTATAGGTGAATATTTATCAAGCGTTGAAACAATTGCAATCGTAATCATAAAAGTAGGTAAAATCATAATGAAATCCATAATTCGCATAATAACAAGGTCAACTTTACCTGCGTAATAGCCAGTGATTAAACCCATAGCTATACCGATAACTGCTGCAATAATCGTAATACATATAGCAATAATTAAAGAGTTTTTCGCTCCGATAATTAGTTGTCCAAAAATATCGCGCCCTGCATCATCGGCTCCTAAAATGTATCCATCTACCCCCGGCTCCGCAAAACGACCTAGTAATTTAACTTTCATTACTTCTTCAACATCAATAATAAAGCTAGTAATAAATACTGCTGCTATTAATAATGTTATAAATATTAATGAAAACATCGCTACTTTATCTTTTTTAAACTCGCGCCAAACGACTTGTAAACCTACAGCTGGGCGATGTTGTTCTTCTAATTTTTTCTCTTCTGTTTTATCCATGTAAAGTCACCTCTATTCTTTGCAAGTTAGTCGATACGAATTCGTGGGTCTACGATGCTTAAAATAATATCTGATAACATACTTCCAAGTAACCCCAAGAAACCATACAACACGATAAGTGCTGTGATTACACTATAGTCACGACTCGCAATTGAAGACATGAATAGTTCTCCCATACCTGGATAACTAAAGATTGTTTCAATAAAAATTGTTCCGCCTAATAACCCTGTAACAGTGAATCCAAGGCCTGCTGCAATCGGAATTAATGAATTACGGAAAATATGTCGTGTATATACTTTATTCATTGGTAAACCTTTACTACGCGCTGTTTTTACATAGTCTTGGTTTTTAGCATCAATAATTTCTGAACGTAAATATTGAATGATTGTATACGTCCCCAGAATCGCCATTGTAATAGCAGGTGTAATAATATGATACAATTTATCCCAAAAATAAGCAAAAAAACCTTTTTCTGTTAATATATTTACTGAACCTGATGTTGGTACCCAACCTAATTTATAGCCGAACACATAAATTAAAATTAAACCGAGTACGAACGAAGGTACTGCCATACTTAAAAAGTTATAAAATACGATTCCACGGTCTAAACGAGAATCTTGGTGACGACCTGCCAAAAGCCCTAATGGAATAGCAATTAAATAGGTTAGAATCATTGCAACTAATGATAAGTAGAACGTATTAAGTGCACGTTCACCAATCAGTGATGATACACTACGCTGATAAGTATAGCTTTTTCCAAAGTCACCTTGTATTGCATTTGTCACCCATCTAGCATATTGCTGATACCACGGGTCATTTAAGCCAGCTGCTGCCCGTAACTCCTCAATACGATTAGGATCTGTCTCTGGTCCCATTAAACCTGTAAATGGATCACCCGGCATTAGCTTAGCGATGATAAACACCAACATACTTAAGATAATAATTTGTGGAACCATGATGATGACTCTTCGAAGAACCGTTTTCCACATAATCACATTCCTCCTTCAATCGACGCTAATGCCACGGCATGTGTATCTGAAATTGATTGTAAAGGATAGACTTTTCCGTCCTTATCAAAAAATTTATGCTGATTTTCTTTATAATACTGACTTACTTTCAAACGCTCTTGCTTACGCTCTACACGAGTTTCAGGCTCGATATCTGGGATTGCAGATAGTAAACGGTGTGTATAAATATGACGTGGGTCATTATAAATATCTTCTCTTTTTCCTTTTTCTACGAAACGTCCACGATACATAATATTAATTTCATCACACATATGCTTTACAACACCTAAGTCATGTGAAATGAATAAGTAAGTTACTCCAAATTCCTCTTGTATATCTTGCATAAAGTTTAAAACCTGTGCTTGTACGGATAAATCAAGTGCAGAAACAGGCTCATCTGCAATAATTAATTTGGGACGACACGCCATAGCACGTGCAATACCCAAACGTTGCTTTTGACCACCAGAAAATTCATGAGGATATTTATATTGGGCGTCCTCCTGCATGCCAACAATCGCCAAAAGCTCATTAACTCGTTTTCGTTCTTCCTGCTCACTTAAACGAAGGAAATTTCGAATAGGCTCTGCAATAACATCACGTATACGTTTTCTTGGATTCATACTTGAATGAGAATCTTGGAAAATCATTTGTACGTCACGATTAAATCCTGATTTACCGCTACGACGCATTTTCGTTACATCTTGTCCTTCATAGATGATTTGGCCCGATGTAACTTTTTCTAAACCAATAATTGCCTTCCCTGTTGTTGACTTACCACATCCTGATTCTCCAACAAGACCATAAGTTTTTCCTCTTTCAAACTCCATACTAATGCCATCTACCGCATAAACATGATCTACAATAGTATTGAAGAAACCGCCACGGATAGGATAATGCACACATAAATCTTTAATTTGCATAAAACTCATATTCTATTTTCCCCCATCCGTCTTAAAGTGAAAGTCTTTCCAACACGTACAACGAACGAAATGTTCTGGCCCAACCTCATGTAATATTGGATTTTCCTCATGAACGCTTTCGTCAATCCATGGAATACGTGCTGCAAATCGACAACCTTCACGTGGCAAATTAAATAATGAAGGAACCATACCATGAATAACCTCTAACTTTTCATTTACCTTATGTGTTTGAGGAATAGAGTTCAGTAACGAACGTGTATATGGGTGTTTAGGGTTTCTAAATAACTCAACGACTGGTGCTTCTTCAACAATTTGCCCAGCATACATTACTGCAACACGATCTGCTACTTCAGCTACTACACCTAAGTCATGGGTAATTAACATAATGCCTGACTCTGTTTCTATTTGTAATTCTTTTAATAAATCAAGGATTTGAGCTTGAATCGTTACGTCTAGTGCTGTTGTTGGTTCATCCGCAATAATAAGGGGTGGCTTACATGCAATCGCTGTCGCTATCATTACACGTTGTCGCATACCGCCTGATAATTCATGTGGATATTGCTTATAAATACGTTCCGGGTTATGTATACCTACTTGTTGTAATAACTCCATAACACGTTCACGGCGTTGTGTTTCATTTAAATCCGTATGGTAGATAAGCGGTTCTTCAATTTGGAAACCGATTCTCTTTAACGGATTTAGTGCTGCAAGAGGATCCTGAAAAATAAAACCAACGTCACTTCCGCGTAACTGTGTAAATTGCTGCTCTGTTAACTCTACTAAATTTTTACCTTTATATAATATTTCACCCTCAATTTTTGTGTTGATAGGATTATGTAACCCCACAATTGATGTGGCTAAAGTACTTTTCCCACAACCTGACTCACCTACAATTGCAAGCACTTCATTTTTCCTAACGCGCAAATTAACACCATCTACTGCAGCGAAATACTCGTCTGCTCGCCGAAAACTTGCACGCAAATTATTAATCTCAATAATCATTTCATGATTATTTGTCACACGATTACCTCCCTATCAAATCATACAAAATAATATATTTTTTATAGTAACTACACTTTTAAAAATATAGACGCCGAATTGTAAGCGTTTTAAAATTGAATTGCTTATGTTTATATTTTAGTTTGCTTAATGTATTCAACCCTGCACATTTCAATTTTCTGAAAATTCAAGACAGATTCATCTAAAAATATAATTTGTAATTTATTTTCTATAAGTTGTTTTTTTATGTTCACTCCCTTTTTTAAATTATTTTTCCAACTAAAGAATTATCTGACAATTAATATAACATCATTTTATCTAGAAATAACATGTTAAATCAAGTGAATTTTTAAATTATTGTAAAAATAAATAAAATTTTGATTATACATTATCATCGAAATTGTAAAAAAATAGTGTCATAGTTATTTTTCATTTATAAATCAAAAAAATTTATATCCTACCATTTAATTATTTCAATAAAATATTTAGAATACATAATCATCCATTCAAACCATTTATATAATAGTGTAATCTTGATTGTTGTTATATACTTAAGTTATAGTAATTATTTAAATATAATTTATCTCATTAAAGTATTGCTAGAATAATTTAAAAATTATTACATTCAAAAAATATTCCCCCCTTTTTTCTTCACTTTAAATATACATATCTCTTACAACTTAATTACGATTATTTTCTGTCACTAGCAACTCGTTAAAATTATTTCAATATTAGAAATATTCAAAACATTACATATATAACTGCGTTTCGGTGGTAAAAATTAGGATAAAAAACTTCGCTATGGGATGGGAGCCTAAATTAAATATAAAATTACAATAAGGTTTTTTTCAGAAATCCCTCATTAATTAATTACTAAAGAGGAATTGTGGAATTATTATTCCTATACAAAAAATATTAAGAAAAATAATTCAATAGTAAAATTAGATAATATTTACAGTTTTCACTAATTTGCTTTATTATTTAGGAGAAGAAGAATTGTGAAAATTCAACGATAAGGGGCGTTAAGAATGATCCATATTAAAGATCACCCGCGGAACTTGTCCTCCGTAGTGGAATCAACTTTCTCTCTTTTTTAAAAGAAAAAAGACTGTAAACATACTCGATATTTTTCGAGTGTCTACAGTCTGGAATGGTGGTAAAAAAACATTTATACCACCCTTTTTTAATTAAAGCTCTCCTGCTTTCAATTTAGCATGCCAGTCTTTTAAGAATGGAATATCTTCTTCTTTAATAGCGCCTGATTCGTTTGCTGCTTCAATTAAGTAATCGAAGTTTGTTAATGATACGTATTGAATGCCTGCTTCATCAAAGGCTTGTTCAGCACGTGGTAGATTGTAAGTGTAGACGCAAACAACTCCTAGTACGTCACAACCTGCTGCACGTAAAGCTTCTACTGCTGTAATCGAAGAACCGCCTGTCGAAACAATATCCTCTACGACTACGACTTTTTGACCTGCTGCATATTTACCCTCAATTTGGTTGCCACGGCCATGCTCTTTTGCTTTTGAGCGCACGTAGACCATTGGTAAGTCTAAAATATCACTTACCCAAGCTGCATGTGGAATACCAGCTGTTGCTGTCCCGGCTACAACTTCTGTTCCTGCAAAATTTTCCTTGATCAAAGATGCTAGGCCATTTGCTAATTGTTTACGAATGACAGGATCTGAGATTGTCAGACGTGTATCACAGTATATTGGTGATTTAATGCCTGATGCCCATGTGAATAACTCTGTCGGATTTAATTGGACCGCGCCTACCTTTAACATAGCATGTGCGATTTCGTTTTGTAATGTCATTATTTATGCCTCCCATAATTCGCTTACGATTTTATATGCTGCTACTGGATCTTGTGCCCCTGTTACGGCACGACCAACCACTATTAATGAAGATCCATCATGTTTTGCGCCATCTGGTGTGGCAATGCGTTTTTGGTCATGAGCGTCGCCGCCTGCTAAACGAATACCAGGTGTAACACGTAAGAAATCCTCACCACAGGCTTTTGCAATCGCTTTTGCTTCATGGACCGAGCAGACAACGCCATTTAAACCCGCTTGTTTCGTTAAACTTGCATAATGTAAAACAGATTCCTGTAGTGATAAAGCGATTTTTTGCTCTGCTTGCATTTGCTCTTCAGTTGTCGATGTAAGTTGTGTCACTGCAATTAATGCTGCACGTTCACGACCTACTGGTGTACCTGCTTCTAAGCCTTCTAGGGCCGCCTCCATCATGGGACGTCCGCCAGCAGCATGGACATTTACTAAATCTACACCCAGTTTCGCTAAGCCCTTCATCGCAGAGCCAACTGTGTTTGGAATATCATGTAGCTTTAAATCAAGGAAAATATCATGGCCTAAATCCTTCACCTTCCGCACAATATCTGGACCTTCCTGCATATATAATTCCATGCCAATTTTCACGAAAAGCGGTTCATTAAAATGTTGTAAAAACTTAAAAACTTCCGCTTCACCCGGGAAATCAAGTGCAAGGATTGGTTTTGTATTCATTAACGGTGGCTCCTTCCGATAATTTCTGAAATATACTCGACACCCAATGCGTCAAGCTTTGCAGGTAACTCATCAATAATGTTTGGGCAAACGAAATGGTCGACAAAGTTAGCAGTACCGATTGCAACTGCTGATGCCCCTGCTGACATAAAATCAATGACATCCTGTGCTTCTGTCACGCCACCCATTCCAATTATCGGAATATTGACCGCTTTATACACTTCATAAACCATACGAATCGCAACTGGCTTCACCGCTGGGCCCGATAAACCACCTGTGCCATTTGCAATCACTGGCTTACCTGTGCGCTCGTGTAGTCTCATACCAATTAACGTATTAATCATGGTAATACCGTCTGCACCGCCAGCTTCAACAGCTTTCGCGATGTCTACAATATTCGTGACGTTCGGTGATAATTTTACGTAGACAGGTACTTCAGAAACAGCTTTCACTGCAGCCACAAGTTCACGTGCTGTCTCTGGGTCTGTACCGAATTGAATACCACCGCATTTCACGTTGGGACAAGAAATATTAAGTTCTAGCGCTTTTACATTTGGAGCCGCAGAAATTCGGCGCGCTACTTCCACATAATCTTCAGTTTCAGTACCGGCTACATTCGCAATAATGGGTACATCATAGCTCTCTAAAAACTTTAATTCCTCATTCATTACTTTTTCAATACCTGGGTTTTGTAAGCCAATTGCATTGAGCATACCAGCTGCTGTTTCTGCCACGCGAGGTGTGGGGTTCCCTGGACGTGTTTCTACTGTTGTTGCTTTAATCATAATAGCGCCGAGCTTTGATAAATCATAGAGCTGGGCATATTCACGCCCGAAGCCGAAGCACCCTGACGCTGGCATAATTGGATTTTTCAAATCTAAGCCTGGTATCTGGATTTTTAAACGACTCATAATGCCACCGTACCTTTCGGGAATACTGGACCGTCAGAGCATACTTTGACATAGTCTTTTTCAATTTGATCGGTTGTTTTACATACGCATGCGAAGCAAGCACCAATACCGCATCCCATACGCTCTTCAAATGATAGATAGCCTTCTTTTTCAGGGTAGAAGTCTTCTAATGCTTTTAACATAGGTAAAGGACCACAAGAATAGAACGCATCGAATTCTGGTGCACGTGACTCTAATACGTTTGTGACAAAGCCTTTTGTGCCTTTAGAGCCGTCAACTGTCACGTAGTGTGTTTCCCCAAGTGCATTGAATTCCTCCTCATAGAAACAAACATCCTCCGTTTGGAAGCCTAACACATGAATTGTTTTGACACCACGCGCATTTAATTGTTTTGACAGCTCATGTAATGGCGGTACACCGATACCGCCACCCACTAAAAGTGCTGTGCCACCTTCTTTCACTGCCTCTACAGGGAAACCATTACCGATAGGACCAAGTACATTCACTAGCTGTCCTTCACGGTTTGTCGCTAAAACTTTTGTGCCGCGACCTTCCGCACGATAAATCATTGTAAATTCGTTGTTGTCTTTGTCTATGTTAGCAATACTGATTGGTCGACGTAAAAGCGGCTCCAATGAATCAGACACCTTTACATGGACAAACTGGCCAGGAGTCATATCCTGCACCAGTTCCCCATGAAGTGTCAATTCGAAAATGTTTGTCGCAATTTGCTTTTGTGAGACGACCGTCATTTTCTCTTGACGAATCATATTAGTGTACTACCTCCGCTTTTGGCATTTGTTCTGCTGTGAATGTCATCGACTCGATAACACGTAGCATTGCTTCTGCTGTATCTAGTGAAGTTAGGCAAGGTACGCCGTTTTCTACAGACTCACGACGGATACGGAAGCCATCACGTGCCGGCTGCTTACCTTTTGTTAATGTGTTTACGACTAACTGTGCCTCACCATTTTGAATTAAATCTAGTAAAGTTTGTCCTTTTGCACCAATTTTACCAACAACATCCGTACGCACGCCTGCCGCTTCAAAGCTACGCGCTGTTCCTTCTGTCGCTACAATACGGTAACCTACTGTTGAGAAGCGTTTTGCCAGTGCAATTGCTTCCTCTTTATCTTTATCAGACACTGTGAATAATACGGTGCCTTCTGTGCGAATCTCCATACCAGCTGCAACTAAGCCTTTGTAAAGCGCTTTTTCTAGCGTTGCATCTTTCCCCATTACTTCCCCTGTAGACTTCATTTCAGGGCCTAATGTTATGTCTACTCGGCGTAATTTTGCGAATGAGAATACTGGCACTTTTACAAATACACCTTTTTGCTCAGCCGCTAAGCCCGTTGGATAGCCTTGTTCCACGATTGATTTACCAAGAATCGCTTTCGTTGCAATATTAGCCATTGGAATGTTTGTAATTTTACTTAGGAATGGTACTGTACGAGATGAACGTGGGTTAACCTCGATTACGTACACTTCACCTTGAGATATTACATATTGAATATTCATTAAACCGATGATGCCAAGACCTTTAGCTAGACGCGTTGTATAATCCACTAATGTATCTTTTTGTGCCTGTGTTAATTTTTGTGGTGGGTAGACAGAAATTGAGTCACCAGAGTGAACTCCTGCACGTTCGATATGCTCCATAATACCCGGAATTAACACATTTTCACCGTCACAAATTGCATCAACCTCAATTTCGTTCCCCGTTAAATAACGGTCTACAAGAACGGGATGATCTGGAGATGCTTCTACCGCATTTTCCATATAGTGTTTTAGTTCTTCTTCGTTATATACGATTTCCATTGCACGTCCACCAAGCACGTAAGAAGGACGGACAAGCACCGGGAAGCCAATTTCTTTACCGATGACAATCGCTTCTTCAGCAGAAGTAGCTGTTTTACCAAGTGGCTGTGGAATGCCGATTTCATGTAATGCTTGCTCGAATTTATCACGGTTTTCCGCACGGTCGATATCTTCTAGCGTTGTACCAAGAATTTTCACGCCGTTTGCTTCTAATTTATCTGCAAGGTTAATCGCTGTTTGACCACCGAACTGTACAACAACACCGATTGGTTGCTCAAGATCAACAATATGCATTACATCTTCGATTGTTAATGGCTCGAAGTATAATTTATCGGAAATTGAGAAGTCCGTTGAAACTGTTTCCGGGTTTGAGTTGATGATAATTGCTTCGTAACCTGCTTCTTGGATTGCCCATACAGAGTGTACTGTTGCATAGTCGAACTCTACCCCTTGACCGATACGGATTGGACCTGAACCTAGAACAATTACTGATGGCTTATCAGATTTGATAGATTCATTTTCTTCTTCGTATGTGCCGTAGAAATATGGCGTTTCTGATTCGAATTCTGCTGCACATGTATCTACCATTTTGTACACTGGAATAATGCCGTTTTCTTTACGGTAAGCGTAAATTGCTGATTCCGTTGTATCCCAAAGCTCTGCTATTTTTTTATCTGCAAAGCCAAGACGTTTTGCTGTGCGTAATACCTCTTTATCGTTTTTATTGTTAGCAAGTATTGGCTCCATATCTACGATGTTCTTGAATTTATTTAAGAAGAATAAGTCAATTGCAGACCATTCATGAATTTGCTCGATTGTCACACCACGACGAAGTGCTTCTCCGATAAAGAATAGACGTTCGTCTCCAGCCTTACGGATACGTTTTTCAATCCAAGAATCAGAGTTGTCTTCTGCGTGTTTAAGCTCCAAATGTACTTGACCTGTTTCAAGAGAACGAACTGCTTTCAGCATCGCTTCCTCAAATGTACGACCTAGTGCCATTACTTCACCAGTTGCCTTCATTTGTGTCCCTAGATTACGTTTAGCTGATTCAAATTTATCGAATGGCCAACGTGGAATTTTCGCTACGATGTAGTCAAGTGCTGGCTCGAAGCAAGCGTAAGTTGAGCCTGTTACTGGGTTCTTAATTTCATCTAATGTAAGTCCTACAGCGATTTTAGCCGCAAGTTTCGCAATTGGATAACCTGTTGCTTTAGACGCTAACGCTGAGGAGCGGGATACACGTGGGTTTACTTCGATCACGTAGTAATTGAAACTATATGGATCAAGAGCTAACTGTACGTTACAACCACCTTCGATTCCCAATGCACGAATAATATCGAGTGAAATATTACGGAGCATTTGGTTTTCACGATCAGATAATGTTTGTGTTGGTGCAACTACGATCGAGTCACCAGTGTGAATACCTACTGGGTCAACGTTTTCCATATTACATACGACGATAGCGTTATTTGCTGCATCGCGCATTACTTCATATTCAATTTCTTTATAGCCTGCGATTGATTTTTCTAGTAAACATTGCGTTACAGGTGAATATTTCAGACCTGATGTTACGATTTCTTCTAAGTCTTGATTGTTATAGCAAATACCGCCCCCTGTACCGCCAAGTGTGAAGGCAGGACGGACGATTACTGGGTAGCCTATGCGTGCAACTAACGCATACGCCTCTTCCATGTTATGGATAATGTCTGATTCAGGTACTGGAGCACCTAGCTCATACATTAAGTTACGGAATAAATCACGGTCTTCTGCTTTATGAATGGCATCTAATTTTGTACCTAAAATTTCGATGTTCAGTTCGTTTAATATACCCGATTCGTCTAACTCGATCGCCATGTTTAGACCCGTTTGTCCACCAAGTGTTGGCAGGATTGCATCTGGACGTTCTTTTCGTAAAATACGTGATACGAATTCAAGTGTAATTGGTTCGATGTATACTTTATCTGCAATTTCTGTATCAGTCATGATTGTCGCAGGGTTTGAGTTGATTAAAATAACACGGTAGCCTTCTTCTTTTAATGAAAGACAAGCTTGTGTTCCTGCGTAGTCAAATTCTGCTGCTTGTCCGATTACGATTGGACCTGACCCTATTACTAAAATAGTTTCTATATCTGTACGTTTAGGCATGTTGTTTCCCCTTCCCTGCTTCTACTTCCATCATTTCGATAAATTCATCAAATAAGTGATTTGAATCTTCTGGACCTGGTGATGCTTCTGGATGATATTGTACTGTGAAGATTGGGTATTGCTTATGTCGAACCCCTTCACAAGTCCCGTCATTTAATGCGATATGTGTTAATTCTAAATCTGTGTCTTTTAATGAATCGATATCGATTGCATAGCCGTGATTTTGAGAAGTTAAATCAGTACGACCCGTACGTAAATCTTTTACTGGATGGTTCCCTCCGCGGTGACCGAATGGCAATTTAAAGCTTCGCGCACCACTTGCTAGTGAGAAGATTTGATGACCTAGGCAAATACCAAACATTGGAACTTTTCCAATTAAATTGCGCACTGTTTCAATGCCTTCTTCTACATCCTCTGGGTTACCTGGACCGTTTGAAAGCATAATACCATCTGGATGCCATGCTAAAATTTCTTCTGCAGGTGTATTGTAAGGCACAACAAGTACGTCACAGTCACGTTTATTTAACTCACGTAGAATACCGTGCTTCATCCCATAGTCGATTAACACTACACGCTTGCCACGACCTGGTGATGGATAAGCAGCTTTTGGTGTTACTTCACGAACATGATGTGTGATCGCTGGTGTTACTTGAAGTTTTGCTACGACTTCCTCAACATTTACTTCCTCGTCAGCCGCTGTCAAAATTGCTTTTACTGAACCTTTGTTACGAATAATACGCGTTAATTTACGTGTATCGATGCCTTCAATCCCTGGGATATCCTTTGATGTTAAGTACTCATCTACAGTTAAATCACATCGGAAGTTTGAAGGTTTTTTTGCTAACTCACGCACAACGAATCCACGTATGGCTGGTGTGATAGATTCGAAATCATCGCGGTTAATACCGTAGTTACCGATTAATGGATATGTTAACGTTACAATTTGTCCGTAGAACGAAGGATCTGATATTGTTTCCTGATAACCTGTCATGCCTGTTGTGAACACGACCTCACCTTGTGAAGCTCGCTCACTTCCGAACGCTGTACCTGTGAATACTGTGCCATCTTCTAAAATAAGTAAACGTTTTTTCATTACTCTGCCTCCTGGTATACGATATTACCTTCAAATATTGTTACAACTGGCCAACCCTTAGCAGCCCAGCCGTTGAATGGTGTGTTACGACCTTTTGATACAAAACCTTGTGCATCAATTATTTGTTCTTTCGTTAAATCAATTAAAATCAAGTCTGCAGAAGCACCAACTTCTAATGTTCCGTAGGGTAAGTCAAAAATTTGTGCTGCTTTTACAGTCATCCAATCAATCAATTGCTTTAATGACCATTTACCCGTTTCTACAAACTGTGTGTAGAGCAACGGGAAAGCTGTTTCAAAGCCAACAATACCAAATGGTGCGCCAACCATGCCGCAGCATTTTTCTTCTACTGTATGTGGTGCATGGTCTGTTGCGATGCAGTCAATCGTACCGTCTAATAAGGCTGCATGTAGGGAGTCTTTGTCATCTGCCCCACGTAATGGCGGGTTCATTTTCCAGTTGGCATCATCTGATGGAATATCCATTTCTTCAAGTAATAAGTGATGCGGGCAAACTTCTGCAGTTACGCGGATGCCTGCTGCTTTTGCATCACGTACTGCACGCACAGATTCCTTCGTTGATACGTGACAAACGTGATAGCGTGCGCCTGCTGCTTCTGCAAGAAGAACATCACGGGCAATTTGTACAGATTCACAAATGGATGGAATCCCTGGTAAACCAAGCTCAACGTTACGTTTACCTTCATGCATAACACCATCGTAAATCAGTGAGTTATCTTCACAGTGTGCCACTACGACCATATCGTGCTTGGCAGCATCTTTCATTTGTTCATACATTGTCGAAGCGAGTTGGATGCCAACACCATCATCAGAAAAAGCTACAGCACCTTGAGCTTTTAACTCGTCAATGCTTGTACGAACTTCACCTGAAATATCCTTTGTTAATGAACCATATGGTAATACTCGTATTACTGCACTTTCCTTAATTAAGCCGTTAATAAGTTGCATATTTTCAACTGAGTCAGGTACAGGTTTCGTATTTGGCATGGCACAGATTGTTGTGAAACCACCCTTGGCTGCTGAAGCCGAGCCTGTTGCAATGGTTTCTTTATGTTCGAAACCTGGCTCACGTAAATGCGTGTGCACATCGACAAAACCCGGTGCCACAACCAATCCATTTCCTTCGATGATTTCAGCACCCTCTACATTTACATCTTGTCCAATTGCCGTAATTTTTCCATCGGCCATGGCGATATTTACGGTATTTAGCTCGCCCTGTTCGTTTAACATTTGTACATTTTGAAGTACCTTAGTCATTTTATTCTCTCCCCTTTAAAATTGTTTCAACAATTGCCATACGTGTGAAAACACCATTGCGCACTTGTTCAAAAATTCTTGAACGCTCGCACTCTACTAGCTCAGAGGCAATTTCTACATCGCGATTAAATGGTGCAGGATGCATAATAATCGCTCTATCCTTCATTTGTTTTTCTCGTTCAGTCGTTAAACCATATTTTTCATGATACTCTTCTTTTGAAAAACTTTTGTTAACCTTATGACGTTCATGTTGTACACGAAGTAGTATGATGACATCGCTTATTTCGATTAAATCTTCCCAAGAATGATGTGCTTCAAAGCCACCTGTCCATTCTTCTGGACATAGGAAGTGAACATTTGCCCCTAAACGCTGTAATGCAGTGGCATTTGATTTAGCTACGCGGCTATGCGATATATCGCCAGCAATCGTAATATTCAACCCTTCAAAAGAACCAAACTCTTTTTTAATTGTGTAAAGATCCAGTAGTGATTGTGAAGGATGCTGACCAGCACCATCGCCTGCGTTAATGACCGCGACGTTAATGCCTTCAAGTAATTCATTGTAATATTCATCCTCTTTTGCTCGAATGATTACTGCATCTATACCAATCATTTCCAAAGTCTTTACTGTATCATACATTGTTTCACCCTTTGTTACGCTGGAAAAGCTAGCATCAAACGGGATAACAGTACAGCCAACTTTGCGCTCTGCCATTTCAAAGCTCGTTTTCGTACGTGTACTCGGTTCAAAAAATAAGTTTGCTACATTGTAAGCGCGAGATAACGATGATGCTTCTCCATTTTCAAAAGCCTGCGCACGATTTAGGATGCTGTTAATTTCTTTAGTTGTTAAATGTTCCATCGATAATAAGTTCTTCATCATGTACCTCCATAAGGTTGTGAGTCATGAACGCCTATGTATGACGTTCTATATTATTCAGCAAGCTGAATAATATAAAAGCCCCGCTGATGTCATCAACGAGGCATAAGGAGGCGTGACAAGTTAAAGTAAGAACGCATTCAAACTTTTACCTTGTCCACAACTTCCCCTTTTTTGCCTCTCTGGACAATTCATTAAAAGGTACTACTTATTTAATTAATCATAGTTTGCAACTTCTTTATCTCTTCCCGGTAATGCTAAGTTTAAAATTACACCTATGATGGCGGCTAATGCCATCCCTTCAATGGCAAACGAATCAGTAAATTTAAGCGCCGCACCACCTATTCCGACTACTAAGATAACAGATGCAATAACCATGTTACGATTATTTCCAAAGTCTACGTTGTTTTCAACGAGCATTCGTAAACCACTAGACGCGATAATACCAAACAATAAGATTGAAATTCCACCAAGAACGGCTGTCGGTATTGTCGAAATTAATGCCATTGCTTGCCCAAAGAATGATACGACAATCGCAATGACAGCTGCTCCCATGATAACATAGACGGAGTAAACACGTGTGATTGCTAACACACCGATATTTTCACCGTATGTCGTTTTTGGTGGCCCGCCGATTAAGGAACTCACTAATGTCCCTAAACCGTCCCCTAAAATTGAGCGATGAAGGCCTGGATCTTTTATATAATTTCGATTGACTACTTTCCCCAAAACTAGTTGGTGACCAATATGTTCTGAAATCGTTACGATAACAATCGGTACCATTGCAAGTAAGATTTTAGCAGTAATATTAAATTCGTAGTCTACTCCTGGAATTATGAAATCCGGTGAAGCGAAAAATGCTGCTTCTTTTACTGCTGTGAAATCAACTATTCCGATGATAACTGAATAAATATATCCCACAATTAGCCCCATAAGAATTGGCATCGCACTTAAAATATTTTTGAAGTAAACTGTGAAAATAATCGCTGCAAATAATGTCACAAGTGCTGCAGTGAAATGAAGGAAACTGTATTCTCCATTAACGTTCATCGCCATATTTACGGCTGTTCCTGACAGTCCTAAACCAATGACGATAATAACTGGTGCTACTACGATTGGCGGTAGTAAGCGCATTAACCACTTATACCCTGTTTTCCATATTAATAAAGATACAATACCGTACACTAAGCCGACCGCCATTGCGCCTATCATCGCATTTCCTGGGCTTACACTTGCTCCATCTTCAGTTAAACCATTTGAAGCAATTAGAATTGGCGATATGAAGGCGAATGATGAACCTAAGTAAGCTGGTACTTTAAACTGAGTGACTAATAAGAAAATAAGTGTGGCAATCCCACTTGTTAAAAGAGCAATTGCCGGGCTTAGTCCCACAAGTTGTGGGACTAAGATAGTTGACCCGAACATGGCGAACATATGTTGGAAACTCAATGTCACCAATTGTATTGGGGTTGGTTTATCATGAATATCTAATACTGCCTTTGACATAGGGTTTCCTCACTTTATAGTTAATCTTCTTTATAAATTGTGACGCAATCTTCTCCATCTACCTCTTGTAAATGCACAACGATACGTTCAGTACCTGAAGTTGGCACATTTTTTCCAACGTAGTCTGCTCGAATCGGTAGCTCTCGATGTCCTCTATCGATGAGTACCGCTAGTTGGATTTGTGCAGGTCGTCCTAAATCCATTATCGCATCTAATGCAGCGCGTACTGTACGTCCTGTATATAAGACATCATCGACTAAAATAATTTTTTGATTCGCTACAACGTATTCAATATCTACTTGTTCAACATGCGCTTGTTCGTTATCATGCTTTGTCGATAAATCATCACGGTATAAGGTAATATCTAGCTCCCCTGTTCGAATAGCTTTACCTTCAATTTTTTCAATTCGTTCTGCTAAACGTTTTGCTAGGAAAGCACCACGTGTTTTAATGCCCACTAAAATACATTCATCAATACCTTTATTACGTTCAATAATTTCATGTGCAATACGTGTTAATGCTCTTGTCATAGATGGGCCATCTAATAACTCATTTTTTGTCACGCTTATTTCCTCCCCTCTTCTATTTATTATTGGTCATGTGTTCACTAGCGAAACTTACATCATTAGGAATTCTCTTTAGTCCACCGATCATAACTGAGCAATTCGGGGTTTCGCATCCGTTGCATGGCATAAAAAAACCTCTCGAGGCGAATAGCCTGAGAGGGTTATATACGTGTTCAAATAGCATGTTGAAAAATTTGCAGCACAAATTTTTTGCAACACTATGACATGTACCTTCTCAGCCTCTCTGGACTGTCATTAAAGGTGAATATTTAGTTAAGTTGTTCATTCACTTTCGTTAGTATAGACCTTCTTTAAATATCCGTCAATGGTTATTTCTTAATTCATCTAATAATTGTACGTAATCAGCAGGAAGAGGTGCTTCAAACTCCATATATTCACCCGACGTAGGATGATCAAATCCTAATATACCTGCGTGCAATACTTGTCCATCAAAATCTATGGTCTTTTTTGGTCCATATTTTGGATCTCCAACAAGGGGGAATCCTATATATTTCATATGCACACGAATTTGATGTGTTCGTCCTGTCTCTAGGCGACATTCTACAAGCGTGTAATCGCCAAATCGTTCAGTTACTTGGAAATGTGTCACCGCGTGCTTGCCCTTATCAACAACAGCTTGTTTCTGTCTATCTTTTTGGTCACGACCTATTGGCGCATCAATCGTTCCTTTATCATGTGCGATATGCCCATGTACAAGGGCTGTATATTTACGAGTTACCGTTTTTTTCACTAGCTGATCGACTAACGATGTATGAGCCGTGTCATTTTTTGCAACCATTAGTAAGCCCGATGTGTCCTTATCAATACGGTGCACAATGCCTGGACGCATTATACCATTAATGCCTGATAAATCTTTGCAATGATACATCAAGCCGTTTACAAGTGTCCCTGTCAAATGACCTGGCGCCGGATGAACTACCATCCCCTTTGGCTTGTTGACAACGAGTACATCCGCATCTTCATAGACAATATCAAGGACTAAGTTTTCAGCTATTACATCTAAAGGCTCTGCCTCTGGCACAGTAATTTCTACAACATCGCCTGTTTTTACCTTATACTTCGCTTTTACTGTCTCACCATTCACTTTGACAATACCTTCTGCAACCCAATTGCCAATTTGTGTACGTGACCATTCTGTTTGCACAGTTGAAATCGCCTTATCAATGCGTTCTCCCTGTTGCTGTTCTTCAATTGTATATGTTACTTGCGTCATTGTTTCACCTGTTTCTTTTCTTTTTTATCTTCGATGATTAAACCAATCATTAGGACGACTACCGCAATTGATAATGCCGCATCTGCAATATTAAAGATAGGGAAATCATAATTAATCACTGGAATTAACACATCAACAAAATCGACCACTTCTCCTCTAAATAAACGGTCGATAAAATTGCCTATAGCTCCGCCCAATAATAGCATTAAGCCCACTTGAAAAATCTGTTTTCCCTTAGCTTCTTTATGATAAAAGTAAATGATGGCATAAATAACGCCTACTGTCACAATTGTAAACAACCACATTTGCCCTTCTAACATCCCCCATGCAGCCCCTCTATTTCGATGAGACAAAATACCAAACCATGGGTCCCACACAGACATACGCTCTCCATACTCCATATTTTTCACAATTAGCCATTTTGTCCATTGATCTAAAAGAATCACAAAAGCGGCCAATCCATAATATTTATACACAGCCATTCCTCCGTTCGCTCAACATCTTACCTATTCTACCATAAGAGCCTATAGAGGAATAACTAATATAACATGAAAATATGACGGAGACGCTCATGATTAGAAGGCTAAATCCATATTACCTAACTGTCTTTAAAATGTAGCTAAAGAAAACACAGCATTCAATTCAACCCCGTTCTACAACAAAAAGCTATCTCTATCCCTTAACAAGCAATAGAAATAGCTTACAAATCTCTTATACCGTTTCAGATTCTTTTGAATGTACACGCTTCATGAAATCATTTACGTCAGCTGGTACTTTTCTATCGAATAAGGACACAATAATAACTGATAGGAAACCAACAGGTACTGTCACAATACCAGGAATTTCAAATTGTAAAAAGCTTGGTAGTGTTCCAGGTAAGAAAATCATCCACATCGATACACCTGGACCGATTATTAGGTCTGCTATTGCTCCTTTTTAATGTCATACCTCTCCACCAAATACCTAAAATAAAGATTGGTGTAAATGTACTGCAACCGTAAACGCTAAAGCTACTAAATGACCTATCGATGCATCTTTCACCAATAAACCAGGGGCTCCGTAAAGAACACCTAAAATCACGATGGTTACCTTCGCCGCAATCAGTCGTTGTTTTTGAGTAATATCCTTTTTCATGAACGTTGCATATAAATCATGTTTAAATAAAAAAATCCATTTGTCCCTGACAATATTCGCATCTTAGTCCCTCTAACAAAGTTAACCACTTCTTTTACTCGAGGAATCAGACCTTGAGCGAATGAATAAAAAATGAGCAGCCGATCGTAACATCGAGCTGCTCATTTCTACCTTTACACCAGTAAAGTATTCCACCTTTTCAAGTGACTGTTCACTTTCGAATGGCTTTATGATTTCAACTTATTTAAACGTAATACTTTTCAACTACTTCTGCACAGCGTGCACAAACGGTTGGATGTGCTGCGTTCGTACCGACTGTTTGCGAAATTGACCAACAACGCTCACATTTCTCGCCTGTTGCTTTTTCAACAACGATGGATGCATGTTCAAGCGCCAATGCTTCAGCTGGAGCTGCTTCAAATGGTGCTACTTCTAAGTTGGATACGATTGATAGCTGTGCAAAATCAATATTTGCATCGTTCAATAATGCTGAAACATCCTCTTTTGCATAAACAGTTACTTTAGCTTCTAGAGATTTACCAATTGTTTTAGCATTACGTGCTTCCTCTAATGCTTTAAGAATATCATCGCGTACATTAATAATTGTTTCCCATTTTGTACGTAGACTTTCGAAGTTTGCTTGCTCATTAACCTCTGGGAAATCAGTTAATTGAACAGATACTTCATCCACTAAGCCTTGCTCGTGTAAATAAGACCAAACCTCATCCGTAGTATGCGGAATAATTGGTGTCATTACTTTTACTAAGGTCATTAATGTATCATAAATGACTGATTGCATTGCACGGCGATCATGATTGTCATGACCTTCGATGTACACTACATCTTTTGCGATGTCTAAGTAGAATGAAGATAACTCCACAGCGACAAAGTTATTGATTGCATGGTAGACAGCTGCAAAATCGTAGCGGACATAAGCAGCACGCACAGTTTTTAAGATGTCTTGCAAGCGCATGTATACATATTGGTCCATTTCACGTAAATCTGCATATGCTACGCGGTCAGTCTCTGGCTTGAAATCGGCAATATTACCGTGTAAGAAACGGAATGTATTACGAATTTTGCGGTATACTTCAGAAACTTGCTTTAACATATCCATTGAAATACGTACATCGGCTGTGTAGTCAACAGATGCTACCCACAAACGTAAAATATCTGCACCATACTGATCCATTACCTTTTGCGGAATAATGGTATTTCCGAGTGATTTACTCATTTTGCGCCCTTCACCATCAAGCACGAAACCATGTGTTAGTAAACCTTTATAGGGTGCATAGCCATTAATTGCTACTGATGTAATTAATGAAGAGTTAAACCAACCGCGATGTTGGTCAGAGCCTTCTAAATAAAGATCAGCAGGATATTTCATTCCACGTTCTACTAGCACACTTTGGTGAGAAGAACCTGAGTCAAACCATACGTCCATAATATCGTTTTCTTTTGTGAACTCGCCGTTCGGGCTTCCTGGATGTGTGAAACCTTCTGGTAGTAATTCTTTTGCCGACTTTTGGAACCAAATATTTGAGCCATGCTCACGGAACAATGCTGAAATGCGTGCAATTGTTTCCGGTGTAATAATTGGCTCACCATTTTCTGCATAAAAAATAGGAATTGGCACACCCCATGCACGTTGACGAGAAATAACCCAGTCCCCACGATCGCGAATCATGTTATAAAGACGTGTTTCGCCCCAAGCTGGTGTAAATGTTGTAGATTTAACAGCTTCTAGTAACTCATCGCGGAATGCATCAATAGACGCAAACCATTGTGGTGTCGCACGATAAATAACTGGTTTTTTCGTACGCCAATCATGTGGATATGAGTGCGTAAAGAAATCTAATTTTTCTAATGCGCCTACTTCTGCTAATCGCGCTGTCACCATTTTGTTCGCATCATTATAAAAGACACCTTCAAAGCCTGGAGCTTCTTCTGTATAGCATCCACGGTTATCAACAGGACTAAGGATTGGCAAGTCATATAATTTCCCGATATTATAGTCATCTTCCCCGTGTCCAGTAGCTGTGTGAACACAACCAGTACCAGCTTCAGCTGTAACGTGCTCACCAACCATAACAAGTGATTCTCGGTCATAGAATGGATGTTGTGCGACAAGGCGATCTAATGCTTCCCCTTTTACTTCTTGTACAACTTCATAGGTTTCCCACTCAAGCTCTTTTGCGATTGTTTCCAATAATTCTTTGGCAATGATGAATTTTTTATCTGCTACTGCTACAACTACATAGATAAATTCTGGGTTTAAAGAAATCCCCAAGTTTGCTGGAATTGTCCAAGGTGTCGTTG
The DNA here is from genome assembly GCF_050272295.1 of Lysinibacillus sp. NPDC048646. Classification (NCBI taxonomy): domain Bacteria; kingdom Bacillati; phylum Bacillota; class Bacilli; order Caryophanales; family Bacillaceae; genus Lysinibacillus; species Lysinibacillus sp. NPDC048646. The sequence continues at coordinate 158,179 of NZ_JBNNLZ010000001.1, forward strand.
TCCAGATGATGAATTTTGCATCTGCTGGTACAACACCTTTTGCATCTTTAATCGCAAAGCTTACATAAATAGATGCTGATTTAACATCCTTATACTCGATTTCAGCTTCTGCAAGTGCTGATTCAGACGAAGGTGACCAGTACACTGGTTTTAATCCTTTATAAATATATCCTTTTTCCGCCATTTTTCCGAAGACTTCAATTTGACGAGCTTCAAACGTTGGCTTTAATGTGATATATGGATTTTCCCAATCACCACGAACCCCTAAGCGACGGAATTGTGCACGTTGGTTGTCGATTTGTTGATAAGCATATTCTTCACATAATTTACGGAAATCCGCGATAGACATTTCTTTACGCTTTACACCTTTATTTGCCAACGCTTGCTCGATTGGTAAACCATGTGTATCCCAGCCAGGAATATAGTTAACATGGTAGCCTGTCATAGAACGATGGCGTGTAATCATATCTTTTAACACTTTGTTTAAAGCATGACCGATATGAATATCACCGTTTGCATAAGGAGGCCCATCATGCAACACAAATTCTGGGCAACCTGAAGTACGCTCCATTTGCAGTTTATTGATGTCCATTCCATTCCATTTGTCTTGCATCTTCGGTTCATTGGCCGGTAAGTTTCCGCGCATTGGGAAATCCGTTTTCGGCATTAATAAGGTTTCTTTATATTCAACCATTTGTAATTCCTCCTCTGTTTTTTTCAAACAAACAAAAAAGCCCCTCAATCCCTAAAAAGGGACGAGAAGCTTTGACTCGCGGTACCACCCTAGTTGCAGTACATAAAAGCACTACCTCTTGTAAGCATGTTAACGTCATGCGCCCCGAAATAACTTACTAAAAGTTCAGTTATTTAGCTCTGGAGTGATGTTCTTTGTTATTTGATTGTTTGGGCTCCCACTATCCCCAAATCGCTTCACTACGCCTAACAAATACTGTCTCCATCTTCGCCTGTATGCATATTTGTTCAAAATAATTACTATTACAATAGTATATGAAAATCCATCATTGACGTCAAGTCAAACTGATTAGTTAAGTAGATGATTGCCAACGCTAATGGTCGGTTAAACATTATTAGTGATGGAATGTCTTACACTTCGTCTGATTCTTGCGCATCTTCTACAGATGATTGAATTTCTGTTAAATCAATATCATATTGTAATAAATGATCCCAATCATCGGCATTTAGTAAATCAAGCTGTGCTTCTACAAGCATTTTAAAACGATTTCGGAAAACCTTTGATTGCTTTTTCAGCTCATCAATTTCAATTGTCACTTTACGGGCTTTTGTTAAGGCCTCATTGATAATGCGATCAGCATTTTTTTCTGCTTCTTTCACAATTAGCTTTGCTTCTTTTTGTGAATTTCTTCGCACTTCATCAGCCGCTTCTTGAGCCACAACAATTGATTTTTGTAATGTTTCCTCTAATGAACTGAAATATCTTGCTTGTTCTAAAGACATTTCTAGCTGCTTGTCGACTTCCTTTTTTTCTCGCAATAATATTTCATAATCTTTAATGATCTGATCTAAAAATTCATTTACTTCATCTTCTGCATAACCTCTAAAGGATTTTGTAAACTCCTTATTATGTATATCAATAGGTGATAATGGCATACAATCCTTCTCTCCTTTACATGTACATTCGTTCTTCCTATTATACAATTGTTCCAACAACTTAGCAGTAAAAATTAATGAATTTTACTTGATTTTTAGCTTTTTTGGGTCAATCGACCGATTTGCAAGCGAATTTTATCTTTTTTTGTACGACCTTCTGTCATAAGTATTTTCACGCGACCGCTTCCTCGTACTGACAAAATATCGCCTTCTTGTAATTCGAAAGCCACTGCCTCTCGCTCAGTCCAATTTACGCGTACTTTTTTACCTGTTATAAGTGCCTGTGCCCTTTGGCGAGAAACTTTTAACACATTTGCAATTATGACATCTAAACGCATGGAAGAAACCGTATAAGACTCTTCCACCCATTCATCCTCATTTTGAATGAGGGGCTCAGTCTCTTTAATCGACTCTACATACACTTTGACTTTACCAATGCCCGTTAAATGTAGACGGACATAATCTGCCACCTCATCAGCGACTACAAATTGTACTCGTTGCTCATTAACGCGTATATCACCAAATTTAGCGCGATTTAAACCTAATGACAACAGTGCACCTAGTACGTCTGGATGACGTAATTGTATGAACTTAGCAGGATAATGAATGGTAAACACAGTTAGTTGATAATCCTCCACTTGCGGTTCAAAATAGGATGGATAGATAAGCATACGTTGGCGTTCTGCCTCATGAAAAAGACCTGCACTCATGGTTTTTAAAGCGTCATCCTGCCCAATAATGGATGCCACAATAAAACGTTGCCGTGGATCTAAAAAATCAGTGAGTTTTGGCGCATAGCGATCCTCGACCTCACGTTGCCAACTCACTACCTGTTCGATGAAAGGCTGCTCGTCCTTCCTAAAATGTTGTATTAAATGTTCCATTTCCCCACCTCTTATATCCTTCTTCCACTGTTTCTAAACTTAGTATTCCCTGTTAAACAAAAAATCCCCACCAACTGTGAGGATTTTCGTCTAAAACATAAAGTATATTTTTTGAATCACAATGAAAAGCCCGTTTTGAATAAAATTCAACAGGAAAATTGCCACAATCGGAGAAATATCAATCATACCGATAGGAGGGATAAATTTCCTAAAAATCCCCAAATATGGCTCGCATACTTTTTCAAGCATACGACCAATTGCTGAGTTTTGTGCAGCAGGTATCCAAGACATTAAAATATATGCTATTAGCATAAAAGAATACGCTTTAAATGCTAATGACACATAATACATAATTATATAAAAAGTCATATAAACTACAATCCTCGCTCTTTAATTATCGTCTAAAATAAAATTTGAAATTTCGCCAGACACTTCTACATTATCTGGTGTACATAGGAATATATCTTTACCGATGCGTTGAATATCACCGCCAAGTGCGTAAACAGTGCCACTTAAAAAATCGATAATTCGTACACCTTGCTCACGATCAATACGTTGTAAATTGACAATTGTAGCACGTTTGTTTTTTAAGTTTTCCGCAATATCCTGAGCTTCTGCATAGACTCTCGGTTCTACTAATACTACTTTTGCACCTTTAGAATTCATAGCTGCCTGTAAACTTACGATATTATTGGCAGATGCACTTTGTGGTACAATTTCATGAATCGGTGCCCTACGTTCTTTTATGGCCTTTTTAGGTTTAGCTGCATGAATCGGTTGTTGTTGCACGGGTTGTTGCTTTTGAATAGGAGCTTGCGTGATGTCTTCTTCTATTTCTTCTTCAAGATAAAAGAAGTTTTTAATTTTATTTTTCATGCTCATCCTGTTCCCCTCTTTCATTTCCAACAAGAGCCGTTCCGACTCGAACGAATGTAGCTCCTTCCTCTACCGCTATTTCAAAGTCATTAGACATGCCCATTGATAACTCGGTACAAGGTGCGTGTGCGAATCCCATCTCGGCTATTTGCTGTTGACATTGTTTTAATTGCTGAAAAACAGAGCGAATGATTGATTCTTTCTCTGTATTTGGTGCCATTGTCATCAAACCAACAACTTGAATTTTCGTAAAGTTTTGTAAAGATTCGATAAAAGATATTGCCTCTTCTGCTGTTAAACCATGTTTTGATTCTTCGCCTGATACGTTAACTTGTACAAAGCATTTCACAGGCTTGTTTGCTCTTTTTTCAATTTCTTCAGCTAAGCTCAATCGATCCAATGAATGTAAATAATCAATATCATTAATGACCTGTTTTACTTTACGAGTTTGAAGTGAGCCAATATAATGCCAATGTACATCAGCTTGAATCGCTTCAATTTTATGTTTCAAACCTTCAGGGCGATTTTCTCCTAAATGCACTAGCCCTGCTTCAATAGCTTCTTGCGTTCTTGCTACAGAGACTTCTTTTGTTACAGCAATAATTTGAACCTGATCTTGTTCACGATTTGCACGTTTTTGTGCTGCTTGTATTTGTCCATTAATTTTGTATAAATTTGTTAAGATTTTCGTCACTTTTTTCCCAACTTTGCAACATTAGTTTCTTTTATTGTAACAAGCAACGCTTTATTTATCAATGAATAGCCTGACCTATTCGTGAAAGTACATTTGCGCTGTTCACACGCAACTCAGGCAGATATAGTCTCAAATTGCTATTTAAACGAACTAGAAGCGCAAATCATTAGCTCTACGATAGTGCCTTCACAAGTATGACATCCTTTCCAACAACAAGAACATCTTTCATATAAACTTTTCTAACTGACTCTTCACCTCTAAAAAACCCTAGATACTTACGAGGCTCTGCTATCATAAAAGCAGTTACATAGCCCGTTTCCTTCGAAACCTCTGCATCTACAACAAATCCTAAAAAACGTCCATTTCCAGCTTCTATAACTTCTTTTTGCTGTAAATTTGAAAAACGCATCTGTACCCCTCCTAAATCAATTACATCAGATGTAATTACCTTTTGCTGTCGCTTGGTAAGCATTTTTCTAACTGAATGAAGATAAAATGCGCACCGAAATCTCGGGTGCGCATTGTCTACTTACTTATAATCTTTCTGCATCGTTTCTATCGCATTTTTTTCTAGTCGTGAAATTTGCGCTTGAGAAATCCCCAGTTCCTTTGCAATTTCAGTTTGTGTCTCACCAAAATAAAAACGCTTTGCTACTATCATTTGCTGACGTACATCTAACTTTTGCAAACTTTCTTTCACCGACACGTAGGCAACCCATTGATCTTCTGATACATCATCATCACGTAATTGGTCCATCATATAAACAGCGTCCCCACCGTCTGAATAAATGGGCTCTTGTAATGAAACTGGGTCTTGAATGGCATCTAAGGCAAATAAAACATCTTCCTTTTTCATGTCAATCATTTCAGCAATTTCTTCAATCGTTGGTTCTCGCAAATTATCAGTTATCCATTGCTCTTTTGCCTGCATCGCCTTGTACGCAATATCTCTAAGTGAGCGAGAAACGCGTAGTGCATGATGATCACGCAGATGGCGACGAATTTCACCAATGATCATTGGTACAGCATATGTTGAAAATCGTACATTATGCTTTAAATCAAAATGATCAATGGCTTTCATGAGGCCAATACAGCCTACCTGAAATAAATCATCTGCCTGTTCACCCCTATAGGCAAATCGCCCGACAATACTGAGCACTAACCTTAAATTGCACATGACAAGATCTTCCCGAATCTCGGTTTCTCCTGCTTGTAAACGGATGAAGAGTTCCTTCATTTCCTCGTGCTTTAAAATTGGCAAAGTCGATGTATCTAAGCCGCAAAGATCTACTTTTGTTCGCATATTCGATTCCTCCGGATGTTATTCTCTGACTAAACCGTTACATCAGTTTGTCCGAGAGAATCGAGAATATGCAGAAAAATTACGACCAATTTTAGGTAGGATAAATTTCCCTAATTATGATATAGGTTGATTCAAATTTTCTCGTAAATCTTGAATGATTTTCTTTTCTAGACGAGAAATATATGATTGCGAAATACCTAAGTGATCAGCTACTTCTTTTTGCGTCATTTCAATTTTTCCATTTAAGCCAAAACGACACTCCATAATATATCTTTCACGCGCGCCTAATAAGTTAATGGCATGGAACATATGTTGACGCTCAATTTTCTTTTCCACATTGTCTAAAATAATATGTTCCTCTGTCCCTAAAATATCAGACAATAATAATTCATTGCCGTCAGCATCTGAGTTTAGTGGTTCATCTAATGAAACCTCACCCTTCATGCGACTTGTCTTACGTAAATGCATCAAGATTTCATTTTCAATACAACGTGATGCGTACGTTGCAAGCTTAATATTCTTATCTGTATTGAACGTTTCAATCGCCTTAATCAAGCCAATTGATCCAATACTAATTAAATCCTCAATCGGCGTACCCGTATTATCAAAACGTCTAGCAATATAAACAACAAGACGTAAATTACGTTCAATAAGTGTGTCTCTTGCTCGTAAATCTCCGTTCATAAAGGATGCAATGACTGTGACTTCTTCTTCTCGACTTAGTGGCACTGGCAATGAATCATTTCCCCCTATATAGTACGTTTCACGACTTCGAAACTTACCCCATAATTTTTTCAAGCTAGCAAGTAGCCTAAGAAGCAATAGTTCTCCCCCTCTATGAGTTATTTGAAAGCGCTGAAAAATGTAAAATTGCTGCTGTGCTATGTGGAAAATTTTTAGCTTTTTTCGTTAATACGATATACTCATTGCTCTTCACTTGTGATGGCTCCCCCTTAATAAGCCACTCATCAAAGCGAAAACCTAATACAACTGCTTGTTGCTGCACTGTATTTACATGAATAAATCGAATAAGACGTTGATAATCTGCTGAAAACATTGATACATCGTACGGATCGGCTTCTTGCCATTCAGATAATGCTTTTCGAATCGCTACTGGTAAATGTGATCGTAAAGCTGTATACGAGACAAAATGGACAGGTTTTCCGGATAAAGGCTCGATGCATTGATTACCCGTATCAACAAAAGCCGAAAGTGGTATCATGGCATCAAAAATCTTTAACGTCGTATCAAAAACAAACTGACCACTTACACGCTCCAACTTCACAAATCCCCATTGTTTATAAAAAACAACGAGGTAACCAAATGCTACCAATAAACAAATTAAAATAAAATGAATGACAGAAAGATTCTTTAAATACGGTTGTAACGCTGTTAATAGCCCGCCAATAACAATTGTTGCTACCAGTACAATCGGTCCTTGCTTCTGAAAGCTTCGAATCTTAAACTGAAATGCAATACCAATTAATATGACAAAACTTAGCATTATCGTTATCAGCATTTGACCACCGATTACAGCTATCAAACTACTACAAATAGAACTCATTAATAATCTCGTATTCTTTACATGAACCCTTGTTACCTTTGCCGTAAACGTGAGTATCGCTAGATTATAAAGCGTATTAATGAGCACCAGCCATTCTCCATACATAACAGCCGCCTCCTACTTACAAAGTTAGCACGCCACGGTCACAAATATTGTCAAACAATCGCATCAATTCCTTAAAATGTTTTGACAAAATACATGCTTTCCTTACACATTTGAACATAATCAAGGAAAGAATTTTCTTTACATTCAAACACTAGTAAGGTCAAATTATAGGCATCATCTATCCATAGGAATAAGCTACACCTGAGATGATGCTACAAAATTCCCTAACAAATATAAAAAGCTCGTATTTTACCTAAGTAAAATACGAGCTTTTAAGAAGTCAAATGCTTTACCTTTATCCACGATTTTTACGGTTTCGTAGGAATGCAGGTACCTCAAGCATATCATCCTGTGCATAATTCTGCTGGTTTTGACGTGGTTGTTCTTGTTGAATATGAACTTCTTGACGTTGCTCACGAATTGGTGCTTGTTGTTGAGGAGCAGCTTGTCGATTAGTATTTAACGTTGGACGTGCAGACCCGCGTTGTTGTTGTAAAGCCTCTTCAGAAAAACCAGTCGCAATGACTGTGACAATAATTTCATCTTTTAAATTTTCGTTAATAACAGAACCGAAAATCATATTTACTTCTTCATCAGACGCTGAAGCTACAATATCTGCTGCTTCTTGTACTTCAAATAAGCTAAGGTTTGAGCCGCCTGTAATATTCATAAGAACACCTTTAGCACCGTCAATTGATGATTCAAGTAAAGGACTCGAAATAGCTTTTTTCGCTGCTTCTGCAGCACGGTTTTCACCCGTTGCAATACCGATCCCCATTAATGCAGAACCTTTATTTGACATAATTGTTTTTACGTCTGCAAAGTCTAAGTTAATAAGACCTGGTGTTGCGATTAAATCTGAAATACCTTGTACACCTTGACGTAAAACGTTATCTGCTTCACGGAAGGCTTCAAGCATCGGCGTAGATTTATCGACAATTTGTAGTAGCTTGTCGTTCGGAATGACGATTAATGTATCTACCGCTTCTTTCATACCGCCAATACCACCGATTGCTTGTGTTTGACGTTTGCGACCTTCAAATGTGAATGGTCGTGTTACTACACCTACAGTTAACGCTCCCAAATCACGTGCGATTTGCGCAATAACTGGCGCAGCACCAGTACCTGTGCCACCGCCCATTCCAGCCGTTACGAAGACCATATCCGCACCGCGTAAAACTTCTTCTAATTGTTCACGACTTTCTTCAGCAGCCTTTTTCCCTACCTCGGGATTTGCACCAGCGCCTAGGCCACGAGTAAGCTTTGTACCAATTTGTAACTTTATTTCAGCCAACGATAAATTTAAAGCCTGGGCATCTGTATTTACTGCGATAAAGTCAACACCTTGTACACCATGTTCTATCATTCGGTTGACAGCGTTGTTACCACCGCCACCGACACCAATGACCTTTATAACTGCAAGTTGATCAACACTTGTATCAAATTCTAACATACTTTTTTCCTCCCACGGTAACTCGACTCTGTATCATTCATTACGCATTCAAGTTAATCAAAAAATTTATCAAATAATTTTTTTGCTCTCCCGATTACGCTTCCCTTAGATTCTGATGGTGCAGCATATTCTTGCTTCTTAGGTGTCGCTGATTGAGCTCCTACAACCGCATATTCACTAGGTTGCGTATTCGTACTTTTTCCGTAAAAATCATCTTCTAAATAGGCGTAACGAATTAGTCCAACTGCCGTCGTAAATGAAGGCTCTCTAACGCCAATATAATCAGGTATATATATTCTAACACGCGTTTGCAGTATCTGGCGCGCCAGTTGCGCAATACCTTCAAGCTTTGCAACACCACCTGTTAAAACAACACCACCTGGTAAATCTCGAACACCTAGTCGCGCTAACTCATCAATCACTAGCTCGAATAATTCTTCCAATCGAGCACCGATAATTTCTGAAATAAAGCGCTGGCTGTACTGATCTCTTGAATCTGTACCTACAATTGGCACTTCAAAGAGTTCTTCGTCTGATGCATCATCATAATAGGCATGTCCAAATTGGTGCTTGATTTGTTCTGCTTGCTCTGTCGGTGTTTTTAAGACAATTGAAATGTCTTTTGTAATATGATCACCACCAACTGGTATCACACCCGTATGAGTTAACAGACCTTCTTCAAATACTGCTATAGTTGTTGAACCGCCTCCTAATTCGATGAAGGCAGTACCTTGATTCTTTTCATCTTCTGTTAAAGCAAAATAACCAGCAGCCAATGGTTGCAGATAAATCTCTCGAATGCTTAAACCTGCACGCTCCACACAACGAAGTACATTGTGTAATAGCGTTTTAGAGGTCGTAATCATCGTTGCATCCATTTCGAGTCGAATACCAATCATACCGCGTGGATCTTTGATTTCATCTAAATTATCCACAATAAATTGTTTTGGAATAATGTTAACTAATTCACGTTCAGGAGGTATTGACATGACTTGTGCAGATTCTACCACTCTGTCTAAATCATCATCTGTAATTTCTCTATTTTCACTATTTACAGCGACAACACCTTTAACTAGCTGTAACATCGTCTGGTTTGCTGGAACGCCTAAAACGACTTCATCGATTTGATATCCGGTCATTCGTTCAGCTTGTTCCACTGCCTTTCGAATAGATTGAACTGTTGCATCTATATCAACAATCGCACCTTTTCGAACTCCATTCGATTTTACATTTCCGACCCCAATTACATGTAATTGTCCGTCGCTCATTTCACCTATTAATACTTTGATAGAGGATGACCCAATATCAAGTGATATATATAATTCTTGCTGATTCAATTCGCTGCACCTCCTTGAAAAATGCTCTTAATTTCATTCTATTGTAAATCTAGCATAATGTCTAAGCAAATCGAGTATTTTGGACAACTTTTCTCTTATTCTATGGAAGTTTTGTTCTTCTTGTGACATTTTTCACCTAGCCTCGTTAGTAAAATACGCCTAATTATTGCTATATTTTGGAACAAACGTACTCCAAAAGCAAAAATGGCTGCTAAATACAAGTCTACACCTAAATTCACACCTAAGAAGGCAAGTCCTGCTGCCAGAACTATATTAAAAAAGAAACCTGACACAAAAACTTTGTCATCATAAACTTGCTGTAATTGAGCACGTATGCCGCCAAATAACGTATCTAACGCTGCCAAAACAGCTATTGAAAGATAATTTTCATAAATTGAGGGTATCTGGATATTTGTTAATAAGCCCAAGGCAAGTCCTAACACTAAGCCTAAAAATGGTAGCCACATATATTAATCTCCTTTTTTGCCCTCTGTTAAATAATCGTTTGTCAATGGATGATTGAATGCTGGGATTGTTAAATATTCAGTCGGCTCTTCTATTACTAAATTGAAATTATCTAAGTAAAAGGAGTCGATAAATGTTGAAGCTTGAATCGAGCTATACATTTTCTGAGCTTCCTTAAATGAAGTTGTACCAACATAAATTTCGAAAGGCGGTGAGGATAGCGGAACACTATTCACCGTTGTTTGTCCATTTATGTCTCGAATGGCTGTTGTATGTACAATGCGGTTCCCATCAATGGCAACATTTGCAGCATCGTATTTAAACAAGGCATTCAGTAATTGAGTAAGTAAATCAGGTGAAATTTCTTCGATGTTATAGCCCATTGCTACTAATTCCGGCGCTGGTGCAACACGGAGTATAACTCCTGGTCCTATGACATCTGTAAGTCCTGCCTGCTGTTTTAACCGATCCAATGTTTCATTTAAAATAGATTGTAAATTTGTTTTTTCAGATTGCTCATAGCGACCCACTACATCATTAAGTGAGCGGATATCTGCTAATAATGTGGAATGCCTTTTTTTCTCTTCTGCCAATTCTTCGCGTATAGCCCAAATATCTCGTGTATCTCGCTCAGCTGGTTTTTGAATGGTATTGTACTGTACCGCTATCATCAAACCGATAATAAATAGCACGATCGTTATTCGGGTGTACATATTTTTTTTCAAAATAGCCCCTCCTAGACGTATCGTTCTGAACGCCTCGGCATCATTGCGTCCAAACTTGTGCAAGGAGCTTTCACAACCACCGAAGGCTTGTCCTAGAAAATTTTACAACTATTAGATATCATTAACTTTCTATTTTTACATTTGGCATTGTTAGTTTTTGATTTTCTTCTAGTGACACCACAATATTGTCATTTACTAGCTGGTCAACAACGCCTCCACTTAAGTTTAAGGAGGCACTGAGTGTTGCTGAATCTCCTACCGCCTCAATCACAAATGGCGCCGGGTGTTGTTTGCCATCAATCGTGATAACAGGCCCATTACAGCGTATATAAGAATTTGCCATAATCCGTTGTCCGTTAATAGCAATTGCCTGTGCACCAGAGATTTTCAGTTCATTTAGTAGCTTGAAAATATGACTTTCATGCACAATATAATCATTAGGATTTACAGATTTAGGATCATAATCACCATCTTGAAGTGTTATACGTAATCCTTTTCCTTCTGCATTTAAATCTCCTAACAATAAACGTAAATCTTCTGCTTGTTCAACAAGTTGCTGATAATCTTTTTCACTAGATACAAATTGTTTTTCATATTTGCGAATTTTCTCTTGTAAAGCACTTGCCTCTTCTGTCAGTTCTTTATTGCGCTCTTGCTGTTCAATTAACTCCTCACGATATGAATCTTCTTGCAAAAGCTGTGAGTCAATCGCACCTGATTCTCGATTATCCTTCGCCTGGTTGTAGGAATAGCCGATGATAAAGCCTGTTGTCATGCAAACGATGAGTAGCTCAAATTGTTTTCTTGAAAAGAAATTCCCTTTACTATTCGTTTTCTTGTTGTTCATCTTCTGTCACTTCCTGGTTGGCCGTTTCTCCATCTGGATTTTCTACCATGTCAATACTAACTTGGTTGTACTCATCATTAAAAGGACGATAATACGAGCCGACCTCTAAATCGATAATACCTTTTTCTAAATTTGCAATTTGCGCTACAATTGAAGGGTAATAATTTAGCTTTTCTGCTAATGTCTGAATAACTGCTCGCACCTCATAGCCATCATTCATATAAAGCTTGACCGCATTTGGATTGGTCTCATTACCATTCGTATTTACTTGTGAAATTAAGGCTAATACTTCCGGTTTTAAACGTGCTAACTGTTCTACAAGCTTGTGAATCGTTTTTTCACCAGTTATGCCAATAAAGACAGGTGCATCAATCGGAATATTGTCTTCAGCCTGCTCAAAACGTTTCCCATTCTCAAGTAATGGATAATAGGTACCATCACCAGCTAAGTACGCAACTTTTTTCCATTCCTTTATATCAATCGTTACGCCTTGTAACCAATTACGCTTAACTTGTGCATCTTGTACCCATTTATCCTTCTGTAAAGCCTCTTCTACATCGACCACTTTAAAGCTCCACATCGACTTTCCTGGTGCAAGTTTACTAGCGTTTAAATAATATTGTTCATCTGCTAGTTGTGCACCATTAACCGTTATTTTTCGGATATCACTGTAAGGAGATTGAAAATAAAGGAGTACTGCTAGTACTAAAAAGAAAAGTAATATTAGCACTATAAATTTGCGATTCGTACGCTTTTTTCGTCGCTTTTTAAGCGTAGGTATGCGATCTTCTATATCAATTACTTTCTCCAAAAAAGTACTCCTCCTTTATATTTATTTCGCTAATTGATAAATAATACCTATTATTAACCACATTGTTACTAAAGATGTTCCGCCATAGCTAATAAAGGGTAATGTGACACCTGTTACAGGTACCAAACCAATGACTACAGCTATATTTAAAAATGCTTGCACAGTTAACATCGTCACAAGTCCAATAATAGCGTAGTAAGAAGTTCTGCTCTTAGCCTGTACAGCGAATTTATAGCCAGCGTATATCGCTAACACAAATAAAGCTAAAATAACGAGCCCACCAAGTAATCCAACTTCTTCAAGAATAATCGCATAAATAAAGTCATTTTGCGGTTCAGGTAAATATAAAAACTTTTGTCTACTCTGACCAAAACCATGTCCAAAAATACCCGCTGGTCCAATCGCCATTAACGATTGCACCGCCTGAAAGCCACTCCCTAATGGATCTACCCAAGGGTCAATAAATGCTTCAATGCGCTTGAGCCGATAAGGCGCGGTTACAATTAATATAGCTAATCCCGCAATACCAGCTACCATAAACATCGCATACAACTTTAGCGGATACCCTGCTACAAAAAACAATAAGAATACTGATACAACAAGTATAAATACGGAACCAAAATCCGGTTGCAACATTATTAGTACAACAGGTAATAGCAAGATTAATCCATGCCGCCAATTAACAATCGGTGTCCCTGTTTTATGTTGCGCTAATATATGACTCATGTACACGATGACTGTAATTTTCGTCAGCTCTGCTGGTTGTATCGTTAACGGACCTACACCAATCCAACTTTGAGAACCATTTCTTACAAGTCCAATACCGGGTATGAGTACAAGGACTAGTAAAACCAATGAAAAGATATAAGCCAATTTCCAAAAGGACTGCTCCTTCAGAATATTTAATCGAATGGTAATTAGAAACACTACAATAGCTACAACAAAGTATATACTTTGCTTCATATAAAACGACATTTTTCCACTATAATGAATGGCACTCCAATAGGTACCTGCAGAATAGACGAAAATAATGCCGATTATTGATAGCATCAAAGTTGTGACGAGCAATATATAGCTTTCTTTCCCTCTCAGTAATGCCATCCTTCCAAGTCAAGTATATTCTAAAATAGTTACAGGCTCATTACAGCTTCATTACAGCATCAATAAAAACGTCACCTCGAATTTCAAAGCTGTCATATTGATCCCAACTTGCACATGCTGGCGATAGTAGAATAACATCACCCTCCGCAGACATAGGTGCAGCATAATGCACTGCATCCTCTACGTTTTGAGCAATAATCGTTTGCCGCACACCACAAGATTTCGCAAATTCTACAAAGCGTAAGCCTGTTTCACCAAATGCTACAACACCTTTTACATGATTCATGCAAGGGCGTAACTCTTCAAATGAATGACCACGGTCTAAGCCACCTGCAAGTAAAATGACAGGTGCCTGGAATGCATCCACGGCACTTTTCGTTGCTAAGCAATTTGTCGCTTTGGAGTCATTGTAAATCTTTCGACCATTCCATTCACGGACAAATTGCGTACGGTGACGAACGCCCCCGAACTTTGCTAAAACTTCTTCCATTTTCTCTTTTTCACAACCGACTAATATACAAGCTGCTACTGCTGCTAAAATATTTTCTAAGTTATGCTTACCGGGAAGAGCAATATTCGCTCGTTCCATGTAAGGCTCACCTTGCCAGTAGATGATTGTATCGTCTGCACTAATACCTTCAGCTGCACGTCCACTTGAGGTAAATGGCACTTTTTTTGCTTTTGATTTTGTCGCATAACCAACTACAATTGGTTGATCGGCATTATAGATGAAATAATCATTTTCATCCTGATTACGCGCTACCCCAAACTTTGCCTCTGCATAATTATCAAAAGTACCATGATAATCAAGATGTGCATCGTAAAGATTTGTTAAAATAGCGATTTTTGGCTTGTATGTTTTTGTCCCCATTAGTTGGAAAGAAGAAAGTTCAGTGACAATCACATTATCTTTTTCTGCTTCTCTTGCTACACCACATGCAACTGTACCAATATTCCCTGCGATTAACGGCTTTTTCGCTCCATTATCCAGCATTTCAAAAATCAGTGTAGTTGTCGTAGTCTTACCATTAGAGCCTGTAATACCAATAAATGGTGCATCGCTAATTAAATATGCCAGTTCTATTTCTGTCCATACTGGAATATCACGGCTTAATGCATCTGCAACAATTTTATTGCTATATGGAATTCCTGGATTTTTTACGACCAACTCAAAACCTTCATCTAGCAAATCTTCTGGATGGCGTCCACAAATAACCGTAATCCCTTTTTGTAATAAGCCTTGCGCGTCTGGGCTTTCATCAAACGGCTTTGAATCATTGACCGTCACAAAGGCTCCAAGTTCATGTAATATTTCAGCTGCTGCTACACCACTTTTGGCTAGACCTAGAACAAGAATTTTTTTATGTTGTAAATCTGTATAATTTCTCATAAGAACGCCTCCGATAAGACTGCAATCAATGCTACTGCTAAAGCAGTTGACCAAAAGACAAGTACTACCTTCCATTCTGACCAACCAGATAATTCAAAATGATGGTGGATAGGGCTCATTTTAAAAATACGTTTTTTGCGAATTTTAAAGCTCCCCACCTGTAAAATAACGGATAATGTCTCTATCACAAATACTAATCCAACTAATACGAGTAAAAACTCTTCTTTTACTAAAACAGATACCATTGCAAGCGCACCGCCAAGGGCAAGTGAACCCGTATCCCCCATAAACACCTTCGCTGGATTTGCGTTGAATAGTAAAAATCCAAGTAGAGCACCAGTCACTGCAAATGCGAATAAGGCGATGTCTGCTTGATTCTGGAATAACGCGATAACACCAAATGCAGCAAATGCAATAGATGCTGTTCCCGCCACAAGGCCGTCTAGACCATCCGTTAAGTTGACTGCATTTGAGAAGCCAACTAACCAGAAAATTAAAAAGGCTACATAGAAGAAACCAAGATCAATCGTCCAATCTGTAAATGGAATGGCCAGTGTTGTGTCAAATGAACCAACATACAATAAGAAATAAGCAAGAATGGCAATAACAATTTGACCTATTAGCTTTTGAATCGAAGTTAATCCCAAATTACGTTTGAAAATCACCTTTAAACCATCGTCTAGAAAGCCTATCAATCCAAATCCTGCTAAAACGAGTAATAGGACTACGGTTTGTGTCGTGAATAAATCTAAAAAGTTACCAATTCCCACAGTTGTGAGGATAATGGCAGCTAAAAAGATAAGGCCACCCATTGTCGGGGTACCCGCTTTTTTCATATGGGATTTTGGCCCTTCTTCACGAATACTTTGCCCAAACTTCAGTCGACGAAGAAGCGGAATAAAAATTGGTGCCAGGATAACTGTTACTATAAAAGCAATAGCTAAAATGGTAAGCGTTGTTGCGAGTTTCATTGAAAAATCTCCTTTAAATCTTGTTTCCCTTTCTTCATTAAGAAAAAAGTACAAACTTTCATATATTTATTACTACCCTTCATAATAATAGTGGTTCTTTCCCTTTTTTTAAAGGTAAAGTTACATTAGCTCTCTAAATATAAATGTATGGTGCCATCTTGTTCGATAACACTATCCACTTCAGGTAATTGACTACCAATTTTAGCTCCTTCCCCGTGCCATTCAATACGGAATGGGTAATGTTGCTTGGCAATATCATCCTTTGTTTGACCAATAAAACTTGGTACCTTCACAGTAATCGGGTCACCCCAACGATAATCTTTTTCAAGCTGTTCCTTTGATTTTTCAATACCAATAAAAGGTGCAACATCTTCAATAATTTGACCAACAATTGGCGCTGCCACAACTCCACCAAATTGCGTCGTTTTCTTCGGGTTATCTACTGCTACATAGACCACAATCTGTGGATTATCCGCTGGTGCAAAACCTATGAACGATACGATATATTCGCCATCCTTATAACGACCATTTTCCACTTTTTGTGCTGTACCCGTTTTCCCCCCAATACGTAAACCATCCCGATAGGCTTGGCGTCCTGAACCCTTTGCAACAACAGATTCCAACGCCCCTCGTACCTTTGCAGATGTTTCTTCACGAATAACCTGCCTTTTCACGACCGGTTCAGTTTCCTTTATAACTTCCCCTGTAGTCGGATTAAAAACCTTTTTCACAACATATGGCGTATAAAGCTTGCCCCCATTCACTGCAGCGGCAACTGCTTGCACCTGTTGAATTGGAGTTACCGCTACGCCTTGCCCAAATGAGGTCGTTGCTTGCTCTACTGGTCCAAATGCTTCTTTTGAAAATAAAATGCCTGATGCTTCACCAGCAATATTGGAACCTGTTTTTTCACCGAAACCAAAGTCTTTAATATACTGAAGTAGCTTTTCGTTACCAATACGCTGGCCTAATTCAATAAAACCTGGATTACAAGAGTTTTCTACAACTTCTAGAAAAGTTTCATGTCCATGTCCTTCACGTTTCCAACAGCGCAGTCTAGCTCCTGCAACCATGGCATAACCAGGATCGTAGAAAGTGTCATGTTCTAAATCCACTACATTTTCTTCTAGTGCCGCACTAAGCGTAATAATTTTAAACGTAGAACCTGGTTCATAGGTCATCCAAACCGGTAAATTTCGATTATAGATGGCTGGCTCTACTAATTGGTATTTTGCTGGATGAAAGGTCGGATAGGAGGATAACGCTAATATTTCCCCAGTGTTGGGGTCCATCGCAATCGCCATCGCTTGGTCGGCTTCATAGCGTTCCATTGCCTGTGACAATTCACGCTCAACCACCTGTTGTACATCCACATCAATCGTTAGTTCTACCGTTGCCCCATCTTCTCCAGACTTCCATGCACTCGCTACATTAGACAAGTTATTGCCTCTAGCATCTGTAAAAAGCCGTATAGCAGAGGAGTTTGCCTTTAATAGTTTATCGTATTCATATTCAATACCTGCTAGCCCTTGCGCATCATAACCTGTAAAACCAATGAAACGTGATAGTAACGTACCGTAGGGATAGTCCCTTGAATAATCGACACCACTATATAATCCTTCAATTTGCATACCTTGTAATGTAACGGCTTTCTCATAGGAAATATTCTTGCCTTCAGGTGCCAGTTTTACTAAGGATACTTTTTTCTTCATTTTTTCCAAAAGTTTTTGTTCATCTACTTCAAGCACTTGTGCAATTTTTGCCGCTGCACCTTCAATATCATTACTTTGCGAGGGCATAAAATATAAAGTAGGTGCTAGCTTATTTTTCACAATACCATTACCGTCTCTGTCCGTAATATGTCCTCGCTCATTCGCAAAAGGAATTTCACGATCCCAGTTTTCTTCCGCCTTTTTCGTCAGTTCCTTTTGGTCAAATATCTGCAAAAAGAACAGACGAATAACAATTGCCACTGCTACAAACATAAACAATACATATAAAATACGTAAACGCTTTTTTGAATGGATAGAAATCCACTTCATTCGACATCACACCTTGTTTTTTACAACGTATGAAATAAAGTGGACTTCTATTCAGTATCTATTCATCCTCTGTTTGTTCTAATTCACCTTCGGATGAAGCTTCTACGTCTTTCACAAAGCTTTCAGCAGGTGTTTTCAGCTTAACTACAATCGGTGCATGATCCGATATCACTGTACCCGCAGATACACTTTGACCTACAGCAAAGCCCTCTCCGACTACTTCGATTTGTAGACCTGACATCGATTTGAAGACGAGTACATGACGCAACGACCAATCCGTAAAGTTTGGCAGGGTCGTATCACCTGCTGTTTTTAAGAATACCGTACTACCTTTTACAAGTTTTTGTTTGCCTTTAGGATATTGTTCAATAATTTCACCACCAGCACCTACAATTACTGGTTGCAAGCCGTCATTCGCTAGCTCCACCTGCACTGCTTGTGCGTTTTTCCCAGTATAATCTTGAATATTTACATGATTAACATGCTGAACATCCTCAGGGTTAATGTTTAAATGTTTTAAACTATTTTGCATGACAGGATTAAATATTTTTGACACGGGTACAGAGCCAAGTTCATTTTTAAGTTTTGGCTTTGTTACCGATACATACATAATTAATTGTGGATCATCTACTGGTGCCATACCTAAAAATGAATACAGAAACTGATTTGCCCCCCAAGAATATTCACCATTTGCCTTAGGAATTTGGGCAGTACCCGTTTTCCCTGCGACTTGATATTCATCGAGCACAAAATCCTTTGCTACTCCGAATTCTGACGTTAATGTAGAAGCGAGTATTTCCCGTACTTGCTTCGCTGTGTCGGCTGAAACTGGTTGTCCCTTTTCAACCGGCTCATGATTTTGAATCGTTTTCCCTGTTGATGAGTCAACAATACGATCAATTACGTAGGGCTGCATCATCGTTCCGTCATTCGCAATCGCTGTCATCGCTTGAATAAGTTGAATTGGTGTTACCGTGGAGCCTTGACCATAAGTTGTTGTAACACGTTGAATTGGGTATTGCGATAAAATCGTACCCGTTGCTTCATTCGGTAAATCAATACCTGTTTTCTTACCAAAACCAAATCTATCTAGATACTCAAGAAAATTATCGTCACCAATAACTTTTAATAAGTGTGCCATTGCGGTATTGGATGAGCGTTGGAAGCCCTCTAAATAGGAAATTTTGCCCCAACCGTATCTATTATGATCTCGAATAGTTCGGTCAAGGATTGTATACGAGCCTGATTGATAGTGCTTATTTGGATCCCATGTCCCAGTATCAATAGCCGAAGCTAACGTGAACGTTTTCATCGTCGAGCCTGGTTCAATCGTCTCTTCAATAACCTCATTTAACCATTTCATGTTTTTACCTTCACGTGTATCGGGATTAAATGTAGGTCGCTGTGACATCGCCAAGATTTTCCCTGTTTTTGGATCCGCAATAATAGCCGTCATTGATTCAGGATTATATTCCTGTGCAACTTTAGTCATTGCTTCCTCTAAAAAACTTTGAATCGTTTTATCAATCGTTAAAAAGATGTCGTCACCATTCTTCGCTGGCGTTACCATCTTCTCACTGTTCGGCAATAAATAACTAAAAGCATCCGTTTGGTATTTCATTTTGCCGTTTTCTCCAGTTAGCTCCTTGTCATACGTGTATTCAAGCCCCATTTTACCTTTAGTCGTTACTGAGCCGTCTTCTTTGTCCTCTTTTATTGCAAAGCCGATTAAATGTGAGGCAAATACCCCATTTGGATAATAGCGTTTTAAATCACTGACAAATAAAATCCCTGGTAAACCTTCCGCTTTAATTTTGCTCATGACTTCATGGTTAATCCCGCGACCTGCACTACCAAACTCAACCTGATAGGGCTTTTCGCCATCTGGCTTCAATTTTGTCAGCTGTTTGTATATTGCTTCTTCATCCATCATCTTGCTGTCAATGTACTTTGCTAAAACTTTGGCAGTCTTTTCCGCATCAACGACATGACGAGGTTTCTCTTTATTCACCGTTGCACTCTCATTGACAACTGCTATTAAGCGATAACTTAGCGTGTCTTCGGCAATTGTTTGTCCGTTTCTATCGTAAATTTTCCCACGGCTCGCAGTAATCGCACTCTCTTTGCTATACTTAGCTGCAGCCTTTGCCGCAAGTGCTTGTCCCTCTGCTTCACCTGTCGCTTGTAATGTGATCATTCTGGAAAATAATAGGAAAAAGAGCCCTCCATAAAAAATTAATAATAGAAAGGCTCCCCATTGGAATCGAAATCTCTTTTTTTTCATTTTCCCGGCACTACCTTTACATTTTTCTCATTTTGAGTTAAACCGAGTTCTTCTGCTTTTTTCCATATGTTTTCGTATGTAGAAAGTTCACTTACACGTACTGTCAAGTCAACATTCTGTCTCGCAATCTCATCTGCCTCTGCTTCGATTTTTTGAATATCCATGCTTGTCGTTTGTATAGCTGCTTGATTATTTATTACTAGTACGGCTAGTACAGCAATAATGCTAACTAGGACAATTAGCATCGTCTTTTCAAATTTCTGTTTTGTTTTTTTACGACGTATGATAGTGGGTTGTGGACTAGGTGGTGTTATCGGTTGTTGCACATGTTGCTGTTGGTGCTGCCTTACACGAACTGCTGCCATTTACTCACGCCCTTTGTCGTTAATTTTCTCCACCACTCTAAGTTTCGCTGAACGTGCACGGTTATTTACTTCTAATTCTTCATCAGAAGGAACAATCGGCTTTCTCGTTACAAGCTTTAAAGTTGGCTTCATGCCCTCAGGAATTACAGGTAAATTCGGCGGTAATTCCGGTAATGATGACGCTTCCTTAAAAATGGTCTTGCATAGGCGGTCCTCCAAAGAATGGAACGTAATGACACTAATGCGTCCACCTACGTTAATCATATCAATCGCATCGACTAGTGAGTCCTCTGCTGCGCCTAGCTCGTCATTGACAGCAATTCTAATTGCTTGAAATATACGCTTCGCAGGATGTCCACCTTTACGGCGAGCCGCTGCTGGAATACCCTCTTTAATCAGTTCTACAAGCTGTCCTGTTGTTTCAATCGGTGCCGTTTTACGTGCCTCTTCGATTTTACGAGCAACTTGTTTCGAAAACTTTTCTTCCCCATAGCGGAAGAATATTCGCACTAGATCACCATAAGCCCATTCATTTACAACATGGAATGCTGAAAGTGTAGCCGTTTGATCCATGCGCATATCAAGCGGTGCATCATGGTGATAGCTAAAACCTCTATCTGGCGTATCTAATTGGGGAGAAGATACGCCAAGATCATATAAAATGCCATCTACTTCTTCAATGCCAAGTGCTAATAGTTCTTCTTTTAAATAACGGAAGTTTGAATGTACAAATGTCACACGCTCTAGATAAGGTGCCAAACGAACTTTCGCGTTGTCAATAGCGATCGTATCTTGATCAAAGCAAATGAGACGACCTTTATCAGATAATTGTTTTACTAAATATTCACTATGCCCTGCTCCGCCAAGCGTACAGTCCACATATACACCATCAGGATCGATGTTCAACCCATCAACAGTTTCTTTTAATAACACGGTTGTATGATCAAACATACCACTCGCTCCCTTCAGGCCTTAACTTCATTCAATTGACGTAAAAACGTCCCATACAAAAGTTAAAAATCAAAGCCAATCATATTTTCTGCAATTTCATTAAAACATTGTTCTGATTCATTAAAGTAAGTTTCCCAAGCATCTTTAGCCCATATTTCAATTCGATTTGAAACGCCCAACACTACACATTCTTTTACAAGGTGTGCATGCTGTACGAGGGTTGAAGGAATGTTAATACGTCCCTGCTTGTCTATCTCAACTTCTGTCGCACCGGAAAAGAAGAACCTTGCAAATGCACGGGTATCCTTCTTTGTCATCGGTAAACCTTTTAATTTTTCTTCGAGTTTTCGCCATTCATCCATAGGATAGCCAAACAAACAATTATCGAGACCGCGTGTCACTACAAACGTTTCGCCCAAGGCTTCACGAAATTTTGCGGGCACGATTAATCGTCCTTTCGCATCAACAGAGTGTTGATATTCTCCCATGAACATGCTATTCACCCCACTTTATTAAATAATGTACCACATCCCCCCACTTTCCTCCACTTTTTTTAAAAAAAACTTGACAATTTAACTTCTAATATGAAATTAGACCTTTAGCGAATTATTTGATATGTGCTAAATGACATAAATAAAGAGCTACCCTTAGGTGGGTAGCTCTTTATTTTACCTGTTATTCGACTAAGTTCATCAAATTAATAAAAATTTCATATAGTCATATAGGAAAAAAGACTCAATTTTACTTATTAAAGATAAAGCACATAGTGGTGATTTCCGATACTGTATGTTTTTCCAAGCATTTCATCAATTAGTTTAGATCC
The DNA here is from genome assembly GCF_050272295.1 of Lysinibacillus sp. NPDC048646. Taxonomy (NCBI): domain Bacteria; kingdom Bacillati; phylum Bacillota; class Bacilli; order Caryophanales; family Bacillaceae; genus Lysinibacillus; species Lysinibacillus sp. NPDC048646. The sequence goes on from NZ_JBNNLZ010000001.1 coordinate 180,799, forward strand.
AAACTCATTGATATATTGATACGGATTATATGATCGTTCTTGGTATCCGTCATTTGGGTATAGCTCATTTTGTAGCTTCGTAAATTTGCGAATTGTCGTCTCATGTTTACCAAGTACCATTTGCTCAACTTTTTGTTGCATGTACTCAAATTGTTTTATATGATTTTCTTTATTTTTCGCAAGAATTTTTTCAAGCGGCATTTGTTGTTCAGTTAAGTATGTCTCAAATGCCTCATATTGTTCTAACAGTAATCGCTGCATAGTTTGGATTTGACGTTTCGCTTCATCATCTTGCACATCAGCAATAAATTGATTTTTCAGCTGCAACGCTTTACCTTTCCACACATCCTCAACAGTCAAACTATATTCACGCAATAGCTGTTCTACTTGACGTGTGATAATCGTAATATTGAGTCGTGGTGCAAAAATAGGCATTTGTAAGTCTAACACCGAAAAGGCATCCTTTAACGTTGCCCAATAAGCTAGCTCCCCAGGTCCTCCCACGAATGCTAATACCGGTAATGCCATTTCCTGCATTAACGGACGCGTGACTACATTATTACTTAATTGTTCAGGGTGTTTTTCTGCAATTGCCAAAAGCTCCTCACGAGAAAGCTTAATATTTGCTGCTAAATTAACAAATTGATGATGTCGCCTTTCTAATAAATGGCGTTCTCCATCTTTCACATAGAATAGATTAGCCGCTTCATTCGTTGCGAATATCGGTTTATCATAGCCAACACGTTCAAACTCAGCTTCTTTCGCTGTTACTAATCTTGCAATTTCTTCACTATGATGAATGATTTGCGCAAAATACTTGCTTTCGTATTGTCGGAAACTCACGTCAGCTGCATCAATCATTAGTAAACCTTCTTCTTTAAACAATTGATTCATCAATCGCGCAAAGAAGTCGGTAAATGTTTCACTTTTGTTTAGTGCATCTACCAGCTGTTTGATGAGTCCCTCAGTGTGTACTGTTTCACCAAAATCTTTTACAATAGTATTGACTAATTGCGTCATAGATTCTTTGTTTAAACTTGTGGTAGACGCCATTGTTTTACGTCTTGAACGCTCACTATAGGCGCGCTTTTTGAGCTCCACACCGTGCATTGTATATGTGTGGTTTATCTCTTCTAAGTCATGATCTTCACCAGCTATCCAAAAAACAGGCACGACTGTTCTTTGAAGTTTTTCACTTTGCTCTTTCGCTAATGTTATGACTGAAATTGCCTTATGAATTGAGTAAAGTGGACCTGTTAAGACACCCGCTTGTTGCCCACCGACAACCGCGACAGCTCCCTGTTCTAATTGCTGTAAATGTTCCTTCACTTTTTCTGATAAACCCAGCGGCTCCATAAATTGACGGATTATTGCTGTTAATTCTTTTTGATCACGCGCTTGTTGTTCTAAATATTTCACTCGCTGTATAAACGATTCATCACTATATTCGTATTCAAAAAACGTATGAATGGCAGTATTCGTTGACCAATAGTCTGCTAGCACACGATTTTTAACCGGTACTTGGATTGACTCCAGTTTCATTTAACATAAACTCCTCTACTCACTAAATCATCAATTTCGTTATAAACTTTTTAATGCTATTTATTTTAACGCTTATGGCTTCAACATGAAAAGAAAATGCTTATACAGATTGTAAATATTCTACAACGGATTGAATCAAACCTACTAGACAAATAAGAAAATACGCTGAACTTAGAACTAAAAATAAAAAACGCCAAATTTTGCGTAATAGTGGTTTCACTTCAAGTTCCTTTTTTGTACGCCATTCAATATATGTAAAAACCATCGCTAGCATTATTGCTAGCATTACAAGCAGAGCACCAATATTAACTCCCCATAGCACACCAATCGCCAGTGGTACTGAAAAAAATAACCAAAATGTAGTAACATCTGAAGCTGCGCCAAAAGCATGTGTACCTCGAATGTTAACCTTTCGACTAATTAAATAGACAAGAATAAATAACAGTAAGGGACAAAAAATAATGATACTAATAATTATATGTAAAAAATCTTTCAATAGCGTTCACCGCTCTCTTCTATCGCTAGCATTTGGTTATATAACGTACTTAGAGTAGGTAAAATACGGCCGTTCGTTAACGCTTTTTGCAAGACTGGGCCAACAATCGTATCAATTTCACTTTTTTTCCCAAGTATACGATCCGTTAGCATAGACGACGTATTCGCCGCGGTTTTTTCACACAAGGCAGTCACCGCAGAAAAAGGTATAGTATATTCTAAATTCACAAAAGCTTCCGTTAGCTCTTGATAGATTGTTTGCATTAATATAAATGCATGTTTATTCGTTAAAAGCTCCCCATTCTTCACTTGTAAAATAGCTGTTAATGGATTAATCATGCAGTTAAAGACAGCTTTCTCAAACAACATCTGCTCAGGATTTTGAACAAATTCAAGCGGAAACAAAGGATTTTCCATTTGCGAGAGCTTTTTAAATACAGCATTATTCCCACGCGCAACAGCAATTTTACAGGTACCAATTCCTCTATGATGAACAGTTGTATTATTTATTACCTGGGCGCCAAAAGAAACAGAGCAGAAGGCAATATTTTGTTGTGGTAAACGCAGCGCCTCATCGTAATGCGCTAAGCCATTTTGCATAAATAATAATGGTACCTCATTTGGTAGAACAGTTATTTGATCATAGAGCTCCTGTAGTTGACCATATTTAACCGCAACTATAATCAAATCCTGCTGCGTCAACTCAGCTAACTTTGTTGTTGAAACGATTTGATGGACCGTTGTTGTTCCATCAACATTCATTCTCGTTAACTGTTCGACATTTAGTTGGTTTGCTTGCTCTCGTCGCCTTACAACTAACGTTACGTGCATAGCAGCCTCGGCTAAATAGCTTGCCGTTAGCTGACCGACTGCCCCCGCACCAATAACTACTACATTCATAACGTAACCCCACCTTGTACATAATATAAAAGCTATTATCTAAAAAGGAGAAAACAAACCTTTTAAACAGCACTTTCTTTAAAATAACAAGAACTTCGTGTTCCTCCATGTGCTTTCACTCTATTAAATGCCTCATAACAACGACTTCCCTTACGCTCAGAAGGAGGTGCCTCAGAAACATCTCTGAGACACCTCCTTTGCAGGTGCTTCTATTATACAGGATTGTCTAATTGTTTACGATACGTAATGAGGAATTGATTCAAGCAATGTTGTTCATATGCATTATTAGTTATAACTATTTCATCCATACTTCGAAAGCATTTGCGCTCATTCAAGGTTAAAAATCCATTATTTCTAAAATAAAATATAAATAAATTCTACTTACCATCTTTGCGTTTTGAAATTTTTAATCTTTCATCAGAGAGTAGCCTTGCTGTAACCATTTCACTAGCTTTTCATGCTCATTCTGCAATTCACGGTGCTTAATTTCCAGCGTTTGATAGGCCTCTGTTAATTCATCAAAACTTGTCAACGCCAATTTTAAATGACTTCTCATAGATTGCTGTGGTTGATTTCGTACAGCTAATAGTGACTGACTATATTGACCACGTAACGTTTTATTCCATCGGAAACCACATGCTTGTTTTGTACGGCCTAGTTCCTGAGCCGCCATTTCAAAAGCCTCTAGCTGTGTTTTGCCATTTTGCACATTATGCAACACAATTTCCGCTAATCTTTCATCATCTTCCTTTGTCCATTGGTCTTTTCTTTTTTTCAGTTCCATAATCTATCACCCTCACATTTTTTACTACTATATGCTTTAGCGAGCAAAATAGAATCACGGGATAAAAAAAGACAGTGATTATGTTTTTTAACAATCACCGCCGTTATACACTACTTGTTATTCTTTTTTGTCAGAAAATTATTAACCGCCTCGTGATGAGCCTCGCTTTCCCACAGTTTCGCACATGTGCGCACTTCTTCCATAACACGCTCATACATATTTCGTTCTCGCCACTTACGAAGCTCAATTTCCTTATATGCCTTGTGCACTGAAGGATGGATTTTTCGCATATGCTCAATAAAATCATTCAGCGCATCCTCTTTTGCCCCTTCAAAGACACGCATTGCCCAGCCAATCTCATATAGTAATTCCGCAGGATATGGCTTCGCATCCACTAGCATCTTCATCGCACGATCGTGGCGCAAACCTCGTTCAAATAAGTATGTACCGCCACCCCAGCCACTTGTAATCGCTAATGTCCCTTGTATGAAACCACACTTCGCATGACTTGCTACTAGGCGGAAATCACAAGCAGTTGCAATCTCACAACCACCCCCAACGGCTGTCCCATTCATTAACGCAATCGTCGGTACTGGTAAAGTCGCAAGATCATATAATATTTTCCCCATCTTACTTAACATCCCAAATGCCTCATCCTCTGTTTCAAGTGAATGAAACTCCGACAAATCACCGCCAGAGCAGAAAGATTTCTCTCCCACACCTGTTACAACTAAAAAACGAACATCCTTATGATTGTGAATATATGTAATTACTTTCTGAAAACCATCCATAACCTCATCATTTACTGCATTACGTTTTTCTTCCCGATTAATCGTAAACGTCATGATGCCTTCTTTATTGTCAATTGTATAGGCCATTTCCATTTCCCCCTTTGTCCCATTGGATAGATTGTATCACAAAATTATTATAGCACTATTTAACTTTTCGTTATTAACTAAAAATTCCGTCTCTTTTAACCAACAAAAAGGCTAGTAAAGAGCCATGGTCTCTCTACTAGCCTTTTAAGTGAGCAAACACTGAATTATTTGCTTACTACTTCTTTACCTTTGTATTGTCCGCAAGCTTTGCAAACACGGTGTGATAATTTAGCTTCACCACAGTTTGGGCAAGCTACCATACCAGGTACAGATAGTTTGAAATGCGTACGACGCTTTCTTTTTGCAGTTTTAGAAGTTCTTCTAAATGGTACAGCCATTGATGGCACCTCCTTACAGATCGTCTATTCGTCTGTTTGATCAAAATACTTAGCTAAAGCAGCTAGTCTTGGATCCACTTTTGGTACGTCAGTTTTTTTGTGTAGTTCAACGTCTTCATCCGTTGCGTAAGTCCAGTCTTTACCACCATGCACTTGTCCTTCGGTATTCTCTTTGAATACTTGCATTGGTATCTCAAGAAGCACTAGCTCCTCAATAACTGGCTTCATGTCGATTACATCACCATCAATATAGTGAATGTCTCCGTCATCTTCCCCTCTTTTTTCATCATCAATCCAGCTGAAGATTTCAACTGTCTCAATTTCGATAGGAAACTCAACATCTTCCCACGTGCGTGCACATGAAAGTGTTAACGTTGCCGCCACAGTTAACTGACATGTCATTTGCGATGCACCGAAAGTACATAGCCCTTTTACATGAACGGGCGAAATTGCTCGAATATCCTGGTTTCGCTCCATCACCTCGTCCAACTGTACATAGGCATCAATTGGCATTCCGTCTTGGCGGTATTTAGATAATTGATGAATTGACCATTTCATTCGTTTAATCACCTCGAGACAACACTGTTGATTATATAATGTGTAAAAATAGATGTCAAGATAATTTCTTGTCACCACTCTAAAACCCACCTATAATTATACTTAATAATAGCACATTCGTACCCGTCCGCACACGCATCGTCAAAACTGCGCCAATGTGTGACATAAATGAAGGGGGTTTTAAGTTATGCAAGCAGTCGGCATTGTTGTTGAATACAATCCATTTCACAATGGGCATGCTTACCATTTGGAACAGGCGAAAAAAATAGCACAAGCAGATATCGCCATCGCTGTAATGAGCGGATCATTTTTACAGCGCGGTGAACCAGCCATGGTCGATAAATGGACACGCACAAAAATGGCTCTCGCAAGCGGTGTCGATATTGTTATTGAGCTACCTTATGTCTATAGTACCGCACCAGCAACTGATTTCGCAAAGGGAGCGATTTCATTATTATCTGCAATTTGCTGCGATTCTTTTGCCTTTGGAAGCGAGAATGGCTCTATTCAACCCTTTATGAACACGTATCGATTGATAGATGACCATCGTATCGAATATAACGCACTTATCAAAGAGAACCTACAAACAGGTGTTAGCTATCCTAAAAGTCTACATTACGCCTATGAACAGCTTACTCAAAAATTTCCTGCAACATACATTGATTTGGCACAACCGAACAATATTCTCGGCTTTCACTATATAGAATCTGCTAGCATGCTCGGTAGTAGCATTAAACCACTCACGATACCGCGCATTGTTGCAGGGTATCACGATGCATTACAGGAAGGGGCATCCATTGCAAGTGCAACAGGTATTCGCAAAATACTTGCAACGACAGGCACTTTGCAAAATGTGCGAGAAGCTCTTCCTAAAGCAACCTATGAATATTTACATGACTGGCATCGTCATTTTAATAAGTTTGCTAACTGGGAGACTTTTTGGCCATTATTGCAATTTACGATTGTGCGACACACGCCTAGTGAACTAACACGCTATGCCGAAGTAATAGAAGGCATCGAGTACGCACTTGTGAAGGCTGCAAAAACAAGTGATTCTTTTGCAAGCTTTATGGAGAAAATTAAGTCCAAACGCTATACTTGGACACGACTTCAACGCATGCTCACACATATTTATACAGGTTTTACAAAGGAGCAACTAAAAAGCTTTAAGAGCCCCTCTGCCATTCGCTTACTTGGTATGAGTTCACAAGGTCAGGCATATTTAGGACAGCGTAAAAAGGATTTTACGTTACCACTAATAAGTCGTGTTGCTGCTACGAAAGACAACATGCTAGCCGTCGATATCCATGCTACAGAAATATATAATTTAAGTATTGAACATGGTACACAACAAGGTAAGCTTCCAAAAGATTATCAAACCCCGCCCATTCGTTTTTAATTGGGCGTTACAAGACTTTAAGTAATATCCATCATGCAATGCCGCACAAGCCAGCATTGCAAACCGGCGACAATTACTATAAGTTCCGTCTGCCCCGCATTGAAAATTAACGGTCTTACTCATCCATATTTATTGTAAAAAAGGCCGTAGACAAACTCGAAAAATTCTGAGTTTGTCTACGGCCTAAAATCCCGCGCAATGCGGCATTTTTTATTTTGTTTGTAATTGCTTTAAATAGGCAATTGCATCATCGACAGTTTTGACAGGTACAATTTTCATTTTCGTACCTATATCTTTAGCAGTCTTCACAGCAGTAGCATAATTAGATTCTAATTCAGGATACTTTGCTTTCATTTCTGCTGAAATTTCATCATCCGGCGCAAAGAATATCTCCATACCATCTCGATCCGCTGCGATGACTTTGTAGTCAATACCACCAATTCTTCCAACTGATCCATCTATCAGCATTTCACCAGTTCCTGCAATTGCGTAGCCTTTTGTTAAATCTTCATCCAATAGCTGATTTAAAATTTCAAGGGTGAACATTAGGCCAGCTGAAGGCCCGCCGATATCCTCCGTTTTCATCGTTACATTTGGATTTGTTGTAATTGATTTACTCTCTGCATACGTGATACCTAAGCCAGCCCGTCTTTCTTCCGATCTAGGGATTTCCTTCAAGATAATCGTTTCTTGTTGTTCTTTTTTATCACGAACAAACTGAATCGTCACATGATCACCTATTTGCTTATCTTTCAAAAGTTCAACAAGCATTTGTTGATTACTAATTTTTTGACCATCGACCTGGATAATTTCATCACCAGCTTTTAATAGACCATCCGAAGCACCGCCGTCTAACACATTTAATACAAATACACCTTCGAAGTGAATTTTCGCCTCTAGCCCAGCCCTTTGAAAGGCTACATATTTTGCATTAAATTGGGAATCTGACATTAATTTAAGTTGCCGAATATTGTATTCCTCATCATCTTCTAATGGGTTTCTTACCTGATTAATATCCATTAACTTTTGATATTTTTGAGTTTTTGCCCATAGATACGTAAACGGTGTTGCTTGCTGCATGGCAACTGTCATTAAACTCATTGTTCCTGCATCATCCGTATCACCATCTGAGACAGTGACAAACTCACTAACATCGTATGCACTTCCAGGCTTCATAATATACGCGTCTAGTCGGTATAACATTAAAAAACAAATCACGACTAAAAACACTGCATAAATACTTATTTTTTTCTTCATTCGGATGGACACCTCCTAAGACGCACACAAAACCATCTGTTCATGTTTTTGCCTTTCTGACATATATTGATTTTAGCATTTGCCTATGTGAATGACAAAAAGTTGAAACGAGATGATAACATGTTTGCGACAATTCAAATAGCGCTCTGCATACTTCTTATTCTATTACTCTTGTTATTCCCACAAACTGCTCATACTGGCACTGATTTAGGACTAAACCTTTTCATGGAGGCACTTTTCCCATATTTACTGCCTTATTTGATTTTAACGCAATGGCTACTCCGTTTAACCGCTCCCATGCGTACGAAAACGAAAAGGGCCTCCTTGTACGTACAAGCCTATCTTATTAGCGCACTCGGCGGTTATCCAACCGGTGCAACAACGATTGTCTATTTAAAAAATAGCGGACAACTACACCCTAAAGAAGCAAATTTTTTATTGGCCGTTTGTCATGCACCAAGTCCACTTTTTGTGCTTGGCTTTGTAAGTCTTGATTTATTACACAGTAATACGTTCGGTTGGCTGTTTTTATGTTTACTACATAGTTTTAATATTTGTTGCTTAGTAGTTGGTTATTTTTTATTTCGAAAAACCGACCCACCTACCATTTCTTTACACAATTCTACCTTGTATGCAGCCCCGTTTTCAGAGAGCATTAAAGAAACAGCGCCAACTATTCTACTAGTCGGAACAACTATTATTTTTTTCACAACTATCCAAACAATTGTGCAACAAGGTTTAGACAAAATGCTACCTACGCTCCCACAGACAGCGGAACTTTCTATAGCTGCAATTCTAGAAGTAACAAATGGATTGAAAATGACGGTCACAGCCTTACCTAACTTTACGTATTTACCATTACTAGTTGTAATTTTATTGACCATGCAAAGTATAAGTATACATTTACAAATATTCGTTATTGCCAAATCTGCCAAACTTTCCGTTCGTCCGTATATTAAATTCCGCCTTCTTAGCATAATCATTGTTCCAACTATTTATGCTATTTTCTTCTTGAAATAAATTGACTATCAACTTCTCTTGGTTGGGACTTACGCCTTTTACATTGCGTCCATGCTAGGTGCATAAAGAAGAGGATGTCTCAAAAGTAAGACATCCTCTTCTCGTTAGTTGGCAAAGCCGTATTTTTCTTTTAGCGCCTGTTCTACGCAAACCGGGACCAGTTCATGGACATCACTACCATACTTCGCTACTTCTTTTACAATGCTAGAACTTAAGAATGAATATTGGTTTTTTGTCATGATGAAAAATGTTTCAATCGTTTCATCAAGAAAACGGTTCATCGAAGTTATGCGCATTTCATATTCAAAATCTGAGACTGCCCGTAAACCACGGACAATAGCTATTGCATTCTTTTCTTTTGCATAATCGATTAGAAGACCAGAAGAACTTTCAATACGAACATTAGGCAATGTTTTAGTAACCTCAGCCATTAATGCCATTCGCTCTTCGACTGAAAATAATGCTTGCTTCGATGAATTATTTAAAACCGCAACATAGACAACATCAAATACATCTGCTGCACGTTTAATAATATCTAAGTGACCAAATGTCACGGGATCAAAACTCCCAGGAACTACAGCAATTTTCTCTGACAACTTACTCTCCCTCTTCCTCTGCACAACGATAAACTGAAATAATCGTTCCGCCATATGTTTCTTGTCTCTGTAATATATAGGCTCCAAAGCTATGTGGTAATTCGACCTCTTTTGCATGTTCACATAAAATAATGCCATCACGTTGTACTTTATCATTGTCGACAAGCACTTGCACTAAATCATAGTACTCTTTGTGATGATAAGGAGGATCTAGGAATACAAGTTTAAACGAGAGATCACGTTTTAAGAGCGCTTTCACAGCACGTTTAGCATCAATACGAAAAAGCTCAGCGTGATCCTCATAACGACATTTTTTTATATTCTCTTGTAATACCTGAAAAGCTTTCGCATCCTTTTCAATAAAAACAGCTTGCTCGATCCCCCGGCTTAAAGACTCAATACCTAGTCCTCCACTCCCAGCAAATAGATCAAGTGCTAGTCCTCCATCAAAAAATGGACCAATCATATTAAAGATAGATTCCTTTACTTTGTCTGTTGTAGGCCTCGTTGTATTTCCAGTAATTGCCTTTAACGGCATCCCTTTTCGTTCACCTGCTACTACTCTCATAAGATGCATGTCACCATACTTTCTTTTACATTTGAACCTCTCACAACTGAAGTCACGAGATTCCTAAGAACACCTTTCTTGTAAGTGTTGATTTCAACAGATACAGAGGAAACAGTTATATGATTAGGCTATTACCGTAGTTCCTACGGCTTGTTGGTTTAAAATACGTAAACCTTCGATTTCAATATTACAACTAGCATTCATGTCTCAATCGTGAAAAATACCACATACAGAACAGGTCCACTTACGAATAGTGAGTGGCTTTGCCCCGTCCTGAGTTTGACAGTTCTGAAAGGGATGGTCGTCGATTCATCTCACGAGTGTTCTCGTCTAATCAATAAAAAGCATTTTGCAGCGAAAGGACACCTCCGCTGCAAAAAAATTATTGTTGTTCTTGAGTTAACACTTGAATACGCCCATCACTTTTTTGTAATTCTACTAAAAATAAACGTTGTAACCAAGCTTCTTCTACATAATAATGATCCGCAATTTTAATAATTGGTTCTGAAATTGTAGAGTACCTACGTTGATTGAATACGTAGAATCCAGGCTCTTTCGGGAAACGGAACGTACGTTTATCGCTATTTACATAATATCCATTTTCTCCTTCATCAGCTGTATAGCCAAGTTGTGGTAGCAATGTATCAGCTGTGTATAAAGTTTGCCCCTCATAAAAAATAACATCAACGTCTTTCTTGATTAAGCCGTCTACATAAACACTACGATCATCTTCAAATAATAACGGATACGTACTATTTTCCTGTGCTGCGTTTAACTGAAAATAAGAAGTTTTCGCGTCTAGAACGTCAGATAATAGGTTATCCATTGTCGTAGGAGAAATTGGATCCTCTCCAAAAGTTTTGATAGCTTCTTGCCATGCTAACTCTTGGTTTGCTGTCATAAACTCTTTTAAGGTCTTAACGATTTCCTTTGTCTTGTCTGAACCAATCGTTTCTTTCACTAGATAGGATGCCACAACTTCTTGCAACCATGCTGGTGAATCTTCAAACGTAAATTGCGATTTAATTTGTGAAAGAACAACTTCCTGTTCAACTGCTTGTACAGTTAGAGCTGGTAAAAATAAAAGCCGTTCATCGTGTTCCGCGGTTGGATTTGCTTCTTGAATAATGGAAATATGTTCGTTATTTAAAAACTTCAGTGTTTCCAGTGATTTCAAGAAATCTTTTGATATAGCCTGCTGTGCATAAATTGATAATACCGGAGTTTGTTTCTGAACCTTAAGATTTCCAGCTTGCCAATAAATATCACGTACCGCGCCGTTACCACTAAACATCGTATAGTTGACGAGTGATAATTGCTGCTGTCCTACTAATGGTAAACCTGTTATCCATTGACCGACCGTTTTACTATCTGTCGAAATATGCATAACAGTATAAGATGCTTCTCCGTTTGTTAATGTTGCGAAAACGTTCTGAATAAGCATTTTATCTTTTAAGCCGCCTTCGATAGGGATTATGTACGAAACAGATTGGGATTTAGTATCGCCTTTTTCAAAATAGGATACTTCTTCTGATAAACGATTACAGCTTTTCTCATTTTCGATAAAGCAGCTTGGATTTATGGCATTTTTTGGCCATTTAATTTTCACTTTTTGATTTGGCAAGTTTTTAAAATGCTGTCGGATATCTAAACTGTTTTCTCGATAGACAATTTCAATTTCCTGTGAGTAATGGAATTCTCCATTTCCCGTTTCTAAATTAGATGAATACGCTTGATACTGGAAAAAAATTGTTCCTACAATAATTAGTGCTAGAATGGAAAAAAAACTCATTGCAAATTTCATGTGCTTGACCTCCCGCAGCATGATACTATGTGTATTGGAAAGGATGTGCAAGTTTAAATGCCACAACAATTTATTGAATTAGGTGAAGGCTATGGTGATGTATACGAGCTACTCGAAATTATTAAAACCAATCAAGAGCGTTTTCATCAAGCCTTTATACTAATGTCCACAAAAGAAGAAAAAAAGGTTACCTCTTTAGCAGTCGCTTTAAAACCAGTTGGTGAAAGTAAATTCATGCCGATTTATATTTGTCGCGAAGGCATTCCTTTTAATGAGGAAAAGCCATCGAAGCGTCAAATCATGTTCGAAGAAAGTATTGAACAACTAGGTCGAAAAGCGGTTGTTGTAGAAATAAAGCACTCATCTATATTTTCGGAGCCAAAACTATTTTATCAATACTTAATTGGAATAATGAGACTACATCACTATATTCCAGCATTAAACTAATATTATAGCCCCGCTTTATAGTCATATTCCTTCGCTTTATCTGGTTTAGCATTTTCAAACTCAGTTTTAACGAATGGACGGTAAGATTCCACAACGTCTTTCACAAAAGGAAGGCGTTGTAGCTTTGTTGTCATTATTTCAATGTCCTCTCGATCGCAATAAAGTACTACATATTTTTGCTTACGAGAAATATAATGAACATGACCATATTTTCGAAGTGACTTTGCATGTTTTAATTGATGGACGTAAACGATTAGCCCTTGTCGTTCGTTCATATAGTATTCCCTCATTTCTTACATAAAAGAATACCATAGACCGGAAAATGATAGCAACAGAGTTTAGCTGACAGAACGCTCGTTTTTCCGTTATAATGGATAAGCATAGCGCGTTTATAGACAGATTCCATTCACTTATGCTAGATAAAAGTACTTTAGTCTAGCTATTTCAATTCCGTCTCATCGTAATTGAATCTCGATTTTGAAATGTGTTTAGACAAGCGTGTCACGGGTAAGTTATCCTTATTCTTCATGAATGGGATGTGTTTTAGGCTAACAAATTTTCATTCCCTTCAAAATTTGAGACATCAGCAGGAGCTTATAACTAACTGGATTTTTTATTCACAGGGTCCCTTACCACACAGATAATTGCCTTAGAGAAAAAAGTGACCTTTGTCAGAGTTCCTCAGATTCATCCGGTTTTTGAACATCCATTGAATCAAGTTAAAAAACAGTGAATTCGCCAGTACCTTTTATATTCATTTAATTGTTAAGGAGGACGAATATGGGTAAAAAAACGAAGATAGCACTTGCAATCGCTGCAGCTAGTGCAGCGGCTTGGGCAGGTAGTAAAGCTATTTCTAAACCTCAACAACGTGAAGGAAAACATGCACTACAATCTGAACGACCAATTATTATCGCACACCGTGGAGGAGCCCATTTAGCACCTGAGCATACCATGCTTGCTTTTGAAAAATCCGCACAGCTCGGTGTAGACGGCTTTGAAATAGACATTCGCTTAACAAAAGACGAGGAAATTATTGTCTTTCATGATGCAACCGTGGAACGTACGACTGATGGTTATGGCCTAGTGGCAGACATGACGTTAGCAGAAATTAACGCATTGAATCACGGCTATCATTTCGAGGATTTAGAGGGAAAAACCCCTTATCGAGATGAGAAAACAGATGTAGTCACATTACATGAACTACTAGAAAGCTACCCAAATATGTTAATAAATATTGACATTAAAGATGCACCTGATACGTATGAAGGTAGCTTAATGCCTTCTAAACTTTGGCGTTTAATCGAAGAGATAGGCGCAGAAAATCGTGTGATTGTTACCAGTTTCTACGGGGAGCAAATAGACCGTTTTAATTTATATGCACAAAACCAAGTTGCATTAGGAGCAGGTGAATCTGATGTACGAAAAGCATTCACTGCGTTTTCTAGCCAATTTGGTCATTTATATCATCCCAAAGTAGATGTTTTTCAAATCCCTCCAAAATCAGGTGTTGTCACGCTAGATTCACCGAAATTTATTCAGTTTTTAACCAATCTAAACATCCCCGTTCATTATTGGACAATTAATGATTTAGTGACGATGAATAAATTAATTCGCAACGGTGCAAAAGGTATTATTACCGATCGCCCTGATATTGCTAGCGAGTTATTACAAAACTACGAATAAGAGTAAGGTGAATGCCGAGCTATTAAATTTAAAGGTAAGAGCCATTTTAGTGAGATGCTCTTACCTTTATGTATGTTTTTGGCTTAAATCAATAAGACGTGTCGTGTTAAGCAATGATCACAGCTATCCATTTTTCAAAATAAAAGCTTTGAATAAAAATACCACATAAAAAAGCCGATATTGTAACTGATGTAATATGTCATCAGTTAACTGATGTAACGTTGCCTCTCCACCTAAATCTCCTGTTTTTATACCTTGCGCTAGTGTTTCTTCCATTGCATCCATGACCTTTGCACCAAGTTCTGGATAACCTAAAAAATCAAGCATCATTTTCCCTGTCCATATTTGCCCAAGTGGATTAGCGATACCTTTTCCTGCAATATCAGGAGCAGAGCCATGTACTGGTTCAAACATTGATGGATATTCCCGTTGTCTATATATCAATATTTTTGAGAATTCATATGTAGATTTAAAAAACTACCAGGGGGGCGTTGATTCATCTCACGACTGAAGTCACGAGTGTTCTTGTCGAATCAATAAAAAAATAGAAGAAGTGTCGTTTTGGACACTTCTTCTATTTTTAGGCTGAGCAGGAGCAAGAGCCCCCTGAGCCACAACCACTTCCACATGACGAACCGGATGCGAAGAAGGGGTTACTTACCGGAACCTTTACTGCTTCTGATACTGTTTTCCCGATAAGCAAGCTAATTTCATCAAGTAAATCTTGAAAATCGTTTTCAGCAAGCTTTAATGCTGAAACTTTTTCATTTAAATCGAGTTCGCGCTTTTGCTGACGAATCGATTTCATTATTGTATGATAGTCCGGATGATATTTTCCGAATCGTTGTACATCTTCGTATTGCTCCTTCATACGGCTAAATGCGTGAATAGCTTCCACTAAATGAGCATCGCTATATACGGCTTTATACGCCACTTGTAGCGTATTGGCAGGTTCAGAGGACAGAATCATCTGACAAAGCGCATCGGCCTCATCCAAAATGATTGCCCATTCAGAGGTCATCATCATTTTTAATTCCTCCAATCTCTTACCCATCATAACAGATTTTATGTTAATTTTACATTATAGGTATTTCTATAATAAAGGAGTTTTTTTACTTGGTACCATCATCTAAAGAACAAATAGAAGATTTACTAGCAGATATTTTACACAATAGTACAATGGAAGATGAGGAAGTTCTACTACATTTGCTAAATGGCATTCGCCACAAGCAACAAGGCATTCATCGCCGTTACATCAACGCTGCCTTACATATGGTGGGCAAATTTGAGCCTGAGGTCAGTGAGGTACGTATACCAATTACACCGGTTATTCATAATACCATTAAAGTGCCACATGGAGGAATCATTGCAACCGTTGCTGATGCAGCAATGGGAGGACTAGCTTCACGTTCTGTACCAGAGGGCTTTAATGTTGTGACAACTAATATCAACATTTCTTATATTGCAACAACTACAAATAAGGAACTCATTGCACGCGGACGTTTCGTACATAAAGGCCGACAAACGCTCGTGATGGCATGTGATATCGAGGATGAAACAGGTCGCAAACTTGCTATTGCCACAGCTTCTTTCTTCGTCATTCAACGTCGCCAGTCATAAGACTTGAAAAATAATCTTGAATACATTGTTGATCGGAAAAAGGGAACTTAAGATTTTTTATTTGTTGAGTCTGTTCATGCCCTTTTCCGGCAACAAGGATAATATCTCCTTTTTTTGCCTTAGCCAATGCTTGATGAATCGCAACCTTTCGATCCAAGAAAATTTCATAATATTGCTGTTCAGAAAAACCTGCAATAATACTTTCATTAATTAAAATGGGATCCTCATCGCGTGGATTATCGGTCGTTAAAAAAATTACATCCGCATACTTACTGGCCACAGCCCCCATCGCAAAGCGTTTTGCCTTGTCTCGATTGCCACCACAGCTAAAAACAAGAAATAGAGTCTTCTGGCTATCAAAAGTTTGTAAAACAGCCTGTAGTGCCTCTGCCGTATGGGCATAATCTACATAGACATCTATACCAAGTGAATTCTCAATTTTTTCAAGTCTCCCTTCAGGTAATTTTAATGCCCACATATGCTCCGTTATCTCTTCAATAGAATAGCCTAAACGCCATACAGCCATTAATGCGGCTACTGAATTTTGCACATGATACTTACCAACAAAAGGAATAGCTACAATATGCTCGCTCTTAGTTGTTTGCAAACAAAGTACTGTTTTCCCCCTTGATTCACTCACAATTTGAATATGTAAATCATTGTGATTGTCAAAGCCAAATGAACACGATTTTTTCTTATCGTAAATTCCTACTGAACGGCAAAAATTGTCGTCTCCATTTAATACAAGTTTTTTCGACAAATCTGCCAATCTTTTTTTCGCACGTTTATATGCCTCTAATCCCCCATGATCTTCTAGGTGATCCTCTGATAAGTTTAAAAATATGCCACAATCAATATCACAATGATCAAGTCTATGTTGTTGTAAACCCATCGAAGAAGCTTCTAAAACAACATGTGTCACCCCCTGACGTACACATTGTTTTAGTATTGGCTGAAGTTCTTTTGCCTGTAATGTTGTTAGCTGCTCATATGATGTTTGTTGCCTTTGCCCATTAATGAAATAACCAACTGTTCCAATAACTGCTACATTATTATGTAAAGCTCTTAGTAATTGACTAACAAAATGGCTCACAGTTGTTTTACCATTTGTTCCTGTAATGGCAATAACTTTTAAAGCCTCTGCTGGAAAAGCTGCGAGTTTTGCACTTGTATATGATAAAAACAACGCAGTATTCGGTACCCAAACGAAAGGAATATTTTGATCAGTGACGGGTAGTGAAATACTTTCCTCAGATACAATGGCAGCAGCACCTCTGGTTATTGCTTCTTTTACAAATCGGCTCCCTGATGTTTTCTTGCCTTTGCGCACAACAAAAATATCCCCAGGTTTCACCGCCTGTGCGTAATCCTCTACACCAGTAATAATTGTTCGAATCGATCCACCTGTCACACTGCACGGCCAGTCTTTTAATAACTCAGCTAATTGCATTGTCTCATTCCTCCTTTCAGTTCT
The DNA here is from genome assembly GCF_050272295.1 of Lysinibacillus sp. NPDC048646. NCBI lineage: Bacteria > Bacillati > Bacillota > Bacilli > Caryophanales > Bacillaceae > Lysinibacillus > Lysinibacillus sp. NPDC048646. The sequence continues at coordinate 198,165 of NZ_JBNNLZ010000001.1, forward strand.
CTATCATATGACGGTGTTTGTAACGTTGTGACGAAAAATATAGACGGCTTAAGAGTCGCTTGCTACGCACTAATTGAATGAAACACGGTAGTCCGGGATGCAAAAAATTTCCAGATAGGAAATATGACATTAAAATAAGAGGTTGTCTTATATGCAAGACAACCTCTTTTCCATTATTGAATATTTTGATTTGAATCTGCGTCTGAAATATCTTGTGGTTCTTCGATATCTTTTATTTCACCGTTTACATTCTGCTCAGTCGGTTCAATAAAAATTTGTGTATAGTAATTTAAAAAAACACCTGACCCAACCAGCGAATATTTATCGTTTAAAATTACTTTACGGTGTTCTGGGGAATTGAGCCAACCATGCATCGCCTCAATAGCATCGAAATAAGCAGTTGCTAGATTTTCATTTGCTTCATTATAGGCAATTTCATATGCCTCCAATCGCTTTTTCAAATCACCATTTGTTGGGGATTCATGTGAGATAAAATTTTGCACTTTCATATCTTCACTATGCAGCCTTGCTACTTCATCTAATGCATCATCCATTGCTAATGGTGCTAGATCATGATGAACTCTTGTTACATTAATTAAATCATCAAGCTGTACTCCACTAGCCAAGTTAATATCTTGCTGTAAAAACGAGGACGGTGGTGTAGGTATAACTAACTCGCCTTGATAAATCATTTCGTACGGTTGATGTAGTACAAGCGTCTCGCTATCTGTAAAGCGTATACCTTGTAATTCACTGGTTTCTCCATCTATATAAAGCTGTGCATAGAGTCCATCAAACTTTACAAGTAATCGTGTCTGCATATCTTCCTCACTCATCGAGAAAACGAAAATATTTTCCCCTACATTAGCAGCCACTTCATAATCAATTATTGTCATTCGATAAATTTCATCACGCTTCTGACCAATTTTAAATGGTGCTGCATCCAAACCATCACCAGCTATGTATACTTGTGTCACAATATTATTTTGCACACCAACCATAAAAAATGAAGAAACACTTGTCTTATAAACCCACCATTCATAGCCAAATGAAGATGGCTCTTTCCTTGCTGGTTCACCATATTGTTCCAGCACTATTTGTGCTCCCTGTCCGACAAGTGTCGACATACCACTTTGTGGACGAGTCATTGCCCCCTCTTCAGGCTGCTTCAGCTCTGTCTTCGGGATAACATTAGAATTAGTATTTGGGCCTTCGAGTGGTTCATTTTCTCGTGCAGTATTAAAGAACATAAAGCCGATAAAAGCAATTGCTAGACATACAATTAAAATGCGAAATAAAGCTTTCATACACGACCCCTTTTCATCACCATTAATGTATTTTATTATATCAATTGTAATCGTGTTGACACAATGTTGTCATTGCAACAATGTCGAATATGCTCTATTATAAAAATGAGCGTATACTATGTACGAAAAGCTAAAGGAGGATTATTAGATGTATTTTGAAAATACTAACCTTGAAAATTTAACAGCTGACCAAGAACTAATCGAAAGCGTTATGAATAAGAACGGTCTTGAATGTGACGGTGGCTGGGATTACGAACGTATGACTTTCGATCGTCGTTTCGATACTCGTGAAGGTCGTTACTACCTACGCGTATTCGCATATGCTAAATCTGGTGATGTTGGTGCCCACGATGCAGTTTTAACTTTAATGAAACCAGCAATCGGTAAATACTACTATCCACATGGGGTTGAGTATGGGGAAGATGAAGTTTACCCAGCGCACCTTGTTAAAAAATGTGAAGAGATCTTAAAAAAAGTAAAATTAGATTTAGAAGCTTATGAAGTTCGCGTCTAACTTATAATAGGATAGACAAAACATTTAATTCGTATGTCGGCAAAAAATAATTATCATCAAACTATGTTTTTAATAAAAGTTTAGTAGATGGTATTCCAACATTAGGTTGGCTACGTGCATGAAATACCTAGAAGCTTTGAAAAGACTGGTGGTCCAGTCTTTTTTATTTTGAGTAAAATAATTTTTTCTCCTCATACTAACTATATCTTTCAAATGATGTAGGTGAATTTAATGATAGAATTTTTCAAAAGGCCTTTTTTTCGACATCCAATAGTCGTCATCGCTATTGGAATCATCATACTGTGGTTCATGTCCTTATCTTTACCAGTCTTATTTGCCTACGTTACGGCACTACTACTAGAACCTGTCATCTTCCGCATCAGCAAGCGTTTTCGAAAAAAGCGAAAAATTGTCGTTTCTATTTTCTTTTTATTCTTTTTTTTCCTAACTCTTATCCTATGTATTCTTGCAGCATTTATCAGCTGGAAACAATTTTCATCTTTTTTACTCCATATTCCAGACTACCTCAATCAATTATCAGCGCTTTGGATTCAAATTCAATCAAAACTAGCCAATTACACTTATCATCTGCCTTTAGAACTCGTTGCACAAATTCAGCTCATCATTGCACGTGCACTTTCATCCATTGAAAAATTTGCTTTTTCTTTAACAAATGTAAATGTTTGGTCATCGTTAATTACACATCTATCTTCACGTTTGTTTGATATATTCGTTTATTGGATTGTTCTCTACATGCTACTGTTAGAATTACCTTCTATTAATCAAAAAATTTTGGCGCCAATTCCCTTTCATCATCAACAAAAAATAATATTTATCGGCCAGCGAGTCAAGATTGCTTTATTTGGATTTATGAAGGCTCAATTCTTTGTCGGTATTTGTATTTTCACAATCGCTTTAGCCGCCTTTTTTTTATTAAAAACGCCATTTCCTATTATTTTAGCACTGTTACTCGTTATCTTAGATATAATTCCTTTTTTAGATTCGTTTATATTACTTATACCTGGGGCAATTTACAAAGCATTTACAGGAGAATATGTTTTTGCTATTTCCTTGCTTGTACTAACGATTGTACTTTTTTTAGTACGCCGAATGATCGAACCAAAAATTATCGGAGATAAAATTGGGCTATCTTCCCTTTCAACATTTATAGCGATGTTTATCGGTTTTAAGATATTTGGGTTTCTCGGTATTTTAATAGGACCTTTACTCGTTGTCGTTGTACTTTCACTATTTAATCAATCGGACATAAAAAATCCCCCTCCTTCTCAAAAGTAAGGAGGGAGATTTATTAAAATCCTAAAATTGCTTTTATAACTGACGTTGTTTCACCTGGTTCAAACAGGATATACAATAACATGTACACCATAACACCTGTAATGGCTACGAAGAACCAAATAATACTCGTAATAGGGCCAATTCGACGGTGAAGTTTAATCTTTGTTTTCAAACCCGAAATAATACTTACAATACCGAATACAGCTCCCACTGTCGCTAGAGTAATGTGGAATATTAAAAAGAATGTGTAATACGGTTTTAAATCCTCACCGCCACCAAACGCAGTATTCCCAATAAAGATTGTACGTGAAGCATAAATGATAAAGAATATAAGCGCAGCAGCACCAGCAGCTAACATTACTTTTTTATGCGCTTCTACTTTCCCCTTCATGATTAAGCCCCAACCGATTGCTACTAGTACCGCACTAATGACGATAAATGACGTACTAATAGTAGGCAAAATTTGTAATTCCATGCACAAAACTCCTTATACAATGTAAATTTATCTTTTTACAGCTGATGTTGATGTTCGCTTTCCCATTTCTGTTGGTGTGCCTTTAGAGCATCTGCCGTAATTTTATCAGGATCTTTTTGTTCTGAGCGATACCATTTTGTGAAAATAGAGGCAATTAAAACACCAAAGATAAGCTCTTGCAATATTTTCATAAGAACGCCGCCAAGTTGTTGATCCGCAACAGGCTTCATATCTGTAAATATCTCTGGTCCCGACAAAGATAAGCCAGACAATGTAGAAGCTGGTACACAAAGCTCCATTGCTTTTAACCAAGCGTCACCATTTGTATACGTTTCATACATCGCGTTTGGAGCAAAAATAATTAAAGCACATGCAGGAGTAATTAATACCGCGTTTGCAATAATATAGGCTAACTTATACAAAGGCTTTATTTGAGAACTTTCTGGCATCTTTTGAATTAATGGCCAGTACATTAAAACAGAAGAAACAAATAATACAAAAGTATATGTACTATGTAATGTCTCATTTAATTTAATGTAGTCTAAGACTGAAGGCAAGTGATAAAAAGAAAATAGACCGATAAATACAAATATCGCAACAACCGGTAATGTTAAAACTCTAAATAAAGGTTTTACAACTGGTGCCTCAATAGCAACCTTCCATACCCACCATGGAATCCCTTTAATAATGAAAATCGGCACAAGTAAAAGTAATATAGCCATTTGCACCATATGCATTGTAAACATAATATGTGCCATTAAATCTATAGGAGATCCTTTAATAATATAAATCGTTACCATTGCCAAAACGAAGTATATTGCCTCTCCTCTTTTCAATGGCTCACTTACTTTAAAATCTTTACGCCATTTCGTAGTTACTAAAAAATAGATAATTGTTATGAAAACGAGAACCCCTATTAAATACGGGCTCCATAAAGCTTGAAAACCAAATATACTAAGTGGCATACAGTACGCACTCCTTTAAACTTCAGTACCCCTATTATAAAATGCTTACAGCTGAACTGCAATGAACGAAAGGTGAACAATTTACTATCACCTAGTCTTCTCTAGTATCCAACGAAAAAAGCACGTCTCTACTAAAAGTAGAGAACGTGCATTTCTGGTTACCACCAAATGATTGTTAAGAATGCTAAGAAGAATGTAAATGCGATTAATATACCCATCCACATGAAGAAACCAATTACTCCACCGAAGTGAGTTTTTTTGTCTTCTAAGTGCATGAAAGCGTAAAGTTGAAGAACAACTTGAACACCAGCAAGCAATAAAACGAACGGGAATATTAAGTATTTAGAAAAATCAGCTGCAACTACTGCGAATGCGATGAATGTTAAGAAAATCATGATTGCAAAGTTGATTACTTGTTTACGCATATGAACGGCATTATGATGACGATCATACTCGTATTGCGCTTGAGACTTAGCAACTACAGGTGTATCGTGTGATGACATATTATCCGATCACTCCCATCAAGTATACTACTGTAAAGATAAATACCCAAACTACGTCGATAAAGTGCCAGTATAGGGCAGCAACGAAGAATTTAGGCGCATTGTACAGGTTAAGACCACGTTTAGCATTACGAATAAGTAATGTTGTAATCCAAACTAATCCTAACGTTACGTGGAAACCGTGTGTACCTACTAGCGAATAGAACGAAGTGGCGAATGCAGATTGGTTAAAAGTAAAACCAAGATGCACATAGTGATAAAACTCATAAATTTCAAGGGCCAAGAAGCCAAGGCCTAGAAGTAAAGTGATAGCTAACCAAGTTTGCATACCTTTGTAGTTAAAGTTACGCATATGGTAAATTGCATAAACTGATGTAAGTGAAGATGTTAAAAGTAACATCGTCATTGCAAAAGCTAACGGTAATTCAAATAAATCTTGTGTTGTGAACTCCATGCCAGCTGGCCCTTTGTTCTTAAGTGCTAAGTAAGTAGCAAATAAACTTGCGAAAAGTACAACTTCACATGCAAGGAAAATCCAGAAACCAACGACTTTATTTTTACCTTCTAGCGTTGCTTGTTCAGGATGATCTGGCCAAGTATGAGGAGTAAATTTAGTATTGAAATCCATTATTTATTTCCTCCTTTGCCATAAAGTTGTTCTTCAATTTCGATAATTTCTTCCTTGTGTAAGTGGAAGCCGTGATCATCTTTAACAGAACGAACAATCATTGCACCAAATGTAATTGCAAGACCAATGATTAATACATAGATTGACCATGGCTTATCTGTATCCGGATTATAAAGTGCACCGAATGCTGCGATAAACATACCTAAAGAAATAACGAATGGAATTGCAGAGTTGTTTGGCATATGAATATCGCCAAGTGGCTCAGCATATGTCATACCCTCTTTGTTACCTTCTTGTTTTTCAATCCAATAAGGGTCTAATCCACGCACAAGTGGAGTTTGACGGAAGTTATAGAATGGAATTGGCTGTGGAATAGCCCACTCTAATGTACGTCCATCGCCCCATGGATCGCGACCTGCTGGTTTACCTTTGATAGACATTAAGCAGTTGATTACCATTAAGATAACCCCTACACCCATCAAAAATGCACCGATTGTAGAAATATAGTTAAATTGATCCCAACCTTGACCTTCCATGTAAGTGAATACGCGACGTGGCATACCCATTAAACCTAAGAAATGTTGAAGGAAGAACGTTAAATGGAAACCGATAAAGAATACCCAGAAAGTAATTTTACCAAGCGTTTCGTTTAACATACGGTTGAAGAAAATTGGCCAGTAGAAGTGTGCTGAACCAAATAAAGCTAATACGATACCACCTACGATTACGTAGTGGAAGTGAGCAACGATAAAGTAAGAATCGTGTAATTGGTAGTCAAGAGGAGCAGCTGCTTGCATTACCCCCGTAACACCACCCGCAACGAATGACGGGATGAAACCAAGTGCATAAAGCATTGGTGTCGTAACTTTAATAGATCCGCCCCAAATTGTTAAGATCCAGTTGAATACTTTCATACCTGTTGGAACGGCAATAGCCATTGTTGCAACAGCGAAGATTGCGTTAGCTGTTGGCCCAAGACCAACTGTGAACATGTGATGGGCCCAAACCATGAAACCTAAGAAACCAATTAAGATTGTTGCGAATACCATTGAAGAGTATCCAAATAAGCGTTTACGAGAGAACGCTGGAATAATCTCAGAGAATAAACCGAATGCTGGTAATACTAAGATATAAACCTCTGGGTGTCCGAAGATCCAGAATAAGTGTTCCCAAATAATTGTGTTACCACCCATTGTATGGTCAAAGAAGTTACCACCGAACATACGGTCAAATAACATCATTAATAAACCAATTGTAAGTGGAGGGAATGCGAATAAGATTAATGCACTTGATACAAGTGCTGTCCATGTGAATAATGGCATACGCATGAACGTCATACCAGGAGCACGCATTGTAATAATCGTAACGATGAAGTTAAGACCAGAAATTAATGTACCTGCCCCTGAAATTTGTAAACCAAGTACATAGAAGTCAATACCATGTCCTGGAGAATATAAAGATAATGATGCATAAGATGTCCAGCCCGCATCAGGAGCGCCACCCATGAAGAATGACAGGTGAAGGAATACTGCACCTAGGAAGAATAACCAGAACCCTAAAGAGTTAAGGAATGGGAATGCAACGTCACGCGCACCAATTTGTAATGGTACAAGCATGTTCATAAATGCGAATAATAACGGAGTCGCAGCTAGGAATAACATTGTCGTTCCGTGCATTGTTAATAATTCATTGAAAAAACCAGCTGAAACGAAATCGTTATTCGGTTTCATTAACTGAATACGCATTAATAACGCTTCAAAACCAGCGATAGCGAAGAACAATGTACCGGCTAGTAAATACATTACTGCTAACTTTTTATGGTCAACAGTTGTAATGTAGTCCCAGACAGCTGCTCCAAAGCCCTTTTTCTGTGTGTATGAGCTCACAACTCTTACCTCCCTCAAAGTTTGTTACATAAAACTTAAAATTATTTCTCTACTGATAAGCCCATGATATAAGTTGCAAGAGCTTGAATTTCTTCGTCAGATAAGTCGCCATAGATTGGTGCAGTACCATCAGGATTCATCATTAAGTTACCTGGTTTGTATTGTCCAGGATCCTTAATCCATGCTTGTAAGTTTTCTTCAGTGTGCTCTAAGAAACCAGCAACACGGTTACGGTCACCAAATGTCGTTAAGTTAGGACCTACTCCACCTGTTCCGCCTACTCCCGATACAGCATGACAAGCTAAACAGCTGTTAGCAAATGTTGCTTCACCAAGATCTGTAGATGCTTTGTCAGCAGTTTGTCCTTCTGTAGCTTTCATTGAAGCCACCCAAGCATCAAACGCTTCTGGGCTTAATGATTTTACTTTAAAGTCCATTAATGCATGGGAAGGACCACATAACTCAGCACATTTACCATAAAATACGCCGTCTTTAAGGTCTTTCGATTCTTTATCGAATACGAGGTAGAATTTGTTTAAGTTTTCTACGTTTGTATCCATCTTACCGCCTACAGCAGGAATCCAGAATGAGTGCTTAACATCGGCAGCTTTTAAGTTAAAGTAAACTTTTTGGCCTGTTGGTACAACTAATTCTTGTGCAGTTACGATACCTTGGTTAGGGTATTCGAACTCCCACCAATATAATTTTGCAGTTACATTTACTGTAAGAGCAGTTTTATTACCGTTTTCGTCTACCTCATCCATTGCAGCAACATCTGCAAATTTATAAGTAGCCGTAACAACTGGTACAGCAATAATTAATAATAAGATTATTGGAATAACTGTCCAAATCACTTCAAGAGTGTGACTTCCTTCTACTTGCTTAGGAATTACGTTTTCTCCGACTTTAGCACGACGGAACTTAACGAATGCAAGTAAATAGATAACTGATACTATTACTATTACTAGCGTCATAATTCCTGTAGTTAACAGTAATAAATTCAATTGCTCTTTACCTACTTCACCAGATGGTTTCAGTGCAGAAATGTATTCTTCACCACATCCAGAAAGGAAGACCATCATCACTGCTAGAAGTGAAAAAAGACGCCATTTTTTAAGCCCTTTCATCATAGCTTAATTAAACCCCTCTTTCTTTGTTGTATTTTCATGTGTACCTAGGACATTGGTTCTGTCTATATGAATTCTTTAGGGAAAAGAAAGAATTCCTGAAATTAGCTAAATACCGCAAATATAATGATGGATACAAATAGAATGGTCATATGATTCAACGAATAAATAAACATTTTATTTGCCCACTTTATATCATCTTTTGTGGTAAAGCCCTTAAGAGCTAGTATTACCCAACCCAAGTTCAATGCAGTCGCAAGTATTAAGAATCCATTTCCTAGCTCTGTTAAAAGGAACGGTAACGGAAATAATAAAAGAATCCAGAAAACCATTGAGTACTTTGTTCGTTTAAATCCTTTTACAACAGGTAGCATGGGAATATTAGCCGCACGATATTCTTCGGTACGTTTCATAGCAAGTGCATAAAAATGCGGTGGTTGCCATGCAAACATGATGAGAAATAAAGCAAGTGCTCCTGAACCAAGTGCAGGTTCAACTGCTGCGAAACCGATTATTGGCGGAATCGCGCCAGAAATACTTCCTACAACCGTGTTACTAACATGCTTCCTTTTTGACCACATTGAGTACAGAACGACATAAGCAAATATCCCTACTAGTCCCCACATGCCGGCCGCAAATGATGCCGCAAATAACAAAATTTCACCTACAATTAAAAATGAGAGGGCAATGGTCAATACAAAATTCGGCTTGAATCTACCTGTTACTGTCGGTCTTGCTTTCGTTCTTTTCATAATCGGGTCAATATCTTGATCAATGAAATTATTCATAGCACCCGAACCACCGATAATTAATGCCGCACCCAGCATGGTGCAAAATATGACATCAAGCTCTTGCAAGAAATGTCTACCGGTAAACTGAAATGCCAACCACATCCCTGTAAACGTTGTGACAAGATTCGAGTTAACGATTCCAATTTTAATCAGTGCTAAGAAATCTTTTACAACAGATGTTGTTTGTGGTTCAGTATTTCTAGTAGCCGTCAGTGTACGACCGTTTGACATGTTACCTCTCCTTTCATTTTTGTAAGCATATTCCGCTAACACTAACTATAGCGAAATTTGCGATTGATTTCTAGACGTTTAGTGAAATTTAGATGAAGTTGTAAAAATTAGCTTAGTCTAGAAATATAATTAAAAACAACATATCTATAGTAAAACATTTTCTAAAATGAATTGTGAAGGTTAAAGCACGAAATTATGAACAATTTGTGAAATGGAATCGACATCTACTACTCCCTCCTCATTACAAGTTGTTTTTTAAACGTATTTTAGATATTATCTAGTAGCAGAAACATTACGTTCATGTAATGTTGACAGATAAAGTAGGTGACTCATTTTATGCAACACAACAGGTATATGAAGTGGTTTGCTGTTGCTGCTACTGTGGGAATGCTCCTTATTTTACTTGGAGGGGCACTCGTTACAAAAACAGATAGTGGCTTAGGCTGTGGCCGAAACTGGCCCGATTGCAATGGTTCTCTAATTCCAAAAGAAATAACACCAGAAGTATTAATTGAATTCTCGCATCGTCTTGTTACAGGAGTCGTATCACTTTCAATTCTTGCCTTAACAATTTGGACGTGGCGTAAACTCGGTCATGTTCGAGAAGTAAAATTTTTAGGTTTCTTAGCCATGTTCTTCTTAATCGCACAGGCCTTCATCGGTGCAGCTCAAGTACTTTGGGGACAAGGTGATTTCATCCTTGCTCTGCATTTTGGGATTTCACTTATTTCCTTTGCAGCGGTTCTCCTTCTTTCTATGATTGTATTTGAAGTAGATCGAAAATTTGATGCTGATAACGTATTTATTGGCAAAAAGTTACGTTGGCATACGATTGCTGTCACAATTTATTCTTATTTAGTTGTTTATACGGGGGCACTGGTACGCCATACAGATTCGAGTCTGATATGTCCTGATTGGCCATTTTGTTACAACGAAACACCATTTGCACTTCCAAACAATATGTACGAATGGGTGCAAATGGGACACCGCCTTGCAGTACTCATTATTTTCATTTGGGTTACATACATAACATGGCACGCTATAAAAGAATACAAAAATCAACGCGTTATTTACTATGGTTGGATAATTGCCTTCATTATTGTTATTCTACAAGTTTTAGCTGGTATGTTAGTAGTCCTTACTAGATTGAATCTTACAGTCGCTTTATTGCATTCATTGTTTATTTCACTATTATTCGGTCTGCTGTGCTATATGATTATGCTAGTAGCACGTAGTAATTTTAATGAGAAAAGTAAATGATTATAGAAAAGATTCGACACAATAACGTGTCGAATCTTTTTTCATAATTAAGCTTTGATTTGCCTTTTCATTACTTCTGAACCAATCGCACCTACAATTAAAATCCCAAATGATACAAGAGCAAGATCTATAAAAAATGTAGTAAATGGTATGTCGAAAAACCGACAAATTGCTGTAATAATACGCCCCGCTAATAATAATAAACCAATAATAAGCATTTAGTTAAATATACTTTTAAGCATGCTTCGTCCCCTCTACTTTCATTGCTGTTCTTATAATTTCAATTACTTCTTCACTATACTGCTGTGCATCAATTGCGAGTGATTTCCCAGTTGACATATACTCACCTATCGACCTTTGAATTACTTTCGCCATCACATTAACGGGACTAACCTTAAAATCCCCTTGTGCTTTACCAATTTCCAACACGCCGCACAACGCTACTAGTAGCGAATCATCTCCATCATCTGGAAGCTTATAATACGGCATGCCCTCTTCTGTACGCGCATTAAATATAATTTCTAGCAAGGCCACATTATGCTTAGGATGTGTTGCTTGATACGCAATGCTCGCTTCGATAAATCTTGCAAGTTGTGCATTTGGCTCATTAGATTCGAATGTTTTCGTTAAAATAAAGGTTGCAGATTGTTCTAGTAGTGCTTGCAAAGTTTGATCAATCAAATCTTGCCGATCTGCAAAGTGATAGAAGATAAGTGCAGTACTAATAGAAGCGCGCTTTGCAATTTGTGCTAAGATTGACTTCACATATAAAATATCAATTAAAAATAGAAAAAAGGTTATTAGGACACTAAAATAGTCGTCTAATAACCTTCTTCATTATTCATTATTCAATTTCAATTAAGAGATCACCTGTTGAAATAGCGTCACCCGCAGTCGCGTAGACCTCTTTGACCACACCATCCTTTGGTGCTTGTACCGTCGTCTCCATTTTCATGGCTTCGGTAATGAGTAGGTGGTCCCCACGTTTGACTGGGCTGCCTTTTGATATGACCACCTTCAGCACAGTCCCTGGCATCGTCGCACCAATTTGGTTCGGGTTGCTTGGATCTGCTTTTAACGCAATACTGCCGTCTACTTCGACAGTCATATCTTGAATCACGAGTTCACGTGATTGGCCGTTTAACTCAAAATACATCACACGTGTACCATCATGCTGAGGTTCACCAATCGATACGAGCTTCACAATGAGCGTCTTGCCTTTTTCAATTTCTACTTCGATTTCTTCACCTAGTTTTAAGCCGTATAAGAACGTCGGTGTGTCTAATACCGAAACATTTCCGAAAGACTCTACGGTTTTCGCGTACTCCTCAAATACTTTCGGATAGAGAGCATACGCGAGAATATCTTGCTGTGTGACAGGTCGCTTTAATTTATTTTCCAGTACGGCGCTTAATTGTGCAAAATCTACAGGCGCTAATAGCTCGCCTGGACGCACTGTAATCGCTTCTCGTTCCTTTAAGACAACCTGTTGTAGCGCTTGTGGGAAACCGCCATAGGGCTGCCCTAAGTAGCCTTGGAAGAACTCGATCACGGAATCTGGGAAGTCAATCTGTTGTCCCTTTGTCAGGACATTGTTTTCGTCCAAATCATTTTGTACCATGAATAACGCCATATCGCCGACCACTTTGGAGGACGGTGTGACTTTCACGATATCGCCAAATAACAGGTTGACACGTGCATACATGCGTTTCACTTCATCCCAGCGGTCGCCGAGTCCAACTGCTTTCGCCTGTTGCTGTAAGTTACTGTACTGACCGCCTGGCATCTCATGCACATAAATTTCAGAGTGCGGACTCATCATGCCACTTTCGAAATCTTTATAGTATTTACGCACATCTTCCCAGTAGTACGACAGCTTTTCTAGTGATTCGATATCGGCACGAACCGCTCGCTTGCCACCCTTCATCGCGTAGTACAAGGAGTTTGCACTTGGCTGTGACGTCAAACCGGCCATTGAGCCGAGGGCTGTATCTATAATATCCACTCCTGCTTCAATCGCTTTTGCGTATACATAAATACCGTTACCACTTGTATCATGTGTATGCAGATGAATGGGCAAGTTCGTTGCCTCTTTTAGCTCCGATATTAAACGATAGGCAGCTTCTGGCTTTAATAAACCGGCCATATCTTTTATCGCTAAAATATGTGCACCGACCGCCTCGAGCTCCTTCGCCATATCTTTGTAGTATTGCACCGAGTATTTCGCACGCGCATCGTCTAAAATATCGCCTGTATAGCAGATAGCGGCTTCGGCCACTTTGCCGGAAGTACGCGCTGCATCAATCGCCACTTCCATACCTTTTATCCAGTTCAAGCTATCGAAAATACGGAACACATCAATGCCTGATGCAGCCGATTCCGCAATAAACGCTCGGATCAGATTGTCTGGGTAGTTTGTGTAGCCAACGGCATTGGCCCCGCGCAGTAACATTTGGAATAACACATTCGGTACTTGGGCACGTAGTTTGGCTAAACGCTCCCACGGGTCTTCTTTTAAGAAACGGTAGGCTACGTCAAACGTTGCTCCGCCCCACATTTCAAGTGAGAAGAAGTTGTGCATCATGCGCGCAGTTTCATCCGCAATTTGGAACATATCCTGTGAACGCACACGTGTCGCCAGTAAGGATTGATGCGCATCGCGGAACGTTGTATCGGTTAACAGCACATCGTCCTGCTCGAGAATCCATTTTACGAGCCCCTCTGCCCCTTGCGACGCCAAAATCTGTTTGGTGCCCGATAAAGGTTGTCCATGCAAGTCTACTAATGGTTTAATAGGCTGTGTGAAAATTGGTTTAGCCTTTTTCTCTACCCCCGGGAAGCCATTTAATGTGACATTTCCGATATAGCTTAGTAATTTCGTTCCGCGGTCTTGACGCACAGGGAAGTTAAATAATTCAGGCGTTGTATCAATAAAACTTGTATCAAACGCCCCTGAGATAAATTTTTCATGTGTCACGACATTATTTAAAAACGGAATATTCGTTTTCACACCACGAATACGGAATTCTTTTAAATTGCGGTCCATCTTCGCTGCAGCTTCTTTAAACGTCATGCCCGATGTTGAAATTTTCACGAGTAATGAATCGTAATACGGTGTGACAACGGCTCCTTGGAAGCCATTGCCGGCATCTAAGCGTACGCCAAAGCCGCCGCTTGAACGATACACCATCAGCTTGCCTGTATCGGGCATAAAGTCATTTGCAGGATCTTCTGTCGTGACACGCGCTTGAATCGCATAGCCAAACAACGGAATAGCTGCTTGCTCGGGCATATGAATTTCCTCACTATGCAAGCCATAACCCGCTGCTACCTTGATTTGTGCATGGACAATATCGATACCTGTAATCATTTCCGTAATCGTATGCTCGACTTGAATACGAGGATTGACCTCGATAAAATAAAAATCTTCTCCCGCGACTAAAAATTCCACTGTCCCTGCATTTATGTACGAGACATTTTTCATCAGTTTCACAGCTGCATCGCAAATTCGATTTCTTAGATGTTCTGAAATCGAATGCGATGGCGCGATTTCAACTACTTTTTGATGGCGACGCTGGATCGAACAATCTCGTTCATATAAATGGACGATATTGCCTTCCTTGTCTCCGATAATTTGTACTTCAATATGTTTAGGATATAAAATGCATTTTTCTACGTAAACTTCATCTGAACCAAAGGCTGCCTTGGCTTCAGATTTGGCACGTTCATAGGCTGACGCTGCCTCATCCTTCGTCTGGACAACGCGCATACCACGTCCACCGCCACCTAAGGACGCTTTAATCATGAGTGGATACCCATATTGCTCACCAAATGCCAATACTTCTTCGACAGACGCCACTGGACCATCTGTCCCAGGAATCACAGGAATATCTGCACGCACAGCCTGTTCGCGTGCCTTCACTTTATCGCCAAACATATCAAGGTGCTGTGAGGTTGGCCCAATAAAAAGTATGCCTTCTTCTTCACAACGACGTGCAAAGTCCACATTTTCAGCTAAAAAACCATACCCCGGATGAATCGCATCAACGCCTGCATCTTTGGCAATGGACATAATGCCCTCGATATCTAAATAAGCATCAATTGGTTTCTTACCAGCACCGACTAAATATGCCTCGTCTGCTTTAAAGCGATGGAATGCTCCGCTATCTTCACGCGAATAAATAGCGACAGTACTAATATTAAGCTCCGTACACGCACGGAAAATACGAATTGCAATTTCTCCCCTGTTTGCTACAAGAATTTTGTTGATTGATTCCATTGGTATCCCCCTTATGATTGTGAATTTTTTCTTGCTACCTTTTCAAACATGGAAACATTCACTAATATTCCCATAGCTAAAGATAGCAAAATTATAGATGTCCCGCCATAACTAATAAAAGGTAGCGTTACACCGGTTAACGGGATTATCCCTGTTACACCCCCAAGATTTATAAACGATTGCCAAGCAATCCAGCTTGCTATTCCAGCCGCAATCATGCGTGCTAGCGGATCTTTCGTACGCAAAGCAATTGAAAATCCTTTATAAACAATAAATCCTAAACCACCTAAAACGATAAGTACTCCCCAAATACCAAGTTCCTCCATGATAATCGCCATAATAAAATCTGTTTGTGGTTCAGGTAAATAACCTAGTTTTTGAATCGATTGACCGAGACCTCTACCTTCTAAACCGCCACCACCAATAGCATAATAGCTATTCACAACCTGATGACCAACACCATCTTCATAATCAAAAGGATTTATATAGGATTGAATACGTCCTTTACGATTTCCTGTTAACAGCTCCCCTTTAAATAGCCAGAGCATCCCCAAAATGGCTGCGCCAAATGCCCCTAAGACACCAAAAAATTTCCAGAACGTTTTAAAAGGAATACCACTCGCCGCTACAACAGAAATCGCTATCCCACAAAGAATGATTACAGCCCCTAAATCGGTTTCGAAGGCTACCCCTGCTACAACAAGTATCCAAAGAAATATTGGATAAAAAATTTCTGTTGGTTGTAGTTTTTCAAACGTATATCTTTGTCCCTTTCGATAAAAAGCAGCGGCAAAATATAAAATTATAAATAGTTTCGCATATTCTGAAGGCTGGAAATTCCCTAGACCTGGCACAGAAATCCAACTCTGAGAGCCTACTTCCTCTGCACCATTACCCGCTACTTTGACCCAAGTAAATAGCACAGCCAGTACGACCGTAAGTAGCAACATAATATTTTTATTGGCATAATGCTTATACGGGAAAAATGCTGTCACTAAAAACCCAAGAAAAGCTACAGTTAAATTGATTACTTGCTTTTGATAATAGTAATCCGGGTCATATTCCTTTCGAATGGCCACCATTATACTTGAACTATAAATCATCACTAACCCAAATAAACTTAACAATAGGACCGTAAAAAATAATGGATAATCAAAATTTTGTGCATACCGTTTTAAGTATTGTTTCATTGTGAAAACCTCGTTCTAGAAAAAAAACTCAAATCGCAAGGAGCGTTTGAGTTTTTTCTTTTTATTTGTCTGTATACGCGTCATGTAGTACAGAAAGTTCTTTCTCGAGTGAGTCGAGAATTTCTTTGCCCTTTTCGCGTTCAATGAGCCCAAGCTTCACAGCAAAGTCAATTTCACGTGAAAGGCCGAACATTTGTGTATCTAATACTTCTTCATATAAAGGGCATTGTGGCATTGTTAAATGATCCATTTGTACTCGAATGAGGCGAGCAATTTTATCTGCATCAGCAACTAAAAGCTCCAAAGCCTTCTCTTGAAAAGAAGTTTGTGATTTCGTATCCATGAGGACGCCCCCATTATCTGATATTTCTTCGATTCTATCTTAATAAAGTTTATCTTTTAGTCGCTAAAAATGCAAGTGTCTTCGTTGTAAAAAGAGAATTCGAATTATATTTCTTTATTATCTCCTGTCATTAGCGGTATACTATTTCATGGATATACAAGATTTGAGGAGGATTTCTATTATGGAAACAATTATTCCTATCAAGGGTGCAGTATCATTTCAACTTACATTAGATCCAACTGTTTGGATTTTCGATGACCGTAAACTAGACTTAAACACATACTTCCACACAAAAAAAGACGAGGAAGATGCAGATACAAAATATATGCGTGAGGTTGGTGCTCACTGGTCACGTGAAATTATGGAAGGTGCTACTTTCCCACCAACATTAAAATCTGAGCGAAAATTCGACCGCAAAGGGATGGAAACGGGCACTTTTGGAATCGAATTAGGTCATTTTTTGATAAATGCTGAAATTAAACCAGATGCGACAAAAATCGTCATCGAATGTCAAGAAGGCAAAGAACATACATTTACGATTGAAGAAGCATATACGCTCATTTTTAAATATAGCCAAGACGGTAAGCCATTAAATGAAGATGGGCCCGTTCATGTGTTGTTCGGAGACGGAACAAATGTAGACAATCCTATTAAAAATGTGTTAGCCATTCGTGCAGAATAGGGAGGGTATGCTATGCGCGTAAAATGTGTCATTTGCGATACAATTAACCAGTTAGATGATGACTTACCGTTAGCAAAAAAATTACGCAATCGACCGATTCACACATACATGTGCGACACTTGCCATGATCGTATTAAGCAAAATACAGTGACACGAATAGAAACGGGCAACTTCCGTTTCCATCGTACGTCTCCACATATGGATAAAGAGTTTTAAGGTTCATTGGGAATATAAGAAGGAGATGTCTCAAAAATCATTTGAGACATCTCCTTTGTTGATTAATCATTATTTTTTATAATTGCCTTCTCAATCAATTCGACAACTTGATACATAATAGTCGCAAAAAAAGCGATAATAAGCAACGACATTAATACAAGGTTAAAGTTAAACACTTGGAAGCCATAAATGATTAAATAGCCAAGTCCTTTCGATGCAACTAAAAACTCGCCTACGATAACTCCGACCCATGATAACCCAACATTGACCTTCAATGTTGAGATAATTGTTGGAAATGATGCGGGTAAAATGACCTCTTTAAATGTTTGCCATCTAGTCGCTCCGAATGTTTGTAAAACTTTGCTATAATTCGGGTCAACTCCCTTAAATGCGGTATAAACAACAATAGTTGTAATGATAATCGAAATCAGTGCACCCATAGCGATGATTGAAATGTATCCTGGACCGAGTGCGACAATCAGTATCGGTCCGAGAGCAACTTTTGGCATCGCGTTTAAAATTACTAAATATGGATCTAGTACCTTTGAAAGTATAGGTGACCACCAAAGGACCGTTGCGATTAGAGTGCCTAGTAAAGTACCCGCGATAAAGCCAATAATCGTCTCCATAAGTGTCACACCGACGTGTAATGTTAACGTACCATCACTCACTTTTTCTATAAATGTGTGCCACACACGAGTCGGTGAACTAAAAATTAATCGATCAATCCATTCAAGTCTTGAAAATAACTCCCATCCGCCAAAAAATACGAGTAAGATGATAAGCTGATATAACCGAACAAAACGTTTTTCTTTTTTTAGCAATTGCAGATATTGTTTAAATAGTGTGTTATCCAAGACTCTCCAGCTCCTTCCAAATCGTTTGGAATACTTCTGAATATGCCGGATGCTGTCTTACATCAAACGGTGATAACGCTTGTAATTCTGTCGGTATTTCAAACACTTTATGCAAAGTACCTGGGTTTGCCGAGAACAGAAACACTCGTTCACTCATTGCAATTGCCTCACCAATATCATGTGTCACGAGAATCGCTGTTTTATGATAAGCCTTCAATGTTTCAACGACTAAGTCCTCAAGCTTTAATTTTGATTGATAATCAAGTGCAGAAAATGGTTCATCTAGCAATAAGATTTTTGGATTAACTGCCAGTGTCCTTGCTAGGGCTACACGTTGACGCATCCCTCCCGATAACTCTCTCGGATAATAGCTACCTACATGCGGCAAACCAATTTCTTGTAAAAGTGCACTCGCAGTCACCTTATGCG
Source organism: Lysinibacillus sp. NPDC048646 (assembly GCF_050272295.1). Classification (NCBI taxonomy): domain Bacteria; kingdom Bacillati; phylum Bacillota; class Bacilli; order Caryophanales; family Bacillaceae; genus Lysinibacillus; species Lysinibacillus sp. NPDC048646. The sequence goes on from NZ_JBNNLZ010000001.1 coordinate 217,144, forward strand.
ATTTTTTGTTACGTTCGATTATTTTTAAACCAATTGTGACATTCTCTTCGATGGTTTTCCATGGAAATAAATAATCTTGTTGCAGCATATAGCCAATGAGCGACTGATTATGTGGTGAAATTTCCTCCTTATCAATAAATACCTTACCTTCCGTGGATGGAAATAATCCGGCTATTATTGACAATAGGGTCGTTTTACCACAGCCACTTGGCCCTATAAAAGATACAAACTCACCTTCCTGGATAGTTATGTTAATATCACGTAAAACTTCTTTCGCCTGCGTACTTGAAAAATAGCTATGGTGAATATGTTTGAGCTCTAAAAATCCCATTACTCTGCAGCCTTTTTAGCAAACGTCGTATTAACAAGCTCATCATAATCTACACGTTGAGGAAGTTCACCTGCTTCCTCCATGATCGTTTGTAGGTTATCCCATTCTTCTTCATCTAAAATTGGATCAGTGGCATATGATCCCTGAGATTTATAGCGCTCAACAACTGTTTCAATCAATGCTACATCCACATTTTCAAAATAGGGTTGAATAATTTTCGCTACTTCTGCCGAACTTTTTTCCTGCACAAAATCTTGCGCTCGCTTCAGCGCATTTGTAAAGCTTTGGACTGTTTTTGCATCATCCTCTAAATAACTGCTTTTCGCCATAAAAGAGGTATACGGTAAATGGCCTGATTCAGTGCCGAATGAAGCAACAATATAACCCTTCCCTTCTTTTTCAAATACACTAGCAGTTGGTTCAAATAATTGAACAAAATCTCCAGTACCAGAAGCAAATGCTGTAGCAATATTAGCAAAATCAATATTTTGAATGAGGGTTAAATCATTTGAAGAATCAATACCATGTTTTTTCAACACAAACTCGCCCGCCATTTGTGGCATTCCACCTTTACGTTGCCCTAAGAATGTTGACCCTTTTAAATCTTCCCACGAAAAGTTCTCCATCTTTTCACGTGCAACTAAAAATGTGCCATCCGTTTGCGTTAATTGCGCAAAGTTTTGAATCGGGTCATTTGAGCCTTGCGCCGTTACATATATAGAAGTTTCTGAGCCAACTAAAGCAATATCAATACCATCCGATAGCAATGCTGTCATCGTTTTATCGCCACCAGCAATGGTTTGTAAATCCACGGAAAGTCCCTCATCTTCAAAGAAGCCTTTTTCAAGCGCTACGTATTGAGGCGCATAGAAAATCGAGCGCGTTACTTCTCCTACTTTAACTTTTTGAAGCTCTCCTGAATTACATGCTGTCAAAGAAAGAAGCAACAAAGCTACCACACTAAACAAAATGCCCTTTTTAAGCCAACGCATTCTTTTTTCCTCCCTGATTAATGAAATTACCTATCGACATTAACTTATTCACACTAGAAGATTTCGGTGCCAATCAATTTAGATTTGAGAGACACAATCTATTGAACATGGGTTCTGTAGCTATTCGTTTATATGTAGATGGCTTAAAACGTTAAAATTTTTTACTATACCAAATAAAACAGCCTTAGCAAATTAATGCTAAGGCTGTTTCATTCCTTAAAAACTCAATACAAGTTTCACGGTATAGGAGCCAAGCTACTCTCATTGATTGGCAGCTTGTTGCTCTTCTCTTTTTTCACGCCACATACGTGTTTTATATACAATTAAAATTAACGCCGCTACGATGAGACCTTCAATCATAGGTAGGAATAACGCGAAAAATGTCAACATAATACATCCTACAAATAAGAACGCATAAATGACAATATTTTGAGATAGCTTTAACTTCTTTGCAAAGCCTAATTTATAGACGATTGCAGAAAGTACAAAGACAAGAAGAAATACAACGTAGCCTGCAATGTCATAGCTCGGTAAATTTTCATATAAAAATCTTGTTATACCAGCCATTCTCTCATAAACCTTTGTTGTTTCCTCTGCATTTGTTGATGCAGCAACTTGAATAACATTTAGTTCACCCAATAAAGCGGACTTTATATCCAAGACTCCTCTTCCTTTCATGTCAGCGGAAAATTATTATTCTGCGTTACGTATTTTTTTCGCTGCTTTCTCACGTTCGTTTTTATCTAGAATTTTTTTACGAAGACGAATAGATTCTGGTGTAATTTCTAAGTACTCATCATCACCTAGGTATTCAAGTGCTTCTTCTAAAGATAAAATACGTGGTTTTTTAATAACATTCGTTTGGTCTTTATTTGCTGAACGGATGTTTGTTTTTTGTTTCATTTTTGTGATGTTTACAGTGATATCAGCGTCACGAGTATTTTCTCCAACAATCATACCTTCGTAAATATCTGTACCTGGCTCCAAGAACAGTGTACCACGGTCTTCAATTTGCATCATACCATAAGTTGTTGATTTACCAGTTTCCATTGAAACTAGTACACCTTGGTGACGTCCACCAATTTTACCTGGTAATAATGGTTGGTAGCAATCAAACGTATGGTTGATAATACCGAAACCTTTTGTCATCGACATGAATTCAGTTGTATAACCGATTAAACCACGAGCTGGCACTAAGAACGTTAAACGAACTTGGCCACTGCCGTTGTTCACCATATCAAGCATTTCACCTTTACGTGTACCAATCGATTCAATAATTGAACCAACATTTTCTTCAGGCACATCGATTTGAACGCGCTCGAATGGTTCACATTTTACGCCGTCGATTTCACGCACGATTACTTGTGGTTTAGATACTTGTAATTCGAAACCTTCACGACGCATATTTTCGATAAGGATTGATAGGTGAAGCTCACCACGGCCAGAAACTGTCCATGCATCCGGAGAATCAGTATCTTCAACACGTAAAGATACGTCCGTTTGTAATTGAGCACGTAAACGCTCTTCTACTTTACGAGAAGTAACCCATTTCCCTTCACGACCTGCGAATGGAGAATTGTTTACTAAGAAAGTCATTTGTAAAGTTGGCTCATCGATACGTAATGGTGTAAGCGCTTCTTGATGCTCAACAGGACAAACTGTCTCACCTACGTTGATATCTTCCATACCTGAAACGGCGATTAAGTCACCAGCTTTTGCTGTCTCTACTTCTTCACGTTTTAAACCGAAGAAACCAAAGATTTTCGTTACACGGAAGTTTTTCACTGTACCGTCTAATTTCATCAGTGCAACTTGTTGACCTACAGTAATTGTTCCGCGGAATACGCGACCAATTCCGATACGTCCAACGAAGTCATTATAGTCAAGTAGAGCTACTTGGAATTGTAATGGGTCTTCTGAGTTATCAATTGGTGCTGGAATAGCCTCAATAACTTTTTCAAATAGACATTTCATACTTTCTTCTTGTTTAGATGGATCCGCGTCCAAAGAAGCTGTACCATTTACACCTGAAGCATAGACAACAGGGAAGTCTAATTGGTCTTCATCTGCACCTAGCTCGATGAATAATTCAAGCACTTCATCTACTACTTCTAGTGGGCGAGCTGAATCTTTGTCTACTTTGTTAACAACAACGATTGGTGTTAAGCGTTGTTCTAATGCTTTTTTCAGTACGAAACGTGTTTGAGGCATACAACCTTCATACGCATCGACAACTAGTAAAACGCCGTCTACCATTTTTAAAATACGTTCTACCTCACCACCGAAGTCAGCGTGTCCAGGCGTATCAAGGATGTTGATACGAGTTCCTTCATAGTTTACTGCTGTATTTTTAGCTAAAATCGTAATACCACGTTCGCGTTCAATATCATTAGAGTCCATTGCACGTTCTTCAACACGTTCGTTTGAACGGAATGTACCTGATTGTTTTAATAATTGGTCGACTAAAGTAGTTTTACCATGGTCAACGTGGGCGATTATTGCGATATTGCGAAGATCTTGACGTAAGTTTGTCATTATTCCACTCCATATTCTTTTTTCGTATGTTTAACTGTGATATTATAGCACAAGAAGGATGTAATTGTCCTTATTAGAATTTCTATCATTCTAAAAAAATATTTTTATTTCAAAAATTTATATAGGAGGCTCGACTATGAATCGTGCAAAATTCGTAATGGCCATTTATGCATTGGCAGCTGTATTAGCTATGTGTGCTATCGGTTATTCCGTAGCAGCTGGTAGTGGATTTGGCATATTAGCAGGCATTGTGGCTACTTGTGTCATTTTCATGACAGCCTTTAAAATGAAACGTAAACTACGTGAACAAGGTTTACTTTAAGGTCACAACAAATGTCGATATAAGCGTATACAAGTCGTTTGTTTGCTAAATTACTTTTAGTTACGCCATATGGAAAAGGAGCTGTCCACTATTTGGACAGCTCCTTTCTTAGCGATAAGGTACAATATATTTTTCTAATAACTCTTTATGGATGGAAGGGTTGGCTATGATGAAAGTATCTTGATGTAGGAAATCAAAACCTTCTCCATGTAAATTTGTCGCAATCGCCCCCACCTCCGTGGCGATAATCGTACCAGCGCCGATATCCCATGGAGACAATCGCATGGAGACATAAGCATCAAGCTTACCACTCACAACAAAAGCTATTTCCATGGCTGCCGAGCCATATGAACGTGTACCACGAACTTTCCGAATCAATTCAATTACCTTTTCATGATGGATATGTCGATTTGGCGCTACCCAACTAGCATTAATTCCAATCACTGACTCTTCAATTGTGACTGACTGCAATTTACGTAACGGTGAATCATTGTACCAAGCTCCCTCGCCAGCAACTGCATAGAATAAGTCTTCACGCATAACATCGAATATGTAACCAAGCTTACCAACACCGTCAATAAATATCCCAATTGAAATCATAAAGTGACGATGTTGCTTAACAAAATTCATGGTGCCGTCAATTGGATCAATAATCCAAACAACACCTTCTAACGATTCGACTTCCTCCCCCATCCCCTCTTCACCTAAGATTTTATGAGTCGGGTCGAACATTTTAATTCTTTCTATGAAAAATAATTCTGTTTCACGGTCAATATTTGTAACAAGATCATTTGCATTAGATTTTGTTTCGATAACTAAATTGTACGAAAATGCATTTCTAATGCGTTTACCCGCTTCAAAAATAATACTTTTCGCAAATTCATCGATACGTTGTAAACTCATAATAACCCACCCTTCGAATATAAGAAAAGCGCATTCACGCCCATCAGCAAACCGTAATTTCCTTACATCATCATGCTACTGCCCTGTCTTACACACAAAATGTAGACCTGTCTTCATCGCTAAGTCTCAAATGCTAATCACAAAGTATCGCACTGCCTCTTACATTTAAGAAACAATCGCTTTTTTGAGTATCGTAGAACTAAACGCAAGTGCTAGCCAATAGAATAAATCTCAAACATGCGACATCAATCTTTAAACAACGCTAAACAGTAACTTCTTAAAATAGAGCTTTACCAAATACAGTTTCTATTACGATATATTATCTATTTTACCCTTTATAACAACAAAAATCACCTGCTGTCGGAATATTCAGCAAGTGATTTTAAATTGGAATGATTTTTTTTTTACGCATAGGCGTGTAAACTTTCAAGCTCCATCTGGATTTCAGCCAGACGTTTTTTACTTTTTTTAATTTCAAGCTCATCTTTCTCATTCATAGCAGCGAACAAGGAGGCTAATTCATAATCTAATTCTAATTGCAAAATGTGTTCATATTGCTTTTCAATGTCAACTTTTCGTATAATTTTTACGATCTGTTTCATAAAAATCACGTCCTTTTTATTTTGTTACAAAACCTTATCAGATTTCGTTAAAGTACTTGTTATAAGATTTTTTCCCATTTTCTTAATAAAATAAACCTTATAATCGAAAGGAGTTACTAAAAATGCCGAAACTAAAATGGACTAACAAAGATTTCAATGTTTTTCAAATAAATGGTTTAGAACAAAGAATGGATGCTTTAAATTCCTGTGTACGGCCAAAATTCAATAAACTCGGGGAAGATTTTTCCGCTTTCTTTTCTAGTCAGCTTGGAGAAGAATTTTTCCCGCATGTTGCTAAACATGCTCGACGAACAGTCAATCCGCCAAAAGATAGCTGGGTTGCCTTCGCTCCATACAAAAGAGGTTATAAAGCATTACCTCACTTTCAGATTGGTCTTTGGAGCTCACATTTATTCATCGTATTAGCCATTATTTATGAAGCACCGCAAAAAAATGTGATGGCAGAAAGACTACTTACAAAAAGATCATTGTTACAACAGCTTCCAAATGATTTCATTGTTTCCGGTGATCACATGTCCCCGTTGGCTTTTTCCATTAAAGAGGCTAAAGAAGAGAAGCTGGAGGAGTTACTTATTCGACTACGCGATGTTAAAAAAGGCGAGTTTTTAGTCGGTCGACATATTCCTCGCGATGAAGCCATAAAATTGTCTTCCAGTCAATTCCATCAATTAGCAGAAGATACTTTCAACAGCTTACTGCCGGTCTATAACATCATTTTAGGAAAATAAAAATGACAATGCTTCATACAAAAACGATTAATTTCAGATAATTCTTTGGTTTAATTTCAGAATAAATATTCAGATACAAAAAACACCATCATCTCAAATGATGGTAGGACATACGACACAGCAAATTTATCGAGGTTTCATTACCCAACATGGTATATCTAAAGGGTCAAAGCTCAAACTTCAAAGGTGCTTGTAGGAATCTGCAAGCTTAAAAGCCTTCCCACCAACTGATTCATTAGAGGATTGAACATGACAATTACAGAGGTATGACATGAGAACTAATGTGACATTATAAGTTCATCATTTTCACATTGATAATGCGATGGCTTTCAAACTTGAGGTAATCTTACATTATAAAAGTCTATGTTGATGTATTTTATGCAAAAATTTGATCTTTAACACTGATTATTATCAGTTAATGCAGTACAAATAATTGCTAAATGCGTAAATTTCTTTAGGCTTGGTAAAAAAAGCAAGACAAAAAAGTGTGGACGTGAGTATTTCTCACATCCACACTTTTTTAACGTCGTTGCTTCGGTAAAACCTTTATGATTGTACCATCCGATGTCTCTTTTGTTTGCTTTACTACCGGATAACTCACATAGCCACTCGCTTCTTCAAATTCACGAAAAATTGTTTTTTCCTCGGCCTGTGAAGGTACAATCTCTTTAAAGCGACGATATTTCGCCATCATCACTTCACGTTTAATGCCCTTTTCATAGGCCTGCTCGATGCCTTCAAAGAATTTAATAACATCGACTATTTCTTCAGTCGACCAATCAATTGAAAACGGATAAGAATATTCCATTTGGACATTACCACCTTTACGTTACTGTCCCCATTTTACCCGGATACTTTCCGCTTCTGCAACCATTCGTGTTATCAGCTCATCCACTGTTGGAATATCGTGAATCATCCCCGTAACTTGTCCTGCCCAACCAATACCAGCATTCTTGTCACCATCATAAATAAAACGTTTATTCGCTTTACCGCTGATATAATCTTTTAATGCATCATAAGTAGGTGTTGTTCGCTCAATCTCTAAAATTTTCTCTGTAAATTCACTACGTAACGCTCGAGCTGGTGCACCAATGGAGCGTTTAATGACCGTTGTATCTGCTTCAGAGCTTGCGAGTAGTGCCTCTTTATATACTTCTGATGCATCGATACATTCCTTTGTTGCAATAAAGCGTGTACCCATTTCAATTCCCTCAGCACCTAGTGAATGTGCGGCCATCCAGCCACGGCCATCACCAATACCACCAGAGGCAATGACAGGAATTTTTACGCTATCCACAACTTGTGGTACGAGCACCATTGTACCAATGTCATCACGTCCAAGATGACCACCACCTTCTTGTCCGACTACCATGACTGCATCTGCTCCAAGCTCTTCAGCCTTTTGAGCTTGTCTACGTGCTGCAACAAGTACTAATTTCTTGATGTCCGTCCCTGAAAGCAACTCAAATATTGGTGCAGGATTACCACCCGTCATTGTCACAACAGGCACATTTTCTTCGACTGCTACACGTACCATATCCTCATAACCCGTACCATACATGCCAATTGCAAAATTCACACCAAATGGCTTGTCCGTTAATGTTCGTACCTTATGAATTTCTGCACGTAATAAGTCAGCATCACGCAAGCTCATTGCAGTTATTTGTCCAAGTCCTCCAGCATTCGACACTGCCGCTGCTAAATCAGCATATGCTAAATACGCTAATCCCCCCTGAACAATTGGATATTTAACCTTCAAAAGTTCTGTGACACGTGTATCCCAATTCATCAAATCTCCCCTTTCATACGATACTATCTTCTCGAAATCATCAAAAAATCCCTTTATTTTTTAATTAAAGTCTATTTTTTCATGTCGTTAGGTGCTATAATTCATTTGTTTTCTTATATATTATAAAAGTGAGGTGGTACCTGCGTTGTCACAATTAGAGACTCCATTGTTCGACGTATTACTAAAACATCGGAATAGACATCCAATTCAGTTCCATATTCCAGGCCATAAGAAAGGGCACGGTATGGATCCAGCTTTCCGAGAATTCGTCGGCGACAACGTTTTATCAATTGATTTAATTAATATTGCTCCACTAGACGATTTACATTCACCAAAGGGTGCGATCAAAGAGGCACAAGCACTTGCTGCAGAAGCCTTTGGTGCTGATCATACATTCTTTTCCGTTCAAGGTACTAGTGGCGCCATTATGACGATGATTCTGACCGTCGTCGGTCCAGGTGATAAGATTCTAATACCACGGAATGTTCATAAATCCATTATGTCAGCGATTGTTTTCGCTGGTGCTATTCCCATTTTTATTCACCCTGAGGTGGATAGCGAGTATGGTATTTCTCACGGTATTTCGGCAGAAGCAGTAGAAAAAGCATTAAATGCTTACCCTGATGCAAAAGCTGTCCTTGTTATTAACCCAACTTACTATGGCTTTTCAGCCGATTTAAAACGTATTGTTGAAATTGTCCATAGTCGTAATATTCCAGTTGTTGTTGATGAAGCTCATGGTGTCCACATTAAATTCCATGACGAGCTACCTTATTCCGCTATGGAAGCAGGTGCCGATATGGCTGCGACAAGTGTACATAAGCTTGGTGGCTCCATGACGCAAACGTCGATTTTAAATGTGCGTGAAGGGCTAGTCTCTGCAAAGCGTGTACAAGCCGTATTCTCGATGCTAACAACAACTTCGACGTCCTATCCATTACTTGCTTCGCTGGACACAGCACGTCGTCAGCTAGCAATTCATGGCTATGATTTAATTGGCGATGCGATTCGTTTGGCAAAAGATGCGCGTAAACGCATTAACCAAATTCCACATTTAAAATGTGCAGGAAAAGAAAAATTACACTCATCTGCAACTTTTGATATGGATCCATTAAAACTGTTAATTAGTGTGAAAGATTTAGCCATATCCGGTCACCAGGCCGAAGAATGGCTTCGTCACAATGCCAATATCGAGGTAGAATTATCCGATTTATACAATATTTTATGTCTTGTGACACTGGCTGATACCAAAAAGGAAATTAACCTCCTGATAAATGCATTAAGTCGTATGTCTAAAGCTTTTGATTCAGAAGCGGCTATTACTGAAACAGTCGTCAATGTGCCAGAAATTCCAGCACTTGCAATGTCGCCTCGCGATGCCTTTTATGCAGATACAGAAGTTGTGCCACTCGCAGAAGCAGATAATTGTATTTGTGCAGAATTCATAATGGTATATCCACCCGGTATTCCAATTTTTATTCCCGGGGAAATAATAACTGAGGAAAATATTCGTTATATCCAAATGAATGTTGAAGCTGGTTTACCTGTCCAAGGTCCAGAAGATACAACTTTAAAAACAATCCGCGTTATTAAAGAACGCAGAGCTATTATTTAAACACAAATAAGCTGTCTCAAATGAGACAGCTTATTTTCATACTTCAACTACTATAACTAGGTACGGAAAAATAGCATGCCTAATACAGGGAAAATAAGCCACCAATAATTCCATAAAAAATCCTCAATGGATTTCTGTTTACCATTATTTGGACGATTGATAACCTCTTTTTTTTGGTGTTTTTCCTCTCCTCAAATAAGCTTATCTAATGCAATCTCATACAGATCACTTAGTCTAATCAGGTTTTCGATGTCAGGATAACCTTTTCCTAATTCCCACTCTGGATATATTTAAAATTCCGCAACATCATCTTGTGTATATTGACGTTATTCTCTCAATTCTTTTAAACGATTTTCTAAATTCATAGCACTTAACCCCCATATTTTATGATCTTGAATAAATCATAAATTTTTCACACATATTTCACTAGAAGTTATTGTTTGCCATTTCGCAACTACTAGTTGCATTCCTGAATAACTAAGTTGCATCCAAACTTTTAAATAAAATATTCCAACTTACTTGCTATGGCATTGAACAAAAAACTCGATTTCATTGGACACTTTATCTACAATAAGGATAAAGGAGTGATTGGATGAATTCATGGGATAAACGATTTCAAACTTTAGAATATGTATACGGTGAACAGCCAAATACCTTCATAAAAGATTATGCTGATTACCTTAAAAACTGTCCTAACGTAGCTGCTTATGCAGAGGGCGAAGGGCGCAATGCAGTCTTTTTAGCGGCTGAGGGGCATACTGTTACAGCCTTTGATTATGCACAAAGTGGTCTAGAGAAAACACAACAACTTGCAAAAAGGCATGACGTTATTGTGGAAACACAACTCACTGACTTACTCCAAGATGAAATACCTGTGGAAATCTTCGATGCTGCCATCATGGTCTTTGGTCATTTTCATGTAGAACATCAGCATGACATTATTAAACGTATCATTGATTCTGTGAAACCTGGCGGGCTAATTATGATGGAATTATATTCTATTTATCAACTTCCTTATGCATCTGGTGGTCCTAGAGAGCTTGAATTTTTATATAATCCAATTGATGTACTTTCTTGGTGTCAATCGCATAAAATTTTGCACTTTTTCACAGGAGAACAGGTAAGAAATGAAGGTATTCTGCATACAGGGCTTGCGCATACCATTCAATTTATTATAGAAAAAAGTTAAAAAAGGCTATATACAGATTTTCTTCTGTATATAGCCTTTTTACATAAATAAATAGACAAAGAGTGGGCACAGAAACGCCCCTATAATCGCTGTTAAGCCCATTGACAAGGATCCGACGGATAATTCCTGCTCCCCGTAATCTTTCAATTTGACAAGTCCTACACCGTGTGAGGCACTTCCTACTGCAACACCTCGACTGACAGCTGATTCAATTTTGCCATACTTAATAACCAATGGCCCGATAATAGCTCCTACAAATCCTGCTATCATTACAAATACAGCTGTGAGAGGAGGAATACCGCCTATCGTCTCACTAACTTGCATCCCAACAGGAGTTGTCAATGACTTAGGCAGTGCTGTTAACAGCCAACTTTCACTAACCCCTATCCATTTCAGCATCATAAAGATCGTTACTATACCTGTTAGCATCGCAATGACAATTCCCGACAAAATTGAAATCTTGTACTTCATGATAATAGTACGCTGATTGTATAACGGATAAGCAAGTGCTACTACAGCAGGTCCTAACATTTTCTGAAGCCATTCTCCACCCTCCATATACGTAGCATATGGAATATCAAATACCAATAACATCACTATACTGAGTAATGTTGTCGTTACTAATGGAATCATGTAAGGATATGGGAAACGCTGATAAAGTTTTGTCAATAAATAGAATAAAGCAATTGTGCCCAATACGACAATTATCTCAGTCAACGGTTAATTCCCCCTCGCCCTCATCTACAATAGCTTCTTTTTTAGCCGCCTCTTTTTTCTCAATGAGTTGGCCAAGCAAACCAGTAATATAAATAGAAATTAATGTACTAGCGATAACTGCTAAAATAATTAGCAGACCCGTCTTTGACCAAAGCTCTGGATAGTCAATCACCCCTACTGTTGCGGGAATGAAAAATAATGTTAATATACCGATTAAAAAACCAGCGCCCTCTTGAATGTATTCTACTTTAATGATTTTGAAATTGAATGAAAGTGCTAATAGTAGTAACCCAATTACACTTCCTGGAAGAGGCAGATGCAAGAAAGACACAATACCAACGCCCATATAATAAAAAATATTTAGTATCCCTATCTGGACAATAATTCGAACAACCCTCATTAACACAGCAGCAAAATTTTCGTTCAACATTTACCACTTTCACCCCCCACGTTCATTCTACATGTGCGGGAATTTTCTGTCTATTATAATTTTAGAAAAATAATAGAAAAAAACCTACACAAAGAAGAATATTGTCTCTTTACGCAGGTTATAATTTTTATAATGCGTGTCCTGAACCACCATCGATATTAACAGATGTTCCTGTCACATAGCTTGCAGCATCAGATACTAAGAAAGTAATAACATTTGCCGCTTCCTGAGTATCGCCAACACGACCTAGTGGAATCGCTTGGCCAACCTTGCGAGAATAATCTTCCCATGATAGCTCAGACGCTTCGCTTTTCCATCGATTCTCGATTTGATCACTGCGAATTAATCCAATACAAACCGAATTTACACGAATATTATCTTTTCCTAAGTCTTTGCTCATAGCCTTCGTTAGCGCAAGTCCCGCTGCACGACTGACAGTGGTCGGAAGCGAACTAGCTGGTGGCGTTTTTGCCATAACAGCTGTTACGTTAACAATTGCACCCCCACCGACCTTACGCATATGGGGTACGGCATATTTCGAACAATTGATGGCACCAAACACCTTTAAGTCTAAATCAGACTGCCATACTTCACTGCTTACATCTTCAAATGGATTTGCCGATGCTGTACCAGCGTTATTAATGACAATATCAATACGCCCATAATGCTCCACTGTTCGCTCGATTAGCTTTTTACAATCTTTTTCTTTCGTAATATCAGTCGGCACGAATAAAACATCCTCGCCCGTTTCGTTTTTAATACAACTGGCTGCTACTTGTAGCTGTTTTTCACCACGCGCACACAGCACAACTTTTGCGCCTTCTTTGACAAGCTGCATCGCTGTATAATAACCAATGCCTTTACTTGATCCTGTAATAACTGCTACTTTCCCCTTTAAGCTTAACTCCATTTCATCATCACCTCTATATTATTCGAATATTCATTCTATATATTTACTGTATCAAAATTACAAGTATTATACAAAAAAACGACTATAAAGCAGGCATGCTTTATAGTCGTCAAATGTTTCAAATTATTTTTTGGCTAAAATATGGATTGGGTTGCCTAGTAAAACTTCAGCAGCTTCCATAGTGATTTCACCTAATGTTGGGTGAGCATGAATCGTTAATGAAATATCTTCAGCAGTCATGCCGCCTTCAATTGCTAAGCCCATTTCAGCGATCATATCTGATGCACCAGCACCAACAATTTGAGCACCAATTAATAAGCCGTCTTCTTTACGAGCTACTAGTTTCACGAAACCTTCTGATTGGTTCAATGCAAGAGCACGACCATTTGCTGCGAATGGGAATTTCGCTGAAGTATATTCGATACCTTCTGCTTTAGCTTGATCTTCATTGTAACCAACAGTAGCCATTTCTGGATCTGTGAAGCATACTGCAGGAACAGCTAAATAATCAACAATTGATTTTTCACCAGCGATTGCTTCAGCAGCAACTTTACCTTCATAAGAAGCTTTATGTGCAAGCTGAGGACCCGCTACGATATCACCGATTGCATAGATATTTGAGATATTTGTACGGCATTGTTTATCGACATTAATAAGACCGCGTTCACCGAATTCAACACCGATTTCAGCAAGACCCATTTCATCTGTATTTGGACGACGACCAACGGTAACTAATACATAATCAGCTTCAACTTTTTTCTCTTCTCCGCCTACTTCATATGTTACCACTACGCCGTTTTCTGTTTCTTCAACGCCTTTTGCAGATGCGTTTACTTCAATTTCAACGCCTTTCTTTTTAAGGCCTTTTTTCACGATTTGTGTCATTTGTTTTTCGAAGCCAGCTAAAATATCTTTGCCACCTTCAATAATTGTTACTTGTGAACCAAGGTTAGCAAAAGCTGAGCCTAGCTCTGTACCAATATAACCTCCACCGATAACGACTAATTTACCAGGTACTTCTTGTAAAGAAAGTGCGCCAGTAGAGTTTAGTACACGATCAGTGAATTTAAATGTTGGAATTTCAACTGGGCGAGAACCTGTTGCTAAAATCACATTGTTAAATGTGTAAGTTTGAGCAGATTCACCATTGATGATACGCACTGAATGAGCGTCTACGAAATAAGCTTCACCTTGTACAATTTCAACTTTATTGCCTTTAAGTAAGCCTTCAACACCGCCAGTTAATTTTTTAACAACGCTGTCTTTAAAAGCTTGTGCTTTTGAGAAGTCTAATTTTACGTCAGAAGCGACGATACCCATGTCATCTGAATGCTTAGCTTGTTCAAAACGGTGACCTACTGAAATTAATGCTTTTGATGGAATACAACCTACGTTTAAGCACACACCACCAATTACATTTTTTTCAACGATTGTTACTTTTTGGCCAGTTTGTGCTGCACGAATTGCTGCTACATATCCTCCAGGACCTGAACCAATGACAAGAGTATCTGTTTCGATTGGGAAATCTCCTACTACCATTTTTGTTACGCCTCCATTAATAATAATTCTGGCTCACTTAACAAACGCTTTAAGTGATTTAAAGCATTTTGCGCAGTGGCTCCATCGATCATGCGATGATCAAAGCTCAATGATAATGCTAACACAGGTGCAGCTACAATTTCACCATTTTTTATTACAGGTTTCTCTGAAATTCGACCAATACCTAAAATTGCGACTTCAGGATGATTAATAACCGGTGTGAACCATTGTCCTCCTGCCGAGCCGATATTCGTGATAGACATGGATGCACCTTTCATTTCATGTTGAGCAAGCTTGCCATCGCGGGCTTTTGTCGCTAATTCATTAATTTCATTTGATACTGCAAATACTGATTTACGATCAGCATGTTTAATAACTGGTACAAGTAAGCCTTTTTCGGTATCTGCGGCAATACCAATATTGTAGTAATGCTTTTGAATAATTTCTTGTGTTGCATCATCTAATGAGCGGTTAAATTCTGGGAATTCACGTAAAGTTGAAATAAGCGCTTTTACTACGTATGGTAAGTACGTTAATTTCACACCTTTTTCAGCAGCGATATCTTTGAATTTTTTGCGATGTGCTACAAGTGCTGTCACATCAACTTCATCCATTAGTGTAACATGAGGAGCCGTTTGTTTCGAGTGTACCATTGCTTTTGCAATCGCTTTTCGAATACCAGACATTTTTTCACGAGTCTCTGGGAATTCACCTTCAAGAACCACAGGAGCTGCTTGCGCTGTCTCTTGTTTCTCAGTAGCATCTTCTGCCACAGCTGGTGCTTCCTCAGCCCGAACTGCTCCACCGCCATTTAAGAAATTCTCGATATCTTCTTTTAGAATACGACCATTTTTGCCAGTACCTACAACTTCACGAATATTTACATCATTGTCTCGAGCAAATTTTCGTACTGAAGGCATAGCAATGATACGTTTTGTACTATCAGGAGTTTCTTCTTTTACTGTCGCCTCTTCTGTTACCGGAATTTCTCCCTTAGCAGGAGCTTTTGCTACATCCTGACCAGCTTCTGCAGTTGCCTGTACTTGAGCTTCAGTTTTTGCTTCTGCATGGTCGTCACCTTTTAATTTTAAATCTTCGTAGCCAGGAGCATCTAAACGAATTAATACATCGCCAACAACAGCTACCGTACCTTCTTCTACTAATACTTCCTCTACTTTTCCTTCCACTGGTGACGGAATCTCTACAACCGCTTTATCATTTTGTACTTCACAAAGAATATCGTCTTCTTTCACTGTATCCCCAGCTTTAACGAACCATTTTACGATTTCTCCTTCGTGAATACCCTCTCCAATATCAGGTAATCTGAATTCAAATGCCATGTGTACCCATCCTTTCTCTTTGCTTTTCATCAAATTTGCAAGCTACATTAGAATGTTAAAACTTTTTTCGCTGTTTCCATTACATCTTTGTAGTTCGGTAACCAAACACCTTCAGCTTGCGGGAATGGGTACACTGTATCTGGTGCTGCTACACGAAGAACTGGTGCTTCTAAGCTTAATATTGCACGCTCTGTAATTTCAGCTACAACATTCGCAGCAATACCTGCTTGTTTTTGTGCTTCTTGAACAACAATTGCACGACCTGTTTTTTCAACTGAAGCAATGATTGTTTCAATATCGATTGGTTGAATTGTACGTAAATCAATCACTTCAACAGAGTGACCTTCTTTTTCTAGTTCTTCTGCTGCCTTCAAGCTTTCATGTACCATTAGACCATATGCAATGATTGTTAAATCTTTACCTTCACGTTTTACATCCGCTTTTCCTAGTGGAATTGTGTATGCTTCCTCCGGTACCTCTTCACGGAACGAACGATATAATTTTAAATGCTCTAAGAAAATAACTGGATTATCGTTACGAATAGATGAAATCAGTAAGCCTTTTGCATCGTATGGTGTTGATGGTACGACAACAGTTAATCCTGGTTGCGCCGTCATAAGACTTTCTAAGCTATCTGAGTGCATTTCTGGCGTATGTACGCCACCACCAAATGGTGAACGAATTGTTACAGGTGCATTGTATACACCACCACTACGGTAGCTCATACGTGCTAATTGACCGCTGATTGAATCCATAACTTCATAGACGAAGCCGAAAAATTGAATTTCAGGAACTGGTCGGAAACCTTCCAGAGAAAGACCAATCGCTAAGCCACCAATACCTGACTCCGCTAATGGTGTATCGAATACTCGGTCAACACCAAATTCTTTTTGTAGGCCTTCAGTTGCGCGGAACACCCCACCGTTGACACCTACATCTTCCCCGAATACAAGAACGTTTTCATCGTTCTTCAATTCTGTGCGAAGTGCATCTGTAATTGCTTGAATCATCGTCATTTGTGCCATAGGTTATTTCGACTCCTTCTCTTTGTAGATTTCATACTGTTCTTTTAAATTCGATGGCATTTCGCCTTTATACATGTTTTCCATTAACTGTGTAACTTTTTGTTTTGGCGCTGCATCAGCTTTTTTGATAGCGTCTTTAATTTCTTCTTTTGCACGCTCAATAACAGCTTCCTCTTTTTTCTCATCCCATAGCCCTTTAGCCTCTAAGTATTTACGGAAACGTACAAGAGGATCCTTTTGTGCCCATTCGCTATCTGTATCAGATGTACGGTAACGCGTAGGATCATCCCCTGCCATTGTATGTGGACCATAGCGATAACACATTGTTTCAATAAATGTTGGACCTTCGCCATTGACTGCGCGCTCACGTGCATCACGTGTAGCTACATACACTGCAAGAGCATCCATACCATCTACTAAAATACTTGGCACGCCTGCCGCTACACCTTTCTGAGCAATCGTTTTTGCTGCAGTTTGTAATTCACGAGGTGTAGAAATTGCGAACTGGTTATTTTGTACAATGAAAATTGCTGGTGATTTAAATGCGCCAGCGAAGTTAATTCCTTCATAGAAATCGCCTTGTGATGATCCTCCATCACCTGTATATGTTACAGCAACAGCTTTTTTACCACGTTTTTTAAGACCAAGTGCTACCCCAGCAGCTTGAATGTATTGTGCCCCAATAATAATTTGTGGCGCTAATACATTTACTCCTTCAGGAACCTGATTCCCTGCAAAGTGCCCACGTGAGAATAAAAATGCTTTATCTAAAGGTAAACCATGCCATACAATTTGTGGTACATCACGGTAACCTGGTAAAATCCAATCCTCTTTTTCTAACGCAAAGTGAGAAGCAAGTTGTGACGCTTCTTGACCAGCAGTCGGTGCGTAGAAGCCTAAGCGACCTTGACGGTTAAGTGAAATAGAGCGTTGGTCTAAAATACGTGTATATACCATACGCGTCATTAACTCTACTAGCTCCTCATCTGATAACTTTGGATCCGCCTCTTCATTAACAATTTCGCCTTCTTCATTCAGAATTTGGAACATTTCAAACTTATCTTCGATTTCAGTTAGCGTTTGTTTTGGATCAAAAATATTATTGTTTTTTTTACCCATTTGTCACATCTCCCTTTCAACTGTATTAAAATAAATCACTTTTTAACTAGTACAACTTATCCTTAGGACTCAGTATACTGAATAAAATATCGTCGGTCAATCACATATTACGGCTATAAACAAAGATTTTTCCTAACATAAAGCAATAATCGCCCTGTGCTATACTGTATCTATTGTAATTCATCACTGTATTACAACAACTTATATTAAGTGCACTAATATAACGTTCTCCTACATAATTATCAATAGTAGAATACCCCAGATCATAACAATCTAATAGCAACAAAAAATAATTTTAAGTTTACCCCGCATTAACGGTCAGTAATTTATCTGTTCCGAAAGCGAAGCGTCAGGTACAAGACGCCCACTTCCAGCAGAAAGAGAAAAACAAGTTAACGAGGTGGGCAATCAACTGACCGTAAAAGCCCAATTGGTTTATGATGAAGAAACTCCCACTGATTGAAGTTTCACTTTATTCAAAATGATGGTTTTTTCATGTGAATGTACTGAAACGTGATGTATACTTGTAAATAGAGCTATACAAAGTGATTGAAAGGAAGATTCACACATGATTTTAATGGATGATATTATTCGCGAAGGCCATCCCACTTTACGCACAAAAGCTGAGGAAGTTAAATTCCCTTTATCTGATGAAACAAAAAAGCTTGCCGAAGACATGCTTCAATACCTAAAAAACAGCCAAGATCCAGAAATTGCAGAAAAATATAATTTACGTGGCGGCATTGGACTTGCCGCCAATCAAGTAAATAGTTTACATCGTATGTTTGCCCTTCATGTGAAAGCTGATAATGGCGAACAATTGAGCTTCACAGCGATTAACCCGAAAATTGTCAGCCACTCAGTAGAAAGTACATATATGACTGCTGGTGAGGGTTGCCTATCTGTTGATCGTAATGTACCTGGTTATGTGCCACGTCATGCCCGTATTACAGTGAAATTCAAAACAATTGACGGCGAAGAAAAAAAATTGCGCCTTAAAGGTCTGACTGCTATTGCATTCCAACACGAATTAGATCATTTAAATGGCGTTATGTTTTACGACCGTATTAACGAAAAAGATCCATTTGCTGATATTCCAAATTCTGTACCATACGAGCGTGACTAAAAGCGCTATGCAGTCTACTTTTGTAGGCTGCTTTTTTGATTTCTATCCATCACTTTCCGACTTCTATCCATCACTTTCTGATTTCTATCCGTCACTTTGCATGTTCTATCCGTCTAATATCTACATACCCCAAATCACAAGAAGTATTTGCCGACAATAAAAAAAGCCTTCATAGGTATGCACTACACAACCTGGAAAGACTTTTTCATGGGCGTCTTATTTTATGACATCACTAATTCTTTTGCTAATTATATCGAAAATGGGATTTCAGATTATAATATAGAAGAAGCTATGACAAGAAAACAAATTATCAATATTTTTTAACAGGTCTATGTAGCAACAGTTTCTTCAAAATTTAATAAAGACGTGGTGATTCAAGTCTGTCCAGTGGATCAGGTAGACATGATTATTACGGATAATGCACCCCATCAAAACATGATCCATCATTACGCTAATGCAGGGGTGCAACTGAAAATTGTAAATACTAACATATAAATAAACCCTAAAAAACCAACCAACTTAGCTCGAAGAATTTTTTCGACTAGTTGCTTTTCCACGTTAGAAAACTGCACCCTATCTACGCATCATTAAATTATTTTTAAAAGTCGCATCATTTTTGCAAGTCCATCTTCATCTACATGCTCAGCAATATGCGTTGCGACTGCCTTTGCTTTTTCATGCCCATTCCCCATCGCTACACTCGTACCAACAGCCTGTAACATTTCTATATCATTTATGCCATCTCCAAAAGCAATGGCATCATCTAATGTTAGTCCCATTTTCATGAGTATATGTTCAATTCCAGCAGCCTTTGACCCACCTTTTGGCAAAATATCACACGAATATGGATGCCAGCGTACAAATTGTACGTTAGGGAATGTCTCACAATACAAAGGTTCATCTTTTGCTTCCATAAAGATGAGTGTTTGATATACGTTGTGCTGCATATAATAAGATGCGTCTAATGCTGGGTACGGATATTTTAATGTATGTAAGCTCGCCGCTACCATGTCATTATTTCCGACCGAAGCAATCATTTGCTTGTCATCTAAAAAAACAACTGGTTCATTGCGTGCTTCACCAAAGGCAATAATATTCGCAAGCTCTTCTTTCTCAATACCATTTGCATAGACAACCTCACCACGATAGACAACATATTGTCCGTTAAACGTCACATACGTGTTAATATCAAGCTCTTCTAGCAATGGTTGAATCATAAATGGTGCGCGTCCAGTCGCAATAGCAATCTCATAACCTTTCCGCCGCGCTTCTAATAATGCTTCTTTCGCAGAAGCTGGCAACAACTTATCACTGTTGTAAAGCGTACCATCTACATCAAAAAATAAAATTTTTTTCATTATATAATTCCTTTCATTATATATGGTCATGCAAAGGTTAAGTACTTTACACAAGCAACTTTTTTTACTATAATGATCCTAAGGAGTGATGTGCCATGCTGAAGAAACTAAAGCAAAAATTGTTGAAGCAACTTCGCGGCCTACTCGGAAAAGGAAAAAAATCAATTGCCTAACATTTGCCCTTCATTATTTGAAGGGCTTTTCTTTATTTTAAAGTAGCTGCGTGATAATATAAAGGAAATGCATTTATTTGGCTATGCGCAACCACTGTCTCACTGCTTTTCATGAATAGTGCAAGATTGAAGTTTGAGATACAAGAAAGTCAAACGCCCATTTCTTCATTAGTATACTAGAAATTTGCGATTTTTTCTTGTAGTACGTGTGTGGTAATAGACAAAGGTGCAATAATAATGTACGCAATCAAAGGAGAGCAAACTATGATTTACAAAGTTTATTATCAAGAAAATGCAAATGAGATTCCAGTTCGCGAAAACACAAATAGTCTATACCTTGAAGCTGCTTCAGAACGTGAAGTACGTCAAAAGTTGCAAGACCGACATTACAACATTGAGTTCGTTCAACTGCTTGAAGGTAATTATTTAGCCTATGAACAAGCAAGTCCGAACTTCATCTTGGAGGAAATTTAACAAACATGAAGTTTGTTAAAAATGACCAAGCAGCTGTTTTCGCGCTCGGCGGACTGGGCGAAATCGGCAAAAACACTTACGGCGTTCAATTTCAGGATGAAATAATCTTAATTGATGCTGGTATTAAATTCCCAGAAGATGATCTACTCGGCATTGACTATGTTATTCCAGATTATACGTATTTAGTACGTAACGTCGATAAGATCAAAGGGTTATTTATTACGCACGGACACGAAGATCACATTGGCGGTATTCCCTACTTACTACGTCAAGTAAATGTTCCTGTTTACGGTGGTAAGCTTGCACTTGGCTTATTACGTAACAAACTTGAAGAACACGGCTTACTACGTACGACAAAACTGATTGAAATTAAAGAAGAAGATGTTATTAAATTCCGAAAAACATCTGTTAGTTTCTTTAGAACAACGCATAGTATTCCAGATGCCTACGGTATTGTCGTAAAAACACCACCTGGCAACATCGTGCATACAGGTGACTTTAAATTCGACTTTACACCTGTAGGTGAACCTGCAAACTTAACAAAAATGGCTGAAATCGGACGTGATGGTGTACTTTGTCTACTATCTGACAGCACAAATGCTGAAAAACCGAACTTTACAATGTCTGAACGTACAGTTGGAAAAAGTATCGATGAAATCTTCCGTAAGGTCGATAGTCGAATAATTTTTGCAACATTTGCATCCAATATACACCGTTTACAGCAAGCAACTGATGCTGCCATAAAATACGGAAGAAAAATCGCTGTCTTTGGTCGATCAATGGATAATGCCATTACAATAGGTCGTGAATTAGGCTATATTAATGCACCAAAGGACACATTTATCGATGCCCAAAGCATTAACCGCTTACCGGCAAACGAAGTAATGATTTTATGTACAGGCTCTCAGGGTGAACCTATGGCTGCCCTTTCTCGTATTGCAAATGGTACGCATCGCCAAATTCAGATTCAACCAGGCGATACAGTGATATTCTCTTCTTCACCAGTACCAGGTAATACGGTGAGTGTAAATAAAATCATCAATTTACTTTTCCGTGCAGGTGCTGAAGTTATTCATGGTGCACTTAATAATATCCATACATCTGGTCATGGTTCTCAAGAAGAACAAAAACTGATGTTACGTTTAATGAAACCTAAGTTCTTCATGCCGATTCACGGTGAATTCCGTATGTTAAAAATGCATACGCATTTAGCTGAAAACTGTGATGTACCGCTTGAAAATACTTTCGTTATGGAAAATGGCGATGTTCTAGCGCTAAGTGCAAACGAAGCACATGTAGCAGGCCGTATCCCTTCTGGCGATGTCTATATTGACGGCAATGGTATTGGAGACATCGGCAATATCGTACTACGCGATCGACGAATTCTTTCAGAAGAAGGCTTAGTAATTGTTGTTGTGAGTGTTGATATGACGCATCAAAAAATTGTTTCTGGTCCTGATATTATTTCACGAGGTTTTGTTTACATGCGTGAGTCGGGTACGATGATTAACGAAGCACAAAAAATGCTAAATCGCCATCTTAATGAAACCATCCAAGGTAAAACGCCACAATGGACAGAGCTAAAAAATGATATTACAGACGTTTTAGGCCCTTATCTATTCGAAAAAACAAAACGTCGTCCAATGATATTACCAATCATTATGGAAGTATAATCTATCATGTTAAAAAGCTACGCAAAATAAGCATAGCTTCAGCCTATAGACAAACTCGAAGTATTTCGAGTTGTCTATAGGCTTTTTTCTTATACACTGAATATAGTTAGACTTTCATTACGTACAGACGCTTGAGTCATATTAAATAAATATTTCATTTTTTTCTAAAATTCCGAAACCTCTTTATTAATTTTACGTATATAGTAATACCCCATCAAAGATAAGACTTTTTTATTAAATGTATTCCAAATCACCACCATCATTATTTGTCCAAAAAAAAAAAAAAAAATAGAATCGTTCACCATCTTCAGTGAGCAATTCTATCCCAACATTTAAAACTCGAAGTATTTATTTAATACATAAGCAACCCATTGACAATCTTGGCTTAACCGAATATTTTCAATCAATCCTTTAATTATTGGTCTGCTGTATGTTGTGCGCTCTACTTGATCCTTTAATAGCTCAAGTGATTCACGTTCAATGGACTCTTCTAACATTTCTATACTCTGTTCAATTAAATGGTACAATGACTCCTTTGTAATTAATTCCTGTTCACAAGGTTTAGTTACTAATTGAATAAGCTCTTCTGTAATAAAAGGAATAGTTGTATGCCGCGCTATAATATCGGTCTTTTCCGCTAAGGATTTAGCTAATTGATCCATGTCTAGCGGAATATTAGAAAAAATAAAAAGTTGTGCATAGCTTTTCATAAACCCTTTTATACAATACATCACATCATATTTATTCTTTTGTAGTGCGTCACCATATAGCTGTTCAAGCATATAGACAATTGACTTCGACATGTCTAATTCGTAGGCATTCACTTTATGAAACAATTCTTTCTTTTTAACAAATACTTTTTCATTAAAAAAGACGCGAGCAGATGCAGAATGCTTTTTGAACGCTTGAAAAATACTTTTATAGAATTCAACTAGTAAAACATCTTTACTGAACGAACTTCTGACTACTTGGTCAACATCGGTAATAAACTGCTGTAAAAAGTAGTCCAACATCGAGAAAACAAGTTCATCTTTTGTTTTAAAGGACAAATAAAATGCACCTTTTGAAATACCACAACGTTCCGTGATTTGCTGAACAGATGTAGATTCAAAGCCTTGTTCAGAAAACAGTTCTAATGCCTTCTCCATAATAAGTTGCTTTTTTAACATATTTTTAATTCTCTCCTAGCGTATTTCATTGACAAATGACCCAGTAGTCATTATTATAAATAATTGAATCTAGTAAGTCAATAAAGGGTAGGTGTGAAAGTGAAAGGTTTAGTTAATTTTGTATTAAAAAACAAACTCGCAGTATGGTTATTAACAATTATCATCACTGTCTCAGGTATTTATTCAGGCACACGTATGAAAATGGAATCCATTCCTGATATTTCGATTCCTTACTTAATTGTTATGGGCGTGTATCCTGGCGCAACTCCTGAACAAGTCATGAACGAACTGTCCATACCATTTGAAAAATCCATTGAAAGTTTAGAAGATGTAAAGGCAGTTTATTCAACCTCCTCATCAAACGTTGCACAAGTACAAGTTGAATATGACTACGGCATCGATATGGATGAGAAAAAACGTCAGCTAGAATCTGCTTTGGATAATGTGACACTTCCTGAAGGTGCACAAGAACCTACCATCATGGCAATTAGCATGAACATGATGCCAGTTATCGCATTATCAGCAAGTAGCTCTGATGAAGATATTGTTGGACTAACATCAACAGTAGAAGATATATTACTTCCTAAAATCGAAAAAATTGATGGTGTTGCTTCAGCAACCATTACAGGTCAGCATATTGAGCAAGTATCATTTAAATACGATGAAGAAAAAATGGCTACACTTGGCCTTACAGAGGAATCTGTACAACAAATGATTCAAGCAAGTGATATGGCGTTATCACTTGGTCTATATGAGTTTACTGTCGGTGAACAAGCAGTTTCTGTAGATGGTAAAGTTAAATCTATAGAAGAATTGAAAGAGTTTTTAATCCCAGTGACACCTTCGGCAACACAACCTTCCCCATTTGTTCGTTTAGGTGATATTGCAACGATTGAAGTCGAAGGTAAAGTACAATCTGTTTCTCGTACGAACGGTAAAGATGCGATTGCGATTCAAATCGTGAAAGGTCAAGATGCCAATACCGTAACAGTTGTCAATGCAGTAAAAGATCTTATTAAAGATGAAGAAAAAACAATTGATGGTTTAAAAATTGACATCTCACTGGACCAAGGTGCTCCGATTGAAGATTCAGTGTTTACAATGATTGAAAAAGCGGTGTTCGGTGGTGCCATTGCCGTATTGATCATTTTACTATTCTTACGTGATTTTAAATCAACAATCATTTCTATTATTTCAATCCCAGTTTCTGTATTTATGGCACTACTATTACTGAACTGGATGGATATTACGCTAAATATTATGACACTCGGGGCGATTACAGTTGCCATTGGCCGTGTAATCGATGACTCCATTGTTGTTGTAGAAAATATTTATCGACGCCTCCATTTAAAACAAGAAAAAATGACTGGTCGCGCACTTGTTCGTGAAGCGACGATTGAAATGTTCAAACCAATCCTTTCTTCTACATTAGTAACAATTGCAGTATTTGCTCCACTTATTTTTGTAGGTGGTATGGTTGGTGAATTATTCATGCCATTCGCATTAACCATGTCATTCGCTCTAGGCGCATCATTATTAGTCGCGATTACGATTGTACCAGCGCTATCTCACTTCTTATTCCGTAAGAAACTATACGGTGAGAAAAAAGAAAGCCAGCATAAAGAAGTTGGTAAACTAGCCACTTGGTATAGAGGGGTATTAGAAAAAGCATTAAATCATAAGTTCATTACTTCTGCTATTGCGATTTTAATGCTCGTTGGATCTCTTGCTTTAACGCCATTAATCGGCTTTAGTTTCATGGGTTCTCAGGAAGAAAAGGTTATGTATTTAACATATACGCCTGCTACTGGTGAGCTAATGGATGAAACAGAAACAAATGTTGCAGCAGTCGAAAAAGAATTAATGAAACGTAAAGACATTGATATTTTACAGGTATCAATTACCGATGCTACAAACGCAGATCCAGCCACAATGATGATGGGTGGCGGTGCTGGTGGTGCTTTAATGTACCTGATCTTCGACCCAGATATGAAGGATTTCCCTGACGCACGTGAAGACGTTGAAGAGTATGTATTTAACATTGGTCAATCAGGTGAATGGAAAACTCAAAACTTCTCATCTATGTCTATGTCTTCAAACGAAGTGAGCTACACATTATATAGTGAAAATCTAGATAATCTTCGTAAAGCAGTAATAGAAGTGGAAGGCGCACTAAAAGAAGTTGATGGTTTAGAAGATATTAAATCTGATAACGAAGATCCATATGTAGAGCACATTTTAAAAGTAGATCAAAAAAATGTCTTACAATATGGTTTAACAACTGCCCAAATTGTAATGGCTTTAAATACTACGTCATCACAAGAAGTTTTAACAACGGTTGAACACGATGGCGAGGACATTAATGTAATCGTGCAACGTGAAGCAAAAGCAGCAGCATTATCACTAGATGATGTCTTAGCAACTGAAATAAAAACAGCTTTAGGCACTACAATGACAATCGGTGAATTAGTGGAAGTTGAAGAAGGTACGACACTAAATTCATTATCTCGCTCAAAAGGTGAATACTTTGCAACGGTTTCCGGTACTATTATCGGCGACGATATTTCAAAGGCTTCATCTGCTGCAGATAAAAAAGTCGATGAATTAGACTTACCTAAAGGTGTAACAACTGGCGTAGCTGGTGTTGCTGCTGATATGGCAGAAACATTTACGCAACTTGGTATAGCGATGCTAGCAGCAATCGCCATTGTCTACTTCATTCTTGTTGTAACATTTGGTGAAGGTTTAGCACCATTCGCAATCCTATTCTCATTACCATTCGCTGTGATTGGGGCATTTGTTGGCCTATATGTGTCAGGTCAAACAATTTCTGTTTCAGTTATGATGGGTCTCTTAATGTTAATTGGTATAGTTGTCACAAATGCGATTGTCCTAGTAGACCGCATCATCCACATGGAACGTGATGGACTACAAATGCGTGAAGCGATTTTAGAAGCGGGCGCTACTCGTTTACGTCCAATCTTAATGACAGCCATTGCTACAATTGGCGCTATGCTTCCAATGGCATTCGGAAGCGGCGGTAGTGGTCTGATTTCAAAAGACCTTGCCATCACTGTAATCGGTGGTTTATTATCTTCAACATTATTAACATTGGTAGTT
This sequence comes from Lysinibacillus sp. NPDC048646, assembly GCF_050272295.1. Classification (NCBI taxonomy): domain Bacteria; kingdom Bacillati; phylum Bacillota; class Bacilli; order Caryophanales; family Bacillaceae; genus Lysinibacillus; species Lysinibacillus sp. NPDC048646. The sequence goes on from NZ_JBNNLZ010000001.1 coordinate 244,344, forward strand.
GTACCAATCGTATATGAAATGCTATCAAAAATGTTAAAGAAAAATCGTAAAGATATGGAAGAAAATTAATAAAATCCAGACTACAACATAAAAATGAGGTCATTCCGTAAATGGAATGACCTCATTTTAGTTATGACCAAATATGCAGCAAACGAATGGCTTCTACAACCTTTATATTGGTGTTTCTTTAAAATGATTCGTGCTTTTATTTGCATATACCACAAACAGTAATACAAGCGTACAGGCTATGCTGATACAACCAAAAACAATCGCACTGTGTTGTAATGTGAACAGTTCTGCACTTACGCCCAACAAAAATGTAAACATAATTTGAAGAATGCTTTGGAACATTGAAGCTAGACTGCCGAACCGTCCCATTAAATCGGTCGGCACATTTTTTTGATAAAAGGTCTCGTATCCTGCATTGCTAAACGCCCCAAAGAATCCTAAACAAATAAATGCTAATAGCGCAGACCAAAAGTTAAATGAAGCGTAGAAAGCCGTGTAGCTTACCATTGTTAACAATAAGCCAAGCGTAACGTAAGATTTTAATGACAATCGTTTCGTCAAGTTTGCTGCCACAGTAGCCCCAATCAGCGAACCTACTCCAGCCACACTAACCATAAATCCATAAGTCTGATCAGACAATGCTAGATCTTGTTTTAAAAAGGTTACTTCCTGTGAATCAAGGGCAAAGGCAATCATTAATGCCACTTGAAAAGCTACATATATTTTTAAAAAAATACGATCTGTTAAAATAAAACGTTTAACTACTTGGAAATCTTTCGAAATCGTACGGAGAGTAATAATTTCACGTACTGCCTTTACCTTCCTTGCATTAGCATCAACATCCGGTAGTAAATAGATTGCAAATGCACAACTGAAAAATGTCAAACCATTAATGATAATTGTCCAATGTGTCCCCATCATCAAAATTAACACGCCCGCAAGAGCAGGTCCCACTAAAAAGGAGCCTGAATTCATCATTCCTAGCCAAGCATTAAATTTTCTTCTATCTTCGTCATCTACATATTTTGTAATATAGTATGTAGAACTAGGTCCAAAGAAAGCTCCTGCCATGTTTGATATAAATAAGATGAGATAAATAATCCAAATGGAATGCATAAAAGGTACAAGACAAACAAGTAAACCACGTAGTATATCTGCAGTCATCATTAATGTTCGCTTATTCGCACGATCAATAATAGAACCAGCAAAGATATTTGTAAAAATACGTGCCACTGGCCCAACTATAAAAATACCCGCAACAGCTGTAGCAGACCCTGTTAAATCAAAAACAAGCAAGTTCAAAGCAATTAAATAAATCCAATTTCCAAAATAAGAAAAACCAAAACCACCAAGTAACAGCCTATATTTGTTTAACATATATTATTCTCCTTTGAAGTATGAATAATCTACTTAAGGTAATTATACGAATTTTGAAAACACTATAACAACGTTAAATATGACAGATTTAGTAAAATATATTATTTATAACCAGATCAATCACTCGCAAAAGTAATATATTTTACTAAACGATTTCTCTACATTTGCCTGAACATTCTTTTGTTTTTATTTGCCAACAATTATGGACCATGCTACTATTATTATAATTTTAAAGAAATGGAGGTTTTCCTAATGATGCCAAGTAGATTTCGATTCCGTAATTTGAACCGTTAATTGAATACGTTCAAAGCTTTGCCTACTGTGCAGAGTAAATGGGATTGGTCTGCCTATTTTTAGGAGAATTTTCGTTTTGCGTTTATGTGAAAAGAGGGTTACTATCACCCTCTTTTTTGTTGTCTTTAAATTTAAAATGGATGTTAAAAAATTTATCTGGCTATTTTTTGATTGAACAACAAAAGTTCAATCAAATTTATTTCAGATGTAATTTTTTATTTGAGTGACCGATTATTTTGAAGTTACAAGCATTTTTAGGTACATTTATGCACCCTCCCCCACTTACTCTTAGCACAGGCAGATACCCTGTGTTTTTTTATTGAACTGAAAGGAATGATTTTTGAATGACGCAAACAAATGCAATGAAAAATTGGAAAAGGAACATTATCCTTTTTTTAGGAAGCCAAACCATCTCACTTTTTGGTTCTTCCCTTGTACAATATGCCATCACGTGGTACATCACATTAAGCACACAATCAGGTGTCATGATGACAATTTCTATCATTTGCGGTTTCTTACCTACATTCTTCCTGTCACCGATTGCTGGTGTCTGGGCGGATCGTTATAATCGCAAATGGTTAATTATTTTGGCTGATGGTATGATTGCCCTGTCCACACTACTGTTAGCTATTTTATTTTTACTGGGCTATGATTCTCTTTGGTTGTTATTTTCCATATCTGCCATTCGCGCAATAGGTGCTGGTATTCAAACACCTGCAGTCGGTGCAATTCTTCCACAAATTGTACCAGAAGATAAACTAATGAAAGTAAATGGTACGAATGGTAGTATTCAAGCGTTTGTGATGATTATTTCTCCAATGGCTAGTGGCGCATTATTGACGCAAGCTTCGCTCGAATCGATTTTCTTTATCGATGTCATTACAGCTGCAATTGCAATTAGTACTTTACTGTTATTTTTGCATATTCCAGTCCATGCCAAAGCAGCACAAAAGCAAACGACAGGCTATTTTAGTGATATGAAACAAGGGTTTACGTATATTAAAGAACATAATTTCTTGAAAAAATTCTTTATATTTTTTGCATTCCATGATACTTGCAGCACCTGCCGCATTCTTGACTCCATTACAGGTGACACGTAGCTTTGGTAATGATATTTGGCGTTTAACAGCTATCGAAATAACATTTGCCTTGGGTATGCTGATTGGCGGGATATTAATGGCTTCATGGGGTGGCTTTAAAAACAAAGTACAAACAATGACTTTTGCGACATTATTATTTGGTGCCTGCACTGTTGCACTGGGTATCGTTCCAGTTTTTTCATTGTACCTGGTTTTTATGGCAATAACAGGTATATCAATGCCCATCTTCAATACTCCTGCTACAGTTTTGCTACAAGAGAAGGTTGAAGGTGATTATTTAGGCAGAGTTTTTGGTGTACTTGGAATGATTTCTACATCTATGATGCCTTTAGGGATGCTTATTTTTGGACCAATCGCTGATGTGATTGCTATTGAATGGTTACTTATAGGTACAGGTGCACTATTATTCATACTAGGGTTTTTCTTACTTGGTAGTAAGGTATTACTCGCAGCTGGCAAACCAACTTCAAATAATATAAACGACTAAAAGGTTGTTTCTTTTCTTGCCATTTACTTAATCTAGCATGTTTAAACTCTATGAAATAAGTGAATGTGATAGGTAAGAGGTGATCGAAGATGGATGAGAAGAAACAAGCCAAAACACGCCGTACGAACAATCCAGATGTGTTAGATACAGATAAAGAAAGTATTTTTGACAAACATGAAGATATGAAAACGGTGGATCCGATACCTGTTGAAGAATTAAATGACAAGGTGAAGGATGAGAAAAATAAAACAAAAACAAAAGATAAATCTGCCACAGATAAGCGTTATTAAATCGTGAATAAAAAATTGCCCCATAAAGTCTGTATCTACAGAGCTCGATGGGGTAATTTCTTAAACTACAACTTACAGATTTTGTTATAATAGTATTACGCTTAGTTTTACAGTAACTTTGACATATAATATTCATCAACATAACTACCATTTACATGTAAGGATTGCCGCTTTGTCCCTTCTATCTCAAAGCCCATTTTTTTATATAATGCAACGCCTACTGTATTAGCTACCATAACCGTAAGTTCCAGACGATGCATGCTCTTGCCTTTTGCCCAGTCATCTAATTTGCTAAATAATGCTGTACCTATTCCTCTACCCCTAAAATCACTGTGGATACCAATTACAATATATGCTCGATGGGCAACTCTAGACGGCGTATCTCCTTGAACAATTAAATAACCTACAATTTTAGTTTCTATTTCAGCAATGAATATTGCCGAATTGAACTTTTTACTAATTTTTTCTATGAATACAACAAGTTGTTTGGGTTCTAGCTTTCGTTCGCCAGGACTGAATAACATGAAATTAGATTCTTCGGCATTTTTCATCACAGTAATTATTTCTTCAGCGTCTTCTGGTCTCGCTTCTCTAATTAGCATATTTAAGTCTCCTTTCGTTCTAAAACTTTATAAAAGAGATTTCCCCTTAATTCATAAACGGCTTGTTTATGACCGAATCTTTCTAACTCCTTTATTTTTTGCATCCCCAATTTTTCAAGTAAACAGCAGGAAGCGATATTTGCCGTCTGCGTTTCTGCCACCAAGTGTGCTAATTTTAAACAATAAATCCCATAGTCCCTTACTTCAGAAAGAACTTCAAAAGCATATCCCTTGCCCCAATACTGAGGTAAAAATTGATAAGATAGCTCATATACTTCTGCCTCATGATATTCATCAATTGACACTAGCCCTATAAATTCTTTCGTTTCCTTTAACGTAATATAGAAGAATGTATTAGGAAATGGAGAAGCTAGCATTCTGTTAAATGAAGCGTCTAAATCGTTCTTTTCTGGAACTCCACCAAGGAAAGTTCTGACACTTTTATTAGAATAAAGCGAGTAAATATCGTCATAATGCTCATGCTTCAATGGCTCAATCCTGCAGTTCTTAGAAAGTATCATTGTTAACCTCACATTGTTAATTTTCTTTATTATCACAAAGCCATTATGGAAAATCAAATTTATATTTACAATTTTTGTATTATACATTTTGGAATTAACTTAAATAAAAAAGAAGAAGCCGCCACGGGAAAGATGACACTTCTTCTTAAGAAATTATTGTTGAGCATGCATAAAATACAAACTACAATATTCAATTTTCTTTTTACTCTCTCATCGCCTTTTTCACAAAACGATTAATATCAACGTCCGCACCTATTAGAAGCATAATATCGCCTAACAAAATTTTATCGCTCGCTTGTGGTGAAACAATGATATCTGAACCACGCTTAATGCCAACAATGTTAATGCCATACTTTGCACGAATATCAAGATCCATAATGGAATAGCCTGCAATTGCATCATTCGCTTTTAACTCCATGATGGAATGCTCATCAGAAAGCTCTAAATAATCGAGTACCGTATTTGATAACATGTTATTAGCAATACGAATACCCATGTCACGCTCAGGGTGGACCACAAAATCTGCCCCAATTTTTCGCAATACTTTTTCGTGATAGTCATTTTGAGCTTTTACTGTAATCTGTTCTACACCTAGCTCTTTTAATATAATGGTCGTCAATATACTTGCTTGGATATTCTCGCCAATAGCCACTATGACATGTTCAAAATTACGAATGCCTAATGAATTTAATACGGACTCATCCGTTGAATCTGCAATGACAGCTTGAGTGGCAATCGAAGCAAATTCGTCCACACGCTCTGAGGAGTTGTCAATCGCCATTACTTGTGCACCCTGACTCATTAATTCACGAACAATGCTACCACCGAAACGGCCCAGTCCAATGACAGCAAACTCTTTTTTCATCATTAAAAATCCCTCCGAAAACTACAATTACTTATAGTTTAACGTATTCTTTATCATATGTATCGTCAAAACAAGAGACTATTCGTCAATCTAAGTTTTCTAACTGATCTTTTCGACATTCTAGTTAGAAGACCTCAATTCAAAATATAGAATTGGCCAGACGTTTATCGTATATGAGGACGTCTTCAAAGTTCCATTAATAGTTAATTGTATCATTTTATCTAACTAAAAAAGACGAGGATTTTAATATCCCCGCCTTCATAAATATGATGCTTAAGCGTTACGCATTTCATCTAGAACACGATTTACGCGTTTTTCTAGCATTTTCATGCCGCTTCCACCAGCCTGCATATGACGAAGCTGACCGTCTTTATCGAAAACGAAATACGCTGGTACGTATTGGTTTTCGAATACATCTGTAAGTTTCATTTCGTTATCGACAAAGATTGGTTGCACGATGTCATATTCAGCAGCTACTGCTTTGATTGATTCTAAATCAGTGTCTTCCTCAGAACGTGGCATATGCACAGCGACAACGTTTAGTTCATCTTTGTACTGATCACGGAAAATGTTCACATCTGGCATAGCTTCTTTACATAAATGGCAACTAACTGACCAGAAGTGAATCAACGTTGGTTTTTCGCCTACTAAATCTGCTTTTGTCACTTCTCCATTTAACCAAGTTGTTGCACCTGCAAGTTCAGGCATTTGTTCACGAAGTTTCATCAAAAATCCTCCCCTTTTGTATCAATTACGGTCTCGGCGTAATTGCGTCTGGATCTTTTAAGATTTTACTCGATAAATTCTAAAAAAATTCGCAACATCCGCCGGAGGTTTAGCTTTATTCCTTAGGGATACGTTAGATTCCCTCTTTATAATAGCAATCCTTGACTCTGCCAAAGAGACGAGATTTCGACTAAATAAAGAATAAATATCCCCACAAACATGTCGTGGGGACCTACTATTAACTTTAAGATTAAAGAGTAGCTTGACCTGGGCGCCAGTTTGCTGGGCAAAGACCACCAGTTTGTAATGCTTGAAGTACACGTAAAGTTTCATCTACGTCACGGCCGATGTTATTATCGAATACTGTTTGGTATTTTAACTCGCCTTCTGGACTGATGATAAATAAACCACGTAGTGCGATACCTTCTTCTTCAATTAACACACCATATTCTTTTGAAATTGTGTGGTTTGTATCTGCAGCTAATGGATATTTTAAATCGCCAAGACCATTTTGAGTGCGGTCAGTGTTAATCCATGCTAAGTGTGTGTGAATTGTATCAGTAGAAACACCGATAACTTCTGCATCTAAGTCTTCGAACTCATCATAACGATCACTCATTGCAGTAATTTCTGTCGGACATACAAATGTGAAGTCCATTGGATAGAAGAAAAGTACAGTCCATTTGTCTTGTGCTTTAATTTCTTCTAAAGATACTTTACCAAAAGATTTGTCTGGAAGTACTGCTTCCATTGTGAAGTTTGGTGCTTGTTTGCCTACCATACGTTCTGCCATTGTTAATCCCTCCGAATAAATATGTAGTTAACTATTCCATTCGCACATGCGAACTCGTCTTCTACGATAGCAAAGAAATCGTAGTTTTTCAACGAAGTGCACTTCGCCATGCTAATCGTTTCAAGTATGTAGACAAATATTTGTCAAATACCCAAACAAAATCATGCCACATCTTATTTATTCTCTACTTTTTACAAATTTATACTGGAATAAACAAAAATATTAGACAGAAATCTTATGCATTTTATTTATGAAAATCACCCTATTTTTTTCACCAAAAATGATTGCAAATTTTTTATTATTATGTATAATAGTAATGTTTTTAGTAAACTAAAAGTTTCGTTAAAGTAAACTTCATTTTCTGAAAGTTTATGATTGCTAAACTTCTTCTAGGAGGGAAAAGATGCAAATTGGAGGAAAAATTAAAGCACTTCGTTTGAAAAAAGGTCTCACCCAAGAAGAACTTGGAGAACGTACAGATTTAAGTAAAGGCTATATTTCACAATTGGAGCGTGATTTAAACTCACCTTCTATTGAAACGCTATTTTCATTATTAGAAGTTTTAGGTTCAACTCCTAAGGAATTTTTCGATGATGAAGCACCTGAGCAAAAAGTTGTATTTACCGAAGAAGATCAATCCATTTATACTGACGAAGAAAAAAAGTATGAAATTCAATGGCTTATTCCAACATCAAACGAAAAAGAAATGGAGCCTATTTTCCTAACACTAGCAGCCGGCGGTGAATTCAAACAATTCGAACCCTCGTTAGCGGAAACATTTATTTATATTGTCAAGGGGCGTATTCGTCTCGTTTTAGGGAAAGAGCAATATATAGCTAGTGAAGGTAATGCGCTGTATTTTGACGCAGCAGACCATCATCAAATTTTTAACGCACATGACGATGAAACGAAAATTTTACTCGTCGCAACGGATTCATACTTATAGCTTAAGGAGGCGCATCAATGACAACGAATTCAATTATCCGCTTTAAAGATGTTTCTAAATCCTATAATGACGGCACTGTCGTCTTAAAAAATATTAACCTAGAGCTTGAAAAAGGAAAGTTCTATACATTACTTGGTCCATCTGGTTGTGGTAAAACAACCATTTTACGTATCATTGCTGGATTCACAGAACCAACAACAGGTGATGTGTTCTTTCACGATAAAAAAATCAATGCCGTACCAGCAAACAAACGCCAAGTTAATACAGTATTTCAAGATTATGCGTTGTTCCCACATTTGAATGTTTTTGAAAATGTAGCATTCGGTTTACGTATAAAAAAGCTACCTGAAAAAGACATTAAAGAACGTGTCACAGAAGCCCTAAAGTTCGTCAATTTAGCGGGCTATGGGAACCGTGAAATCTCTGAGATGTCAGGTGGACAACGTCAACGTGTCGCAATTGCCCGTGCCATTGTCAATGATCCAGAAGTTATTTTACTCGACGAGCCTCTGTCTGCATTAGATTTAAAACTACGTACAGAAATGCAGTATGAGCTACGTGAGTTACAGCAACGTCTTGGTAAAACTTTTGTGTTCGTCACACACGATCAAGAGGAAGCTTTAGCAATGAGTGATGAAATTTTCGTGCTAAGTGAAGGTCAAATTCAACAATCTGGTACACCTGTAGACATTTATGACGAGCCAATTAACCGCTTTGTTGCTGACTTTATTGGAGAATCAAACATCGTTCCTGGTGTAATGATTGAAGATTTTAAGGTTGAATTTACTGGCAAGGTTTTTGAATGTGTTGACCAAGGTATGAAACCAAATGAAAAAATCGATATTGTCATCCGTCCAGAGGATTTGGAAATGACAACAGTCGATAAAGGGAAATTAATCGTTAAAGTAGATACACAACTATTCCGCGGGGTGCATTATGAATTATCTACTTACGATAAAGATGGTAATGAGTGGCTCGTGCATTCACTGAAAAAAGCTGAAGTAGGGACAGAAATCGGCTTGGACTTTGATCCGGAGGCAATCCATGTTATGCGCTTAAATGAGACTGAGGAAGAATTCGATAAACGTTTAGAAGCATATGGAGACGACGAAGATGCAAACTAAGACATCAAAATCTGCGTTATTTCCATATGTCTTATGGATAGCATTATTCGTTATTGCGCCGATTGCCCTCGTCGTTTACTATTCCCTACTCGATTTACATGGCAATTTCACGCTTGAAAACTATAAAGCATTCTTTACTTCTGTCTATTTAAAAATGACACTTAGCTCGTTTTGGTATGCATTTTTAATTACATTCTTTACATTATTAATTTCTTATCCGACAGCTTATTTTTTAACGAAAACAAAGCATAAACAACTTTGGCTATTACTGATTATTATTCCTTCATGGATTAATCTTTTGTTAAAAACATATGCATTTATCGGGATTTTCGGATTATATGGTCCCCTTAATGCATTTATAGAGGTTTTAGGTTTTGATCCACAACAGATGCTTTTCACTGACATTAGCTTTGTGTTCGTATCCGTTTATATTTTCATCCCATTTATGATATTACCGATTTTCAATTCTTTGGATCGTTTAAATCCAACATTGATTTATGCGGCACGTGATTTGGGGGCTTCTGCCTTTACAACTTTCCGTCGTGTCGTGTTACCCCTTACATTGGATGGCGTTAAATCGGGTATTCAAGTTGTCTTTATCCCAGCATTATCGCTTTTCATGATTACACGCTTAATCGCAGGGAACCGCGTGATTACACTTGGTACAGCGATTGAACAGCAATTCCTTGTGACGCAAAACTGGGGTATGGGTTCAACAATAGCCGTATTTTTAATTTTATTCATGGTCATCATTATGTTAATTACAGGTCAAAAAGATAAAGGAGGTCGCGTACGATGACAAAACTATCTACATCAGCAAAGGTCTATTTAGCAATGGTTTTTATCGTCTTGTACGCACCTATTTTTTACTTGGTCTTTTACTCGTTCAATAGTGGCGGCTCGATGAATAACTTTGAATCCTTTACTTTAGAGCATTATAAAGCAGTCTTTGAGGATTCAAGACTTCTTGTCATTTTAATTAATACAGTGATTGTGGCTCTGCTTTCTGCGTTGATCTCTACAATTATCGGCACATTAGGTGCAATTGGCATTGTTACAGTTAAAGATGCAAAAATGCGTAATACATTACTTTCTTTAAATAATGTATTGATCGTCAGCCCAGATGTTATTATCGGTGCAAGCTTTTTAATATTATTCACATTGGTTGGCATTAAATTAGGCTTTGCTTCTGTGTTATTGGCACATGTAGCGTTTAGTGTACCTATCGTTGTACTGATGGTCCTGCCAAAATTGTTAGAGATGAATAAATCGTTAATGGATGCCGCATTAGATCTTGGCGCAACGAAAAAAGATATCATGATGCGTGTTATTTTACCGTATATTCAACCTGGTATTTTTGCAGGATTCTTCCTCGCTTTAACGTATTCACTTGACGACTTTGCGGTGACATTTTTCGTGACAGGTAACGGCTTCAGTACATTATCTGTTGAAATTTATTCGATGGCACGTGCTGGCATCTCCTTAACAGTAAACGCTATTTCAGGATTAGTGTTCTTCGTCACTGTTTTCGTCGTTATCGGCTATTATTTCATCACAAGCCGTGCTAGCAAAAGAACGGAGGGACAACAATGAAGCAATTAATTCAAGCTACTATCGCGATCCTTGTCGTTTCCGCCCTGTTAATGTATGCCGCTGATGTCATGAGTGCTGGTGGCGGGAAAAGTGGGAAAGATACATTAACCATTTTTAACTGGGGTGAATATATTGACCCTGATTTGTTGAAGCAATTTGAAAAAGAAACAGGCATCCATGTCATTTATGAAACTTTTGACTCGAATGAAGCCATGATGACAAAAATTCAGCAAGGTGGTACAGCTTACGATATTGCGGTACCTTCCGAATACATGATTGAAAAGATGAAAGAAGAAAATTTACTCATACCTTTAGATAAAACGAAAATCCCTAATATTAAAAATATCGACCCCTATTTTTTAGATTTACCCTTTGATGATGACAATAAATATTCTGTTCCATATTTCTGGGGAACAGTTGGTATTGTCTATAATCCAAGTCTTGTCGGCAATTTAGACTTTTCCTCTTGGGAAGATTTATGGGATTCTTCATTAAAACGTAAAGTCTTTTTAGTAGACGGTGCACGCGAGGTAATTGGTATGGGCTTAAACAGCCTCGGCTACTCTTTAAACTCTTTGGAAGATAGTGAACTCCGTCAGGCTACTGATAAGCTGATAACGCTTGCGCCAAATGTGAAAGCAATTATTGGCGATGAAATTACGCCACTCATGATTAATAATGAAGCGGCTGTTGCCCTTACTTGGTCTGGTCAAGCAGCGGATATGATGTACGAAAATGAAGAGTTAGACTTTGCTGTACCTGAAGAAGGCTCTAACTTATGGTTTGATAATATGGTTATCCCAAAAACTTCAAAAAATATTGATGGCGCCCATGCTTTTATTAACTTTATGTTGGATGCTGATGCCTCCGCTGCCAATGCCGATTATGTAGGGTATTCTACGCCTAATATTGCAGCGATGGATTTAATGGATGAAGAAGTGGTAACGGATGAACGCTACTACCCTTCCGAAGAACAACGTGACACGTTAGAAGTATATAAAAACCTAGGGCCTGATTATCTAGGCAAATACAATGAATTGTTTTTAGAATTCAAAATGAGTATTCGATAATTTGAAAACCGTTTGCTATAAGCGAACGGTTTTTTCAGTCATTAGGTTGATAGAATCTTACTAGCCTTTATGGTAGACTGTAGTATATTTGAATTGAAAAAGGGGGGCTAATGGATGACCCAGCAGAAGTCGAATAAGGCGGCTTTGTATATTTTAATGTTTAATATGTTTATCGCAATGGGGAGTATTGGTATTATTATTCCTGTTATGCCTGAGTATTTAAAAATATTTGGTGCTGCAGGACAAATTCTTGGCATGCTTATTGCAACGTTCGCCTTGGCACAGTTTGTATTTTCTCCAATTGCTGGGAATCTTTCTGACCAGTATGGGCGAAAAAATCTAATTATTTTTGGCCTCATCGTAACTGGACTTGCACAAATTTCGTTTGGGCTTTCAACGGATATTTGGATGCTCTTTCTCGCGCGTTTTTTTGGAGGTTTAGGTTCTGCCTTCATCGCACCTCCTATTATGGCTTTTGTAGCTGATGTTACAACCTATGAAGAACGAGGCAAGGGGATGGGTATGTTAGGGGCGGCTATGTCTCTTGGCTTTATGATTGGACCTGGTATAGGGGGCTTTTTATCGAAGGTTAGTCTGCACTTCCCATTCTATACGGCTGGTGCTGCAGCTATTATAGCAGCTATTCTCTCATTCTTTCTTTTACCTTCAACAAAACCAAGCACATCTCAAAAGGCGCAAAAACAAGATAATCTTGCGAAACAAATGGTACGTTCCGTCAAAATGCCTTACTTTGTAATGCTTATTATTATGCTTGTATTCTCGTTCGGAATCGCTAATTTCCAAACGACATTATCACTATTTGTTACGGAAAAATTCAATTACACTCCTGGAGATATTGCCATACTATTAGTGGTAGGCGGTGCTTTCGGTGTTGTTGTACAAATGTTCATTATTACACCTCTTTTTAATCGCTACGGTGAGATGAAGGTTGTGTTAGTCAATTTATTTATTGCATCCGTTTCAATCTATTTAATTTTATTTGCATCTGGCTTTGCACTTATTTTACTCGTAGCAACAATTTTCTCAACGGCAACAACTTTGATTCGACCAGCTGTCAACACGCTAATTTCTAAACTTGCTGATACTGAACAAGGCTTTGCCGCTGGTCTTAATAATGCATATATGAGTCTTGGTAATATGATTGGCCCTGCACTAGCAGGTGTATTATTCGATTGGAATATGAATAGCCCTTATATTTTTGGGGCAATTATTTTATTGGCTTGCTTCTTCCTTGCCCTTATCTGGACATTGAAAAAAGCACCACATCTTATGCAACCTGATTTGAAATAGTCTGAATAGTTATTGACTATTTTTAGTAGCATGGTACATTATTAGGTAAAAAGCGCTTTCGCGAAGTGACGAAGCGCATGTGATTGAATGACTAGATGATGAAAGTATTTATACTTTAAAAAATTAAATCGTTTCCAAACCACTAGGGGCGTCTTTCTAAGACTGAGATGTGTATGTATACATGAACCCTTTGAACCTGATCTAGTTCACACTAGCGTAGGGAAGTGACGACACTTGCTTTTTTAATATGTAAATGCAAGGCCGCTTCCTTATGTTGTGAGGAAGCGGTTTTTTGATTATTTTCGATTGAGAGTGCTAGCAGTTATATTCTGTGGTCTATCAGCTATACTCTGCAGTCTATCAGCGATTTCTCTTACCCTATCAGCGATATTCTACAGTCTATCAGCGATTTCTCTTGCCCTATCAGCGATGTTCTGTAATCTATCAGCGATTTCTCTTGCCCTATCAGCGATGTTCTATAAAAGGAGTGAAAAATATGTCGGTTCGAAAATTAACAATCATGGCTTTATTAGTCTCAATTGCTGTAGCAGGCTCTGCCTTTGTCTCGATTCCAACAGGGATTGCGCGAGCCTATCCTGTACAACATGCCATTAATGTCATCGGCGCCATTTTACTAGGTCCAGTACCTACCATCATGGTTGCCCTTGTCACAGCTATTATTCGTATTCTTACAGGAACAGGATCTCTTTTAGCTATTCCAGGTAGTGTCATCGGCGCATTGTGCGCAGCGCTTTTCTATAAATACAGTGGTAAGATTTGGTTAGCAGCTGTTGGTGAAATGCTTGGGACAGGTATCCTTGCATCTCTCGTAGCAGTTCCCTACGCACATTTTTTAATGGGTACATCTGTTGCGGCATTATTTTTCATGCCTGCTTTTTTAACATCAAGTGTTATTGGGGCAATCTTAGGAATTGTCGTTGCCAGCAGTCTACGCAAAACCGTACTTGTCAAAAGTTTTAACATGACACTTTATTAGCTGACTGTACTTGTCTATTGTTTAAACACAAAAACGCAGGGCAAAATGATTTTAAATTTTGCCCTGCGTTTTAAATTTAGCGTATTAAATCGTTAATGTCGTTTCTTCATGCCTTTTAACAGCTGCGCTACGTTTGTATCTTCTACTTGCTCTAGTGTATCCTCTACCATTTTCTCTTGTTGTTTGACTTTTGTTAAGAAACTCCATCCAAAACGACGGATTGTAATATCGATGAAGAATAGTAACATCCCTGCTAAAAGAAGCCAGGTTGCAATATTTTGGCGCTCTGCTCCTTTTTGTGTGAAATCGCGGAAGACTTCCTGCGGTTCCTCTAACACATTGCCACCAGTTTGCTTTGTAAGTTCTTCCACTAGTTTTTCATTTACAGGTCTTAATTCATATTCGGCACTATACGGAACACTTAGACCTGCCTGGTAAATCGCCTGTTCTTCATCGGCAATGCGGAAGAAGATAAGACCTGGTTCTGCTTGTACCGTTGCACGAACTTGCGAGGCAGATATTGTTTCTAGTTGCATCTCTAGCTCTTCACCCGCTTCATTGACAGCGACGATATCTAAAAATGCAGCTTCGTTTGTCGGGTCGGTAATAACAAAAGAGCCATCCGTATCTAGACGTACGTCATAGGCCACATCGTTATAGCTTGGTAGCATTTGCGAAATGATCGTTTGCCAAAACGTGCCCCATTCCTGCCATCTTGCCCAGTCTCCTGTCCATTTTCCTGTGGAGTCCGATGTGAAAGCGAAAGTCTTCCCAAGACCATATTGCCACTGTGCTATCACTGGATCTTCCTTCTCGCTTTGCGCGATTACAGAAGCACCCTGCTTCGCGGTTGTACCTATATAAGCATTCATTTGTGGCACACCATTGGCAAATAACGAATTCCAGCCCGACGCATGATAAATTGCTGGATAAAAAGGATTGTCTTCAATATACGTACGTGAAATCATCGCTGTCTCACGTGATAATATAGAAGGAATCATCTGTTCATCAATAACATCGTAGTAACGTCCACTACCCATTTCACTTAATGATTCCAGTAAATTGCCATCTGCATCTTGCCCAATCGCAACCGTAGATAGTGTAACCCCGTTGTCTTTACCAGTTGCTATTAAATCCTCATAATTCCCTGCTTGTGACTGTCCGTCAGTTAATAAAATAATGTGCTTTCGTTGCAGTTTTAGATCGGCCAAATTTTCATAAGCCTTTTCAAGTGAACTATATATTTCCGTACCGCCACCAGGAGTCACCGATAAAATCGTATCGACTGCTTCTTCCTTATTGCCAAGCGGTCCAGTTTCAATAATTTCCCAAGGACGATCATCAAAGGCGATAAAGCCAAGCGTATCCTCATCACGCAACATTTCAACAGAACGTGCTGCCGCTTCCTTGGCAAGCTCTAACTTAGTGCCATGCATACTTCCCGAACGGTCGAGCACGATAACGAGACCTAAAGATGGCAATTGTTCTTTGCCTTTAATCTCCATTTCAACCGGTAACAATGTTTCGATTGGTGTTTTAAAATAGCCGCCCAAGCCAAAGCTATTTTCACCGCCAACCATTGTAAAACCGACACCAAAATTTTTCACTGCCTGCTCGATAACACTCATTTTTGCCTCACCAACTAAATGCCCTGGTACATTATCAAAAATTATCGCATTATATTGTAAATAACTTGATAGTTCATTCGGCAAACTTTTTGCATCTACTACATCATAGGAAATTGACTTCGTCCCCAGTGCCGCAGCAATTGGTGATGCTGTGTCATAACCGTTCACTATCAGTAAGTGAGGCTCACTTTGTACCATCGTGACACTCGTTAATTTATTATTTTCAAATATTGCATCTTGTCCAACTTGTACAAGTGCCTCGTATTTGACTAGTCCCTCTGCAGTGGCCGTATGCTTATACGTAAATACATTCGATCCTTCTGCAAGTTCCACTGCCTCTCGATGAATAAGTTCATCATTTTCGTACAGCAATAGCTCTCCATGCCCTGCTGCGGTCGCATTCACTTCAGTGACAAGTTGCTGTTGTTCCCCTACATAAGCAACCTGTGGTGTCACAAAGCTTTTAAGCGATACATCATTGGCAACGGACTGACTGAATGGCACAACATCTACGCTAATATTGGCGCCTTTTAATTTGGTAGCAAACGCCAATGCATCACCTTTTGTTTCATTCGCGTCCGTTAATAAAACTAGCCTTGTAGCTTTTTTCGGATTGACAATACCAGTTGCTAATTGAAGGCTTTGCTCAATATTTGTTTGATCAGTTTCCTTCATAGCTGTAAATTTCGATACTTCCTTCAATGATCTAGATAAAATGGTTTCTGTTTGTAGTGTCGAAGAGAAAGAATAAATCCCTGCAAGTTGTTCATCTTTTTTCGACTGTAAACTTTCCTCTATAAAACTAGCCATTTCCACTTCTGTCCCCTTCATCGAAGCAGAGCGGTCGACTAAAAACAGTACCTGTTCTTCCTTAATCGGCAATAAAATATAGGGTGCTGCAAGCGCAAAGACTAAACAACATATTGCTATCATACGAATACCAAGTACAGTGAGATGGTTCTTTTTTAGACGTTGACGTTCGCGCCAATAGGTCCATACAAAATACGCAAACAATGGCAGTAATAACAATAAGGCTAATGGCGTATCAATTCGTAAATCCACGACGTCGTTGCACCTCCCACTCTGACACAAGTAATACTAAGATAATGAGTATGAGCCAAGGTACAAATGAAGCATTCGATACTTCTTCCTTGCCATGTTCTTGTAATTCTCCAAGGGTGTAACTCGTGCCTTTTTCTATCACACGCTCCTGTGCCTGGAGCTGCACGATGAGGCGTTTTTCCTCACTATTTGAGCGTGCTGTGTAAACGCCTGGTTTCATGGGCGCCGTTAATAACCCGTTGGTGATTGTTGATAAAAACTCATCATCCTGCGAATAAACACTCCACTCTCCTTGCGCTAAAGCAACTGAACGCTGCTCATTGGGTGTGAAAATCCCAAGTGAATCTATCGATTCAGATAATTGTTGTTGGGCACTCCATAAAAATAGCGGGAATGAGGGGTGTAATGGCCAATCTGTATCGGCAATATCGGCTAGTACGATAATATCCCCTTCTGTTGAGCGTTGGATAAACGGTTTATCTCCAACAGTGGCAATTGTTTTATAGCCATCAAACGCAGGATAAATTGCACTTACATAAATATCATTTAATTCACTGAACGCAAATAAAGCGTCATTCGTTGTTTTCACAACACCATTCATTTCAATTTTTCCAATATCATCTCGTCCAAATAATACAATCGGCTTGGTCATTTCTTTCAGCAAAGTTGTTTGATTTGTCACCACAGTAGCATCTTGATTATTTACCAACTGTAAGGACGGAACAATTTTCACGCCGCTGTTTATTGTTTGGAATCCCTTTTGTATAAGTTGATGCATATTTTGATCTACAATTACTTTAGAAGTGGCTGTTTGTAACAATACCGATTGACTATTATCGATGGCATAATCGTCCTGTACATCAATGGTCGCAGTCATCGAATCCACCAACGGTAAGTCTTTAAACGTTTTAGTCACAGCTTCGTTTGCAGGCAATGTTATTTTCTCTGTTATAACTTCCTCACCCTTAGCATTTTCTAGCGTAAGAGTCAGATTATGCTCTTTGCCTGTATCATTTTGCAACTGTACAAGTGCCATCGTTGCTTTTCCGTCTGTTGTAGCAGCAAACTTTGTAATGGCTATATTGGTTAAATCCTTCGCTGATCCTTGGACAATCCATTTCACCGAATCCTTTTCCATCGGTAATTGCTTCTTGTCGAGTGTATCTGTAAAGACATAAATCGATGTCGGAGTCTCACCGACAAAAGCTTGCGCCACATCAAGTGCTTTATTCATTTGTGCGGTTTCATATGTCACTTGCAAATCCAGGACTGCTTTCTCAATATCTTTAAGGTTTGTTTCTTGCTGTAAAACGGCCTGCGGAGTATTACCTGTCGTAATAAGTGTCACGGGTCTTCCATCAAGCTGATTGACTAACGACAACATTTCCTTTTTATGTGCATCAAATGTTGACTGCTCTTTCCCTGCTAGCATTGTCGCAGACGTATCAACAATGAAAATTGTTTGTGCTCCTGCAATCGTTGACTTTTTTACATATGGATTCATCAGCGCGAGTACTAGTAGAAGAAGTGCTAACAGTTGCAAATAGAGAAGCGCATTTTTTTGTAAATGCTTTAAGTATGGAGATACACGTGTCTCCTGCATAATTTCCGACCAAAAGAGTGTTGAGGACACGGTTTGATCGGTATATTTTTTTCGAAAGAAATAATATAATAGGACAATGACCGGGATGATGGCCGTCCAGCTAAAAAGTATTTGACTAAAGCCCAATACGGCTCACCTCACCTAATCCAATGTGCTTTTAATAATTGTTGAAAGACAGCATATTGAAGCCCATCTTCCACCTTGAGTTGTAATTTTCGAACACCGAAGCGTCGACAAATTGCCTCTAACTCTTCATCATGTAGACGTCTTCTTACCTCATACGTATCAAGTACCTTTGATGATATCGTAACGTTCACATCACTGCCCGTTTCACGGTCAAGTAAACGAACATCACCGCTATAATTTGGAGATAGTTCTTCTTGCGTGACGATTTGTATAATGCGTACATCCCCTGCAAAACGTGGCATCCTTTTCAATAGCTTTTCCCATTCTTCGATTGGTTCTAGACCGTCTGTCACTATAAATAGCACCGTACTATCTTTAGGCATTGCTTTTAATGCTCCCTGCGCAAAGCTATTTGTATAGGTTGCCTCCTCAAGATCAGTCACTACTTGTATGAAGGCGCGACGATACATAGCACCTTTGCGACGAAACGGCGGCAATATGTCATCTTGTACAAACGAAAATGATAATCGATCATCACGACCAAGTACCATTAAGCCAAGTGAAGCAACAATTTGCCGTGCAAAAGTCCATTTTGCTTGCTCACCCATTGATTTTGTAGTGTCTAATAAAATGTGCACGCGCATCTCTTGCTCATCTAAAAAACGTTTAATGAAATATTTATCAGTTCGCGCAAAGACGTTCCAATCCACCTGTCTTACATCATCGCCTAGGTGATATTCACGAAAATCCGAGAAATCGAGCGATGCCCCGAAACGTTGCGAACGGTGTGAGCCTTTATGTTGCCCACGCAATTTGGAGGCCGTCGCCACTTGGAAGCGACTAATTTTCGCTAGCCAATCTTCGGGCAATAATATTTTCTGCGTCACCTGCTAACACCTTGCTGAACTTTTTCTAAAATAACGTCAATCACATCATCTGCTGTTTTACCTGAAGCCTCCCCTTCATAGTTCAGTAGCATACGATGACGTAGTACAGGCTTCGCTACGGATTTAATATCCGCAACTGATACATGGAAGCGTCCATTCATCAGTGCTCTTGCTTTTGCTAGCTTTATTAAACTTTGTAAGCCACGAGGACCACTACCATACATGGCATATTGCTTTACCTCATCTATCGCTTCTGCTCTTTCAGGATGTGTTGCTACAACAAGGTCTGCTGCAAATTCAAGCATTTCATCTGCTACAAGTACTTCTTTCACCATTTGTTGTGCTAGCAGGAGTCCTTCTGTGTCCATTATTTTTTGTAAGGTGATTTCCTGTGCGCCAGTTGTGCGCTTCATAATCTCCATTAGTTCACTTTTCTCTGGATATGGAACGAGAATTTTACAAAGAAAACGGTCCATTTGTGCCTCTGGTAATGGATATGTCCCCTCCATTTCAATGGGATTTTGAGTAGCTAGGACGAAGAATGGTTTGGCCATTTTTTTCGTATCTCCTAAAATTGTTACTGTTTTTTCACCCATTGCCTCAAGCAGAGCACTTTGTGTTTTCGGGGTTGCTCGGTTAATTTCATCTGCTAATACCATTTGACTAAAAATTGGCCCTGGCTGGAAAATGAACTGTTGCTTGCCATCTGCTGTTCGCTCAATCATACTCGTCCCCGTAATATCCGCAGGCATTAAATCTGGCGTAAATTGGATACGTGAGAAGGATAAATCAAGCACTTCAGAAATGGTGCGAATTAGCATTGTTTTCCCTAAGCCTGGTAGTCCCTCTAACAGCGCATGACCATCTGCCAGAACTGCATATAATGTATAATCAATCGCTTCCTCTTGACCAACTATAAAACGATGGATTTCTTCTTTTACTTGTTGTAATTTCGTACTCATTTCAACATACTGTTGTTCTGTAAATGCCATTTCTTTTCCTCCTACTGCGACTCAATTGACGTGAAATAAGATTGCACGACATTTTGTAAATCTTTCGGTAATTGTAAACGCTCAGAGCTTTCTAAATAGCTGTCTTTATATGAGCCTATAACTTCATCATATGGACGGATCGAACCTTTTGTAATGGGGCCATTTCCTTGCTGCTCCGAAACATGAGAGCCGTCTCCTAATGCTCCTCCATCTACAGAGGTTTCACTTGAACCGCCCAACCGATCAGGCATCGTTAATAGATTTCGACCACCTTGTCCGGACCCTGCACCATTTCCTAAACCAGAACCCTGACCACTACCTTGTCCCTGTCCTTGACCTTGACCTTGACCTTGGCCTTGTCCTTGACCTTGACCTTGACCTTGTCCCTGTCCTTGGCCCTGTCCCTGTCCCTGTTGATTACTTTGACTAGACCCTTGCGCCTGCTGATTGCCACTTTGTGAATTATTTTGTCCCTGTCCTTGGCCCGTTTGACTTTGCTGATTGTTAGACTGCGCATTTCCAGCAGGTTTTTGGCCCGTATTCGAATTGGAACTGTTTTGTTGATTGTTATTTGCATTATTAGCACTCGCAATGGCATTTTGTAATGAATTACTTGCTGGCTTCCCAAGCTTACTCATTGCCGTTTGAGTATTATTCGCATTTTGCGTTAAACCCTGTTGCATGTGAGCAAGTTCCTTCAATTGTTCAATTTCCTCTTTAGATAAGCCTTGGCCCTCAGATGCACCATCTTCACTAGCCGTTTGTTTATCCTTTAATTGTTGTTCCTTTAACGCAAGTTCTTTTTGCTTCTTCACAACTTCACGAAGCGCTTCTTCAGCTGTATTTGCCTCTTTTAATGTGTTTTGCAATTCTTTTAACTGCTCTTTTACTTCTTTTGTTTCTGCTTTTTTTTCTAACTTCGCAACTTCTTTTTTTATGTCCTCGATGACTGCCTTTTCTTGTTCTACCTCTATAGCTTCAATCTGCGTAGTAGCTGGGAATAAATAGAGCGCCGCTAACACAACACCTGTTACAAATAATCCTATGCATGCTTTAGGTCGAAACAAAGCTTTCTTTCTTGCTTTAAATTCAGAAAACGCCTTTTCTGCCTTTTGAACTGCTTTTACAAGTAGTGATTGAACTAATGGATCTTCATCTTCTTTAAATGACAAAGCTGTAACCAGTTCATTATGCGAGAAATAATGATCGAGTGTGTGTAATGACTCTTTTGCTCTCGCACGCTTCCACCACATCAAGACGATTGTTGCAATTATCCCAACTAGAAAGACAGCTAATGCAGTTTGACGGTAATACGGCCAGACAAATAGCCTTGAGACGAGCATGAGTGAAGCACTCGAAAGCAATGCCAAAAACAAGCCGTACTGTGCAATAGGAATACTTCTTTCGAATGTTAAACTCGTTTTTGCACGCTGTATATATTTTTGTAATTGCTTACGACGCTCCATAAGGTTTCCTCCTCATCGATTACTTTTCATGTTGGCACGTAATTTTTTAATGGCAATTGTTAAACTAAGTACAATAATGACTATATAAACGAGTAAATAAGTAATCCACACTGGTAATTCAACACCTGAAAGCTCTGCTAAAGCATCCCCCATCTCTGGAGAAATAAGTGTCAACATTAATGCACCTGGGTTTATAGAAGCCCAGAAATAAGTCATATAGGAAGTCCCCGTCCCTATGGCATTCCCCATTTGATGGAAGGCCATTGTTAAAAAGAAGAAAAATGCTGTGATCCCACCTAAAAAAATAATCGAGCCGTACGTAGCAATCATCGCAACTATTGTTTTCTTCGTAATTGTTGAGAACATAACCCCGATACTCCCTATAGCAATGACCGTCACTAAATAAAATAAAAAGATAGAGACTAATTGGGAAGGTGATACCCCACCAAATAAAAACACTAAACTATACAATGGTAGCCCGGCGATTAGCATTAATACTAAAAATGCCACAGACGAAAATAATTTTCCAATCACAATTTGTGTGGAACTTTGTGTTGTTGTCAGTAAAATATTTAATGTTTGTTTTTCACGTTCACTACTGATTGCACCAGCTGTCAAACTTGGTGTGATAAAGAGAACCAATGCCATTTGCAAAATCGTTAATACAGCAAACATCATAAAACTTGTTTCTGGTCTAAAGAAACCCTTGCCTGTAAATTCTGTTGTCAGTAGTAAAAAACCTGCGATAAAAATACAAATAATCGCTAAATAAAACATCAAACCTGAAAAGCTTTTAAAAGAACGGAAGCGTAACTTCAATTCTTTTACGAGTACCGGATTATAAAATCGCTCCATCATTGATTGTCCGCTCCCTTCGTAATCGCCATAAAGACATCTTCTAAATCCTTTTCTACTTCACTTAATGCGTAAATTGGTAAATCTGCAAGTATTGCTTTTTTCAGTAGTGACACTTGTTCTGTATCTGTTCCTCGGTAATTAAAGGCTATCTCTAAGCGATTGTCCATAACATCAATGGATGAGATAAGAGGATCTTCTTCTAAAAATGCACGCACCTCGCTTAAACGTTCCGCGACCTTGATGACAATGCGCTTTTCTCCCTGTAATTGCGCTTGAATTGTTGCAACATTGCCATGGGCGATGAGTTTGCCATTATCAATAACCCCGATTTCATCACACATTTCTGCAAGTTCAGGCAAAATATGTGAGGAGATTAGAATGGTTTTCCCCATTGATTTTAAATTTCTTAAAATATCACGCATTTCTACGCGAGCCCTTGGATCAAGACCTGATGCTGGCTCATCCAATATCAATACTTTGGGATCATGGATTAAGGCGCGTGCAAGACATAATCGTTGCTTCATTCCTCGTGATAGTAAATCTACATAGTCATAACGCTTATTCGTTAAATTCACAAGCTCTAATAGCTGTGGAATTAAGACTTTACGTTGTGTTGCGTCAATGCCATAACTTGCACCATAGAAATCTAAATATTCATCGACTTTTAGTTGGTCATATACACCAAAGAAATCTGGCATATAGCCGATTTGCTTGCGTACTTCCTTTGGTTCCTTGATAACGCTTTTTCCATTGATAAGGGCATCGCCAGAAGTTGGGGATAATAATGTTGCTAAAATCGAAAATGTTGTCGATTTGCCAGCACCATTGGCACCAACAAAGCCAAACACAACCCCTTCCTCAAGTGATAGGTTTAGATGGTCTAACGCTGTAAAGGAGCCATATCTTTTTGTTAAATCACGGATTTCAATCATTCCTTTGCCACTCCTTTCAGCTCTACTTCCGGTAATCTTGTCTGCTCACCAGTTGGATCTGGTCCAAATTTGATTTGTACGAGTAGTTCCCCATTTTCATTTAAGTATTGCGCAATATTCTCCGAAAACACTTGCTTTGTGTCAACTAACGGCTCAAAAAGGCTTGTTTCATTATTCCAAATGGCAAGTTGCATGCGCTTCACGTCCTTATTTGAAATAACAAGCTCATTTAACGATTGAACAGATGTCATAAAATTATCTGGCATGGCCATTGTAACTTCATATAAACCATCTGATAGATACCAGTTATTTAGTTGCTCGTCTATTTTGTCAAAATAGGCATTCGCTGATTGTGGATTCACTGTATACGTAAAGTTGGTACGCTTCATGGTAAATGGTCCTGATAGTTCTACTTTTCCTTCAAATGGCTGTATGAAATAAGAAATTGGTGACATGTTAGCACTTGTTTCAAGCTCTACCCCGACAATTGCTTGTTCTGCCCAAGCCGTAACTACTGGTTGCTTATCACTTTCTACAAGAGGTAGTGCAAGTGATTTCATACGCTCGATACGAAGAGGGTCCACATCTTCTTTTTTCGCTGGATAATTATAATTGTAACTATTAAACGAAGATGGCTTTTGCAGAACCGTTGACTTCAGTTCCTTGTCCACCTTCAGTGTTCCGTTCGGCTCGATATCGCCAAGCTTTACTTCTTTAATACCTGAAATTAGCGTTACATCCTTTAACGTAAACGGGAAATTATTCTTAATTGTCCCAGAGAGCTTTTCATTTTTTAGTGTAATATCCACATCCATCTTACCGATGTTTTTTGCAGTTGTTTTCCCTGCAAACGATTGAACAGACCAATAGCTTAAGTTTCGTAATGTTAATGTAGAGCCATTAGCGTGTTCCTTAATATACGATGTTTCATGTAAATCCCCCATCGTACCTGTGAAATTATTATTACCACGTAATGCCAGTGCAGTCGTATCTTTATCTGCCTCTACAACAAAATCACCGCTACGATTCGTTAAAAGCGATTCAACATAGTAGCCGTTTACACTACTATCCTCATTTACTTTATAGAGGGCTGATTGTTGTACTTGTGGTTGTACAATACGATCTTTAGCGCCAAAAATAAAGAGCGCAATGGATAGTGCAACTGAAATGGCTGGTATTAGCCACCACGCATGTTCACGCTTATCCATTTTTTTCAGGACAAAATAAAGAATAGGTCCGATAATTAAAATATACAAAATGATGACGATTAACATATAGCTGACAGACACTTCGAATGATGGAAATAATTCATTAACTGTACGTAGTTCATATGAAATTTGATCCATTGTTGATTGTCCTTGCCTCATCCCTTGTTGAGATGAGGATTGGATATTTAACATTTTTGCAGTTAATGCTGCATATCCATCCATTGATGCTAGAGGTTGATCTCCTAATGAAAACGTTGTTTGCACAATTTCCCCACTACCCAGCTTTTTCTTTGCTGCTAGAGTTGTATCGTTTTCTTTTAAAACAGGAACGCTTCCTTCATTATCTGTTGCTGTATAGACGGAAATATCCTTTGAAAAAATACCCCCACCTGATAATTTTGTTAAATTAGCTGCTGAAACGGTCTTCATTTGTTGTGATAATGTAAGTGGTAAATAATCTTTAAAAATGCCCGCAGTTGTATCTACTTGATCAGACGCTCCAAGCAGTAAAGTACCTCCATCCTGTACCCATTTCAATAAAGCCTCTTGTTGATTTTGAGATAAATCGGCAATAGAAATTTCATCGACAGCAATAATATTCGCCATCGCGTAACCCTGCGCATCCTCTGGCAAAGTAAACTCTTTTAGTTGATTTAAATTAAAAATTTCAACATTACTTGACGAAATCAATTGCGATAAACGCAAATAAGCAGATAAGCGGTCGCTTTTATCCGTTAATGTATAGATAAATGTTGCTGATGGATCTAAAAAGTTTGCTTGTAAACGTTTTGTTCCTTTATAAGCAACCTTCTTCCCTTTTTCAATGCTCCCCTCATAAAAGGCAAACAAGTCCGCATCTGAATAGCTATAGTCTGCTAGTCCATCCAAATATAGCTCAAATGTTTTTTCTTCACCCGCTGCTATATCGAGTGGCAGTACAAGTGCTGATGCAGCTTCGTAGGAACTCGAGGCATTAATCACCATGTCCCCTGAAAAATCAGCACCATTATTTTTCACTGTTACTTGTAGTGGCACAACAGATTGATATTTTGCTTTTCCTACCATTCCTGCTTTCGCCTGCACTTCTAATGTTGGTGCGGCGCTAGCCTGTGAAGCAGGTAGCACAAAGCTCATAACAAGCATAAATAGTAGAATAAGTGCCGTTATTTTCGTTTTTTTCAAAAAGCTCAACCCCTTTTACTTAACATATCGATGATTACATAATTATACGTTTTAAATTGCATTTTGTTCCATTTCTTATGATATCTTCATGAATATTCATAAACTCTTAAGATTTATATAGGTCAACAAGAAAAAGGGCAGTCCCAAAAGTGATGCATAAATCACTTGGGGCTGCCCCGCTCAACTATGTCCTATTTTGTATAATCAAATAAGCAACGCGCATGGTCTTGTACGACTTCTACAAAAGCCTCTACTTGACGCAGCTCAAAAGAAGATTCGTAGCCTATTAACCATGTGTCACGTGTTAAACCAAATTCCTTTTCATTGTTAGTGAGCGCAATTTTATTGATTCCATCATGCTCATTTAATGTTATGGAAGGGAGAATTGCATAGCCAATTCCATTTATCGCCATCTGTTTACACGTCTCAATTTGATCCACCAAAATTTGTCGTCTCGGATTAGATGCAAAATGTCGTTGCCACCATTGTTGAATTTCTTGATAATAATTCGAATCACTTTTGAATTGAATAAATGGTCGATCCGTCGTAAGCACATCTTCAATGGTTTTCAATTCTTGATCTACTAAGTAAAGGGTGTCACGAAAAAGATGTATCTTTTCCCCCTTCCAATCAACCTGTCCGCGTACAATGCCAATATGCGCCTCACCCTCATACAATGCTTTCACAATTTCCGAGCTCCAGCCGGTCATCAGCGAAATTTTCGCTTCAGGATATTTGGACACAAAATCCTTTAATATTTTCGGAAGCCAATTTTGCCCAACAATTGATGCACAAGCAATTTTGAGTGTTCCGTTTACTTTTGTTGTTAATGATTGAATCGTTTCAAAAATTTCTTCTTTTTTAGCGAGCATATCAATCGCATAAGCGATAACTAGTTCTCCTGCAGGTGTCGCAGTAAGTCCCTTCTGCGAACGAATAAAAAGCTGTGCACCCCACTCTTTTTCAATCGATTGCAACCGTTGAGAAAGCGCTGGCTGCGATAAAAACAACCGCTCGGCTGCTTTTCGCATATTGCGTTCCTCCGCTAATATTTTCAATATTTCCGCTTCCGTTGCCATCAATTACCTAAACCTCCAATACAAGCAAAGGGGGCCTCACGATTTGCACCTGAGTCCCCTCTTAAACTACTTTTCTGTTTGATAAATATATTTTTTTAACTGTTTTAATATAACTCGTCTCGTTAAAATTCCTGCGAAAGTACCTTCTTCGTCCACTACACATAAAAAGGCATGATTTATGACTAAGTCTAATGCACGTTGAAATGTATCTTTCAGCTTGATAACAGCTATATTTTTATCCATTATCGTATCAACTTTTATATCAGGTAATTTTTCATATTCAATATGTTCGAGCCCTAAAATTGCTTCTGTAATCATTTTCATACTAAGTAACCCTTGAAGTCGATATTTCAAATCTAATACAGGTATTGAAGAATACCCTGTACGTGTCAGTACAAGGAGTGCATGTTCGGCACTATTCCCAATCTGTACATGTGCAACCTTTTCGGATGAAATAACAAATTCACTAATTGGCATTGCTAATAAGTCTTTGCTGTTAGTTGAAATCATGAACTTCTTCTCCTTTTCTGTCCTTGCTTTGCAGAACAGGATGCTTCCCTTTTATCATATCATAAATTTTCCTGATATGACCACGACAAGATCTCGAGAAGAGTTTTTAAAGAACAATGAATTTTTTTAGCATTTTGAACAAAACTAAGTATCAAATCTGCTCACGCAAATTTGATACTGTCGCTTTAAAAATCATACTTTTAATACCCTGCCTGACTCCAGTAGTAAAAAATTACAATGCCTAAAAAAAGTAAGAATATACCATAAACCCAAACAATTGGATTCAGCATTGTTGCATATTCTTCCACAGTTTCTGAAATTGGTGTATCCTTTTCTGAATTTCGTTCCGATGTCATTTTGGCAATTCGTAAAGTGGATACGAAGGAAATGACAGAAATGATGGTAATCGCAATAAAAGCTGGTATTAACCACATACCCATAAGGCAAGACTCCTTTCTTTACCCTTAGTATGCGTCAATCCAGCTCTTCATTATGCAAAAAAATTATTGACTAAAATGGGTGTTGATTTAGCCATTGTCCACCATCAAGTGTGACACATTCACCATTCATATAGCGTGACTTATCAGACATCATAAATGTTGCAAGATCGGCCACTTCTTCAGGTGTCCCAATTCTCCCCAATGGTACAGAATCAATTGTACGAGCAGCTGCCGCTTCTGATTCCCACAATTTACCTGCACCACCTGTTCGCTCTATTGGACCTGGAGCGATTGCATTCACACGAATTCCATATTGTTTGCCCCATTCAACCGCTAACGTTCTTGTCACTGATAATACCCCGGCTTTAGCTGCCGCTGAATGGATAACGCCAGCGCCTGCATTCCACGCATAGGTTGCAACCATATTAAGAATAGAACCTTTTATATTGTTCTGAATCCAATACTTACCAACTGCTGATGAACAATAGAATGTACCATTTAATACGATATCAACTACAGCCTTCCAACCGTTAGGCGTTAAATCCTCTGCTCGCACTATAAAATTGCCAGCTGCATTATTCACAAGCCCATCAATTTGTCCAAATTTTTCGACTGCAAATGCGACCATTGCTTCTGCATGTTCTGGCACTCGTACATCCATTTGGAATGTTTCGATTGTTGTGCCTGCCGTTAATATATATTCTTTAGCTTCTATCAAACGCTCTTCATTACGACCTGTAATAATAACATTTGCCCCTTCTGCAACGAATTGCTTCGCCATATAAAGCCCCATCCCATTTGAGCCACCAGTAATAAGTATTGTTTTCCCCTGCAACATACTATTTCCCCCTTTGTAAAAATGAATACCCATTCATAAATTCTACTATATTTTCTCGAAAATGTCATATTAATTCTACAAAATTCCATTTTTAATAAAAAAACAGGCTCTTCACCATAACTTGTGGTTGACTTCCGCTCTGCCAGTGTGCTTTCCTGGGGGCGCCCGATGAGCCGCTTGGGGCAATAGGATGTTGGTCACGAAGGCGTTATCACAGGACGTGGTGCTTTTAGCCTTCGTTCCTCTATGTTGCTCGCTTCAGGGTCTCATCTTGGTCGCTTAATCCCCTAGGAGCCACACTGGCGTCGCTCCAGCCAACTTATATTACATTTTAAAATGTCAATCACATCTTTTGGTGATGAACCAAAAAACAATAAGAAAAAACGAGATATTCAATGATTCAATCATCGAATATCTCTCAATGTAAAACGATATAAAATTTTTTAGTGCCACCTCTAAAATTCATAATGGTAAGCAATTTTATAGAGCTCTATTAATTCCTCATGCGTTGGCACTTTCGGATTATTAGCGGGGCTACCACTTGCAATTGCATCTGCAGCCATTTTTGGAATGGCCTCATAAAAGGCATCTTTTTCAATACCCCATTGTTGTAAATTACCAATATTCATTATTTTACACATGTCCTTTATCGAAACAATCGCTAAATCCGCAAGTTCTTCTGGCGTGAAATACTGTCCTTCTTTATTAAAAAATTTTCCAAGGTCTGCTAATCGATCCACACAGGCATCTTTTGAATATTCTAAGACTGCTGGTAGTAACATCGCATTAGATATACCGTGCGGAACGTGGAATAGCGCCCCGATAGGACGAGACATCCCATGCACTAAGACTACAGAAGCATTGGAGAACGATAGACCTGCTTGCATTGACCCAAGAGACATTGCTTCTCGGGCATCAATATCGTCTCCATGCTCATAAACTTTCAGTATGTTATTGACGATTAACTCCATCGCTGATAAAGCAAGTACATTAGAGTATGGATGTGCTAAGCGTGATAAATAACTTTCGATTGCATGACTCAATGCATCAATGCCAGTTGCCGCAGTTATTGATGGCGGTGAAGTGATTGTTAAAATGGGATCAACAATTGCAATAGTTGGCATAAATGCTGGTTGTTTAATCATCATTTTTACATCATTCGACGTGTTTGTAATGACCGTTGCTTCCGTTGCTTCCGACCCTGTACCAGCAGTTGTTGGAATCGCGATATGTGGAATCGGTGTTTTATCAGCAAGCTTTTGCATGTTCATATAGTCCCCGATATAGCCACCATTTGTTGCGACTACTGCAATGGCTTTCGCTGTATCAATGCAACTCCCACCACCTAGTGAAATGATGACATCACATGCCTGTGCTTGCAAAAGCTCAAGCCCTTCTGTTACAAACGAATCAATTGGCTCAGTTGATACCCCTAAATACGAAACCGCTTCTAATCCTTGCGTTTTTAATAAAGAGTTGCATTGATTGACAAATCCTAAGCTATCCATAATTGGATCACTGATAATCAATGCTCTCTTCCCTAATTTTTTTGCATATACCCCTACTTCTTCAAAAGCATCTCGCCCATAAATCATCGTTCCTGGAGAATGTACTGTGAAAATTGTTTTAGTTTGAATCATAACGTCTCCCCCTTACCTATTGTGCTGTATAACCGCCATCCAATATGACTGCCTGACCCGTTAAACCTTGTGCCACATCACTCGCTAAATAGAGCGCTAGTCCCGTAATTTCAGAAACATCTAACAAGCGCTTTTGTGGAACGAGTGGATAAAGAACTTGCTCAAGTACTTCTTCTACCTTGATCCCTCTTATCTTAGCTAAATCAGTAAACTGATTACGTACCAATTCTGTATCAACATACCCCGGACAAATGGCATTTACAGTAATGCCTTCATTTGCTACCTCAAGCGCGGCCACTTTCGTTAAACCTATTACCCCATGTTTGGCTGCATTGTACCCTGCCTTCCCTGCAAAACCAATAACGCCGTTAATGGACGCCATATTAATAATGCGGCCAAACTGGTTTTTCTTCATATATGGCAGGGCATATTTCATCGTGACAAATGGGGCAGTCAGCATTACTTTTTGCATTAATTCAAATGTATCTGTCGAGAAATCCTCGATGTAAGAAACATGTTGGAATCCTGCATTATTCACTAAAATATCTATGGTCGCGAATTTTTGTATGGTGAAGTCTATCGCTTCACGAATCTTCTGTTCATCAGTTACATCACATGTATATGCAGTTAACCGAGGATCTTGTCCAACTGCCTCGGTCAAGCGTTCTTCATTTATATCCGTCATCACAACATTAGCTCCTTGCTCAGCAAAAGCTTGTGCTAACGATAACCCAATTCCACGTGCTGCGCCGGTAATAAACACTGTTTTTCCATTCACATTTTGTCCCTCCTATATACCAAGTGAGAATAGTAGTATTGCAATGATCGTACCAACGATAGGAATAATGCTGGAACATCCAAGCTTAAAATAGCCTTTGAAAAAAAGCTGTACTCATTGATTTAAGAGTTACAGCTCCTTCTAGTAGTTAGTCGTTATTACTTGGGAATGCAAATGTTGATGAAGTGGATGCATTACTTGTCATCCAGCGTTCTGAAACGGTTTTCGTTTTTGTAAAGAAACGTGCTTGGTCTGGACCAAACATATGACCTTCGCCAAAACGAGACCCTTTAAATCCAGCAAAGTTGTGATAACCCACTGGAATTGGAATTGGTACATTCACGCCAACCATTCCAACATCAATTTGAGTAGTGAATTGACGAGCCGCAAAACCATCGTTTGTGAAGATTGTTACACCATTTCCAAGTTCATGCTGATTGATTAGTTCAATCGCTTCATCTAATGAATCGACACGTACAATATTACGAGCTGGACCAAATACTTCTTGTTCATAAATCTCCATACCTGGTTTCACATTATCTAGTAATGTTGGACCAACAAAAAATCCTTTTGATTCTTTGACAATATCTAAGTCACGACCGTCACATACGACAGTTGCACCTTCGGACTCTCCGCGATCGATTGCCGCTAAAACCGCATCTTTGGATTGTTGGGAAATCACTGGTCCAAAATCAGTATCAGGCTCCGTATATGAACCCACTTTTAATGCAGAAATTTTATCCTTTAAAATACCAACAAGACGATCTGCAGTGTCTTGCCCGACAGGCATAATTGTAGATATTGCCATACAACGTTGAGACGCTGCACCGTAAGCAGCACCAATAAATGCGTTGGCTACTTGCTCAAGATCTGCATCGGGCATCACGACCATATTGTTTTTACCACCACCAAGCGCAGTAACACGTTTACCGTATTTTGAACCTGTTTCATAAATGTACTTAGCAACCGGTGTCGATCCTACAAAAGAAATTGCTTGTACGGAAGGGTTTTCTAAAATTTCATTTACTGCATCTTTATCACCGTTTACAACTGTCCAAATGCCATCTGGTAAGCCAGCCTTTTTCCATAATTCGCTCACATATAATGAGGTCATTGGTACACGTTCAGAAGCTTTTAAAACAACAGCATTCCCTACAGCAATTGCCATACTTGTTTGCGCTAATGGCACCATAATCGGGAAGTTAAATGGTGAAATAGCTGCTACAACCCCTAGTGGATATTTAGCTGAATAGGCGTTTATTTGACCGCCAACGTCTACAGAGTACTCACCCTTTACTAAATGAGGTGCCCCGATTGCTAAGTCCACAGATTCAAGTCCTCGTGTAATCTCACCTTTCGCATCCTCTACAGTTTTACCGCTTTCTCTACAAATAATTTGTAATAATTCATCCATATTTTCAGTGATCAAGTTGCGAAATTTTAATACAATCTCCGTACGTTTAGCAACTGATGTATCACGCCATTTCGGGAATACTGTCTGTGCTTTTGCAATGGCCACACGTGTCTCTTCTACGCTTGCTAGTGGTACTTTTGCGATAACCTCACCTGTTGTTGGATTGTATACCAAACCGTAACGACCACTTTTCCCCGCAGTCATTTCACCACCGATGAAATGACTTAATGTTGTAACTTCTTGTGCTGTTGTCATATTATTGTCCCCCTTTAAAGTTGTTTGATTTTACATTTTTCTTTTAAACTTAAATAAGCAGCTGACATATCATTTTCTCCATAGCCTTCTGTAGATAGATCACTGTAAAGATTCATTAATTGTTCGCCGATACGAAGTGGAACACCTGCTTCATCTGCCATGGTTTTGGCTAACTTCAAATCTTTTAATAAAAGATTTGTTGAGAAACCAGGTTGATAGTTTTCATTTTTCATATATTCCAAGTAATTGCGTTTATAAATACGACTTTTGACCATAGCTATTACTTAACACTTCATAAAGCATATCAGCCTTGATACCCATTGTTTCCCCTAAAACGATTGTTTCTGCTACTGCCTCAGTATAGAATCCGATCATTAAATTATTCAGCAATTTAATGCGGGTACCGACGCTAGGGGAAGTACCAAGGTGATAAATATTTTTTCCGACTATTCCGAATATTTAAGACCCACTTATTTCTCTTTCATTAGATTCCCCCGTTTCTTAAAAATTCACAAATTAAGCTGGATGATACACTAGCCAACTTTATTTTTTTGTCGTAACATTAATAACGAGATATATCGGATGACCGCGGTCATTGACTGCGGTCAACTGTCATTTAAATCATAATCAAACTCAATCTATCTCGTCAATTAAAAAATTTTCTATTTTCAGAAAAAATATTATGAAAATTATTATAGTATATCTATATTTGGAGGAAAAGGAGTATGAATTCATTAACAACTCGCCAAAAAAAAGCATTGGAAACGCGGGAAAAGTTACTAAAAACATCGCTCGATTTATTTAATAAACATGGATTTGAGCATGTATCAGTTGAGCAGATTACAAAGGCATGTAATGTATCAAAAGGAACATTCTATACACACTTTCCTTCTAAATACGATGTTATTTTAGAAAAATTTAAAGAACTCGATAGTTTTTATAGCACCGTGGAGAAAAATATTGATGGCAATTTGCCTGCAAGCGAAAAAATACTTTTGCTTTACAGAGAACAAATGCTATATTTAGCAAATGTTGTTGGAAAGGATTTATTGCGGACAGTATATACTGCTGCAATGACCAACCAAGTGGAAAAAGACCATTATTTAATTAGCCATCAGCGTAAAATATTCCAAATCCTTACTATTTATATTGAAGAAGGCATTAAACTTGGTGAGTTTCGCAAAGACTTACAAGCGACACAAATGCAAACCATTATACAACGTTGCATGCGAGCGAATGTGTATGATTGGTTAATTCATAATGAAGATTTTGATTTAGTAGCTGAGATGGCACATTTTACAGCAGTTGTATTAAACGGAATGCAAGTTGAAGCTTCAAAATAGCTCCTAGAAACATCTTTTTATCATTAAACGCAGTGAAATAAAATAAAAAAACAGTAGCACTCACTCAAAATGCCTAGTGAAGTGCTACTGTTTTATTTAAGCGTATTAACTTACAAAATATTTTTTTACTATAGATTCTACGGGCAATGGCTTGTTATAAAAATAGCCCTGTCCTTTTTGACATTGATGTCGTTTTAAAAAGGCAACTTGTGATGGCTCTTCAATGCCCTCTGCGATAACCTCTAACCCTAGATTATGGGACATGGAAATAATAGCCTTAATTATAGCTTCGTTTTTATCGTCTTTTTCAATGTCGGCAATAAATGACTGATCTATTTTAATAATGTCAATTGGATAACGTTTTAAATAGCTAAGTGACGAATAGCCAGTTCCAAAATCATCCACCGAAACAAAAACGCCTAACTGCTTCAATTCCGTTAATATTGAAAACGTTTCATGGACATTTGTCATAGAGCTTTCCGTAATCTCCACTTCTAATAATTCAGGTGACACATTATATTTCTTTAAAGCTGCTTTAATTTTTCGCGCAAAGTTTTCTTTTCTAAATTGCTTAGGCGAAATATTAATGGCAATACGCACAGGTCGATAGCCTTTCTTATGCCACTCTTTTTGATAGCGACACACTTCATCAATAATCCAATCTCCAATCTCTATTATTAAGCCTGATGCTTCTGCAATAGGGATAAACTGTGCAGGTGATACAAAGCCGAATTTACGATTATTCCACCGTAATAACGCCTCGAAGCTATTTATACTATTATTGTTTAAATCCATTTGAGGCTGTAAATGAATACTTAACTCATTAAATTCGATAGCGCGGCGTAAGTGCGCCTCCATCAATGCCTCATTCGGGAAAACATTTGTCATATCTTCTCGATAATAACGGAAATGTGAACGTCCATGCTCTTTCACTGAAAATAGTGCTTGATCGGCTTTACGGACAAGCGTTTCTATATCTTGTCCATCCGCTGGGCTTAGTGAAATACCAATTGAGACGCTAATAAAGTATTCCTGACCATCAATCATGAATGGTTGTTTTAACACCTCTAGAATTGAATTGGCTATATGCTCAATTTTGTTTATCGACGCATCTTTTAGTATGAAAATAAATTCATCACTATTATATCGATAAAGCGAACATCTTGAGTGGCAAAGCTCATTAAGTCTTTGGCTAAACTTTCGCATTAGCTCATCGCCTTTACCTTCACCAAGCGATTCATTGAATTTTTTAAAGCGATCTATATCCACTAAAATAAGCGCCGCCTGCTTATTTTCATTATTCTTATCGTTCAAATGATGTAGCCAGTGTTCTTTAAACGCCTTGCGATTCCATATACCCGTTAATTCATCCATCAGTGCTAGGTAATAAAAGGCCTCTTGTTCATTCAAAAACGAATTCGCATCTTTCACAAATAAATGCACACCAACAAGTTCGCCATTATAATACGTTGGATGCGTACGTAAATAAAATGGTTCATTGCTAAACAATTCACCTTGAAATAAACATTTTGGCATACCAAATACGGAACCCTCAATAGTTTTTGAAAATAATAATTTAAATTCGTTTACATACTTGCTCTCTAATAATGAAAAAATATCTAAGCCTATCAAGCAGTTTTGTTTATCTGGCAAGAGGGAAGTAGCCGCAATATTTTGATGTATAATACGACCTTGTAAATCAGTCGTTATCACAGGACTTATATGCTGTTCAACAAATTGCAGATACGGCTTAGAATCGTTCTGTTCTTCACGTAGGATAATCGCGACAATATTGTCCGCTATTTGTTGTACACTAACTGCAAATGTTCTTAATTTGTATCGCATATGGAGTTCTACGATTCGCACAACATTAAATTCTTGTTGTAATATATTCAATAATTGCTGCCAGCTTTGCTCTGCAAAAAAACAATTTGCTTTTGTAGCTTTTGCGTCCTGTAGCTCAATAAAAGAGGCTAGTTTGTCATTATAATCGACGATTTCATACGCTGTTGTATCAATTTTTCTCAAGCATACGACTGCATCAAATGGATTGAGCTGTGTCACTTGATGATAGCTTGCAAATTGCGCTACATTCTCGTTATTTTTTTTCATTATATCCCTCACTAAGTAGCGTGTTTGCTAAATTCAATATCCAAAATGTAAGTTATTCTTCATCTAGCGTTGGCTTGAGTGCATCCTTCAAAAAAATCTCCTGACTATTGATGGGGTCTTCACTTCGGTCAAACTCTTTATAATGATATTTTCCATTTGAGTCTTGGATACGTGCTTTGGCCGTATCTTCCAATTGCTTGTTCATACTGTCAATAATACGAGCTTTTGCTTCGCTTGCATATACGGGGAATAAAATTTCAACACGCTTAATCATATTACGTGTCATCATATCCGCTGAAGATAGATAAACTTTGTTCTCCCCATTATGGTGGAACCAATAAATACGTGAGTGCTCAAGGAAACGCCCAACAATACTTGTTACGGTTATATTATCACTAATTCCTGGAATACCAGGTCGAATACAACAAATACCTCGAATAATGAGCTCTACCTTCACCCCCGCAATCGATGCCTCATATAGCTTCATCATTAAATCCTTATCCGTTAATGAATTCATTTTCGCACGGATAAAACCATTTCCGTATTTCTTATGGCAAGCAATCTCCTCATCCATTAATCGAATAAATTCATCGCGAATATCGAATGGTGCGACAACTAAATGATTGAAGATTGGCTTCTCAGTATATCCGCTTAAATAGTTAAAGAAATTGGTTGCATCAATTCCAAATTCCTTATCTGAAGTAATGATGCCCATATCCGTATAAATTTTTGCGGTTGCATCATTATAATTCCCTGTACCGAGATGTACAAAGCGTTCTATTTTACCGTTACGACGGCTGACAACAAGTGTTATTTTGGAGTGCGTCTTTAAATTATTCATACCATAAATGACCAGACATCCAGCTTGTTCAAGTTGCTTCGCCCAATGTACATTATTTTCTTCATCGAAACGTGCTTTTAGCTCTACTAAAACAGTCACCTGCTTACCATTTTCCGCAGCAAACTTTAAGGCCTGGATAATCGGTGAATTGCCACTTACACGGTATAATGTTTGTTTTATCGCCAATACATTTGGATTGACTGCAGCCTCCGTGATGAAGTCTACAATCGGTACGAATGACTCGTATGGATGATGGAAAAAAATGTCCTGCTGTAATGCTTTTTCAAAAATATTTTCATCTGATTGTAAATCTAATGGTGGTTGTGGGATAAAACTTTCGTATTCTAAATGCTCACGCCCCACAGAAATGCCTTTTACAAACGAAAACATAAAGGTTAAATCTAGCGGTCCATCAATATGAAAAACATCTGTTTCTTCAATTTCAAATTCCTCTAGTAAGTAAGCCAGTACCTCTTCATTCATTTCCCCTACACGCACTTCTAGACGACTTCCTACACCCCATTTGCGTTTCTTCAGCTCTTTTTCTATTTCCACCAGTAAGTCCCGTGCGCCTTCTTCGTGTATCGTTAAATCTGCATTACGTGTTAAACGAAAGGCCTGTGCTGACTTAACACTATAGCCATAGAATAGTTTTTCAATATGCGCTACAATGACATCCTCAAGCAAAACAACGACGGTTTCTCCTTCCGATGAAGGAACTTTAATATAACGATCCAAGACAGATGGTACTTGAACAATCGCTACTCTTTCATGATTTTCTGAATTAGGCTCATCCTGCTCTAATAATACAAGTAAATTTAATGTCTTACCTAGAAGAGTTGGAAAAGGACGATAAGCATCAACAGCTACCGGTGTTAAAACTGGGAAGATTGTTTCAGCAAACATTTCATTGATGAACGTTTTTTGTGTACTTGTTAAATCCTTCATGTCTGCAATATGTACATTATGTTGTGGTAGCAAGTCATAAATTAAATGTCGATACACTTCCGTTTGTCGACGTACTAAAGCTTGCGTGCGCTCTGCTATCTTTGCTAATTGCTCTTTCGGTGTTAAACCAGATTTATTTTCGGGCTTATGAAAACCAGCACGTACCTGATCCTGAAGACCTGCCACACGTACCATGAAAAATTCATCTAGATTCGAACTAAAAATTGCTAGAAATTTCAAACGCTCTAGCAGAGGATTATTTACATCCTCCGCTTCTTCTAAAACACGTTCATTGAAAGCAAGCCAGCTTAATTCCCGATTATTATAATATTGGGGCTTTGCAATTTCCTCTAGTAATCGGTTATATGTTTCTGAATGTTCTTCTTCGTATATGCGATCGTTCGTTATTTCGGTTGTCATTATTTTTCCACCCTTCTTCAATAAAATTTACTTGGATAGGTATCTTTAATGTGCGCTCTAGATGCTTTTTATGCCGATTTGCTTGATATTTTTCAGCGGCAGCATTATTTTTCACATAGACGTCAAGTTGTGCAAAGCCTTCCCTTTTATGCATCTCAATTGCATGGACAATATTGCGTTTTGATACGTTTAATGAATAGACAAATTTTAACAGCGCGCCAAGATCACGTATTTTTCGATATTCTTCACGACTTATCCATTCCGTAAATGGTGCAGCGAATCGCTGATAATAATCTTTATTTTTATACGAAGCTAAAAGTGCTAATTTTACACGTTCTTTATGATTCAAGCCATCAATAGACTGATTGGCAATTAAATAAAAAGTATGTTGGCTAGCAGAGCTTAATTCTATATATTCTCCAATATTAAATACCTTTGCTGCTTTCCTTACTAATTGCAAATCCGCAACGTCAAATGGCAAATAACTTAAATGGCAGCACTCACGATATAATTGATCTGCCAAATGCATTAAATAATCAACTTCTGCCTCGGTACGCCCATATTGCCTTGCTAGCCGTCTAGCGTTTCCCTCAAATACATTGTACTTATCAAAAGCATTTTCATCAGTTTGTAAAATACGGTGAATAATAAGCCCTTCACGTAATCCTTTTTTCGTTAGCTGGAACACTTCACTACCTACAACCTCCATTAGTACACGGAAAACTTCTAATGCCGGCACAATAATATCGGCACGGTCAGAGGATAGTCCATCTAACTGTTTCAATTCATTAAAGCTTAAATTTCCTAGAAACATACTTAGCTTCTCTAAATCCTGCTTTGGTATTTCGTAGCCATGTACACTTGCGATAGGATAGTCACGCTGTTGTTGATGGACTTGAGCAATGTTTCGCGCGCTACCGCCAATAGCAATGATCGGTAAACCTACATGTTGAATCCAAGGAAGTGATGTGAACTGCTCCTTCACAAACGCAATGAGCTCTTTTTTTTCACTGCTGTTCAAAATGTCACCCTTCACGAAACGCTGCTTTAAAGAAACAGTGCCAAATGGAAAACTATGTGTTTTTTTTAGCTGCTTATTTTCAAAGAGTGTTATTTCCGTACTACCGCCACCAATATCAATGGTCACTGCAGATCGCGTACCTATGGAATGTGCTACAGCAACATAGCCGTAATATGCCTCTTCTTCCTCAGATAGCAACTCAATTTTAATGCCTGTCCGTTCCTGCATGAAAGTAATAATCTGCTCTCTATTCGAAGCCTGGCGAATTGCTGCAGTGGCAGCAGCCTTTACATCGACAACTTCAAAATCATCGAGCATCGCTTTAAAGGTTAATAAAGTTTCAGTTAGTACCTGAATGCCTTCTTCAGACATTTCACCTGATGGTTGCAAATAAGTACGCAAACGAGCAACCGTTTTAATATTCCCAAGCTCACGAAGTCCCTCTTCTTTGTCATACTGATAAAGAACTAAACGAATGGTATTCGAGCCTATATCAATAATAGCCGTTTTCAAATGATCCAAATAATACACTTCCTTTACGCGGAAAATCATCTATGTTTTATTATCATGTGTTAGAAATACCTTAATCTATACAAAAAAGTCGGAACCTAAAAGGTATCCGACTTTCTTTTGTTTATTAATATTCTTTCAGGATACCAATTATTAAAATTGTGAAGTATCTTTTTCTCCAACTTTATAAGATAAGTTGATCTACGCGTAAAATAAGCTCTGCAATTTCTGGTTTACTAATTTGGTCCTCTGCTCCTACTTGGTCACCTTTATGACGAAGGTCATCCGTAATTAAACTTGAAAAGATGATAACAGGTAGCTTTTGTAAGTCTGGATGTTCTTTGATTTTTCGTGTTAAATGATGACCATCCATTTGTGGCATTTCAATATCCGTTACAACTAATTGAATATGCTCCGTTACATCATTACC
Organism: Lysinibacillus sp. NPDC048646; assembly: GCF_050272295.1. Taxonomy (NCBI): domain Bacteria; kingdom Bacillati; phylum Bacillota; class Bacilli; order Caryophanales; family Bacillaceae; genus Lysinibacillus; species Lysinibacillus sp. NPDC048646. Next base: position 284,972 of record NZ_JBNNLZ010000001.1, read on the forward strand.
ACTTTTCGCTAGGGATTCTAAGTAATCATAAGCATCACGACCATTTTCGAAAAATTCAACATTCACATAGCCTGCTTCATTCATCGTATCGAATAATAATTTACGTAGTAAAGGAGAATCTTCAGCGATTAAAATACGCTTTTCTGAGCGATCGCGTTTCCCAAGTTTTTTTACGGAATCGACACTAATCCCTGAATCAGGATTAATATCCACCATAATTTTCTCAAAATCAAGTAATAAAATCATTTGTTCATTTTGCTTAATAACACCGATAACCTGTGAAGTACCACCTTGATACATATCTGAAGGTTTCTCGATTTGATTCCATGAAATGCGGTGAATTTGCGTTACGTTGTCTACATGGAATACAACGCGTTGTTTATTAAATTCGGCAACAATATATTTTTGTTGCGGATTACGTACTGCATTTTGAATACCCAACACTCTTAGCATATCAACTACCGGCAATACCTCACCTCGTAATTGAATAATTCCTTCTACATGCGGGTGCGCGTGTGGAATAAATGTTACTTGAATTGGTTGAATGATTTCTTTAACTTTAATAACATTAATACCGAATTTATTGTTAGCTACTTCAAATTCAACGATTTCTAGCTCATTTGTGCCACTTTCTAATAAGATTCCTTTATGTTCCAAAGCAACCCCGCTCCTTTCTGTTCAACTTCTATTTATAATTCAATTGTATCATAGGCAATACATTTCTCCTACTTGCTATTTCCATTTTTATCATTAACTTTTAGATGCACCACTAGACCAATTACGGTCATCAAAATTAATGTAGACAATGCAACACGGCTTGCTAATGTACCGTAATCCTTCATCCATAATGTGACCGTTCCATAGACAGCTGGTCCTATTATTGATGATACTTTACCCGAAAAAGCAAACAAACCAAAAAATTGCCCACGCTTCTCATTCGGTGACAGCTCAATTATATAGGTTCTAGATGTTACCCACATTGAACCTAACGAAATGCCAAACATACTACCGGCAATCCAGAACATCCATTGTTCCGTAGCAAAGACGGCAAAGACTAAAGCAATAATCATTAATAGTGCTACCATAGTAATTGCTCGTTTAGCCCCTATGGCTTTCGTAATGTAGCCAAATGCGAGCGAGCCAATAATTGTAGACACCGTAGATACTAAATAGAGAATGATAAATTGACCAGAAGTAAAGCCAACAATCGTAGTAGCATAAACAGCCATCATAGCAATAGTCGTAGCAATGGCATCATTTATAAAGAAGTAAGCAATCATAAAGGTAAAGATCGCTTTATATTGTTTCATATCCTTAAAAGTTTGGATAATTTCTTTATAGCCATCAATAAATTTAATAGTCTTGCGCTGCGCTTTAGGAATCGGTGTATCTTTATTAATAAAGAATAATGGCAATGAAAATAATAAGTATAAAATCGCTGTTGGAATAAATGCACGATGGAAATCACTACTGCCAACATATAAATAAACGAGTAACCCAAATACTGTACCTAAATAACCTATTGCCACTCCATAGCCAGAAATAAGTGGCATTTCTGCTTTTGTCCCTAAATCTCCCATCATGGAATCATAGAATACGAGACTTGAATTAAAAAAGAATTTCGCAATGACAAAACTGGCTACTACTAAAAATAAACTAAGCGGTACACCTGAAAAATTCGTTGTCCACTCTAAATTAGCAAAAATCCCCATCATAAAGGTAAAGAAAATAGAAATAGATGCAAACCACACGATAAATCTTTTTTTATAGCCTGTATTATCAATCCATACCCCAAATAATGGTGAAAATACTACAAGAAAAAAGCTTGCTATGGCATTTGCATACGAAATAAATGTACTAGCTACTTGCTGCATCACTTCATTCGTTCCTAAAACTTCATCCATATAAAATGGGAAAAAAATTGTATTTATATTTGAAGAAAATATTGTATTAGCAAAATCATAAAATGCCCAAGACAGTATTGGCAGTGATAAATAGAGTGCTAGTTGACTTCGGTGCTGTGCTTCTCCTATTGGCCTTTGCTTCATTAAACCCCTCCTTTTCTTTTCTTATAATATTAAATTAATTCCATCCTGTATTAAAAAATACCTTTTGTTTAAATAAAATTAATATCATTTACAATTAATAAGAATTTAAAATTAATTAAATTTTCAATCTTCTTATACAATAATACTTTTCTTCCATGGTTGGAATAACAGCAAAAAGGCACTCCTACAGAAAAAAACAGGACAAAAACGGCCTCTCAACCGTAAGCGAAAGGAACGGAAGCATGAACACCAACATGATAATCAAAGGAGAATTGGAATAATAATTTAATGATGATGCCTTCTTAACAAAAAAGATACCCAAGACCCTCTTGCTTGGATATCCATTACGCTATTCTTCCGTGTCCACCCACAAAGAAGACCATTGTTCAACTGCTTTAAGAACTGGTGCAAGTGCATGTCCTTTTTCTGTAAGCCCATACTCTATCACTACTGGCGTTGATGGAATAACTGTTCGTGTCACAATTTGTTCAATCTCTAATTCTTTCAATCGCTCCGTTAACACACGACTGCTAATATTCAATTGATTTTTAATGATTGAAAATCGTTGAGGACCTTCTAGTAACTGATAAATAAGCAAGGTGTTCCAACGATGATTTAATATTTTTAGTGCCTTTTCAAATCGTGGACAAATTTTTTTTTGCTCCAATTTAGCTGCCTCCATTATATTTTGTTCCTATATAACAGTATAGCATTTTTTCTAAAATCTTTTGCAAAAACAAAATTTAGTTACTTGACAAAAGTTGTTTTTAAAAATAAACTAAGTTACGAAATGTAAGTTAAAAAAAAAGGAGTTATTAAACTATGCAAACTATCGGTTCAACTATTTTACGTGTCGTACTTGGCATTATATTTGCAGTTCATGGTTTTCAAAAGTTTCAAGGAGGTATTGGGTTCACAGCTGATTATTTTGATGTGATTGGTATTCCAGGCTTTATGGCTTATATTGTTGCCATTATAGAACTTGTCGGAGGGATAGCAATTATTTTAGGTTTAGGTACAAGGATTTTTGGTGCTCTACTGACAGTGACAATGATTGTTGCTATTTTTACAGCAAAACTTAGCGTTGGCTTTATCGGAGCTGACGGCTTAGCTGGTTATGAATTAGATTTAGCTTTAGGTGCAATGGCTTTATACTTCGCACTTGCAGGTGCTTCTAGTTATTCGTTAGACGCTAAACTTTTTGATAAAGAGTAATACTGCTGTAACTCGTTATTTTCTGTGTGGTAGTGAGTCGCTTTAAAGATGAAAACCCGAAGTATCCATCCTCCCTTGAGATGATACTTCGGGTTTTCTAATACCATAAATATTATTTACCTTTTCTGTGAAGGAAGTGCACAAGCAATTATCATACATTCCAACTTTCAAATATTTATTTATAAGCCTTTATTAGTGTCTGTGTACCGTTGTCACCATAACCCGCATCCATTAACTTTTCGTACATGTCATAAGCAAGTGCTAAACCTGGTAACATAATACCCATTTTTTTCGCTTCATCTAAAGCGATTTTCATATCCTTTACAAAATGCTTGATGTAAAAGCCTGGCGCGTAATCTTCTTTAATCATACGTGGTGCCAAATTACTTAAAGACCATGATCCAGCAGCACCTGAAGAGATCGATTCTAATACTGTTGGTAAATCAAGCCCAGCCTTTAAACCGTAAGCTAGCGACTCACACACACCAATCATGCCAGAAGAAATAACGATTTGATTGCACATTTTTGCATGCTGTCCGGCCCCTGCTTCCCCTTGATATACAATATTTGCACCAAAATGGCTCATAACTGGTAAAACATTATTGAAGGTAGTCTGATTTCCGCCGACCATAATCGACAATGTACCATTCTGCGCACCAATATCTCCACCAGAAACAGGCGCATCTAAAGCCTCGACTTTCAACGTCTGTGCGTGTGCATAAATTTTCTTTGCAAGAGTCGGCTCTGAAGTTGTCATATCAATGACGATATTGCCAGCTTCTGCCGTTTGAAATAAACCGTTGTCTCCAAAATAAACTTCTTCCACATCTGCGGGATAACCAACCATTGTAAAGGCAATATCTTTATCTTTAAATGCTTCGGCAGGTGAGCTTGCCCAGCTGGCTCCTAATGCTATAAGTCGTTCTGCTTTTTCTTTTGTGCGTGTATAGACTGCTACTTCATGACCATTTTGTAATAAATGTTTGATGATACTAGCACCCATAACACCAGCGCCAATAAATGCAATACGTTCTTTTCCCATATGTAAGTACTCCTTTGTTTATAAATGCTTTTCGACAAATTTCCAGCTCCGAGGCTATATTCTGTCTCGTAGTTCTTAGAAACAATTAGATAGCAATTTTCATGTGTTTCCAGTGTAGTTGAATTAGTGCAATAATTCAAACTCTTCATATTGACTTGTACTAAAATTTTCGCGCATTGCATATATACCGAATAAGCAAAAAAAAGAGAGCAAGTGATGGGTTATCACTGCTCTAAAGGGGGAAATGAGAATGTTGCTGTGTTCAAAATAAGTGTTCCCCAATAAATGCTTTTTAAACATTCTATTTAAAAAGTTTTTTACTCCGAATACTGAAACAAATCATCATGATCTTCTTTTTCTTCAAATGCTGTCTGTCTATAATAAGTATTCATTAACTGATCTAATCTGCGGCTCAGTTGAATGGTTTTTGCATTTTGTAATCCGTTTTCTACACCGGAGCGAATCATCATCTCACGAGTTTGTTCCATTTGTTTCAAGAGTAGATTGACCATTCATACAACCCTCCAACATACAAATAATCATACCATTATTATACATTTATATTTCATTTCTTACAGCATTAACTTCCGACAATGTTCGACAAATTAACTTCTAGGTTTTTCCAGATACGTATATATTATTCGCCCATTCTGTTTCGCATCACCTCTAAAATGTTTAAAGAAAGGATGTTTAACGAGTACTTCTCGAAATTCATAAAACTCATCTTTATCAATTTCTATACTTTCTATTTCCCCATTTTGTAATTGCTTAAGCACATTTTCATATTTATCCATTTTTACTATTCCCTTCTTATTTCTTATTTTGTGTAATTAATTATGAATTATTCAAAAAAGGCTTTACGTTTCCCTTTTTTTCATGCAAACTGTATATTATTAGTCGATGAAGGAGCTGACTGTCTGTGAAAATAGCTGAAGTTGGAAATATTATCGAGTTTAAAAATGGTTTACAAGGTGTTGTTGAAAAAGTAAATGAAAATTCGGTGATCGTTGATCTAACATATATGGAGAATTTTGATTCCCTTGAGATTGAAGAGAAAACGGTCGTCAACCATAAACGCTACAAAATTTTAAATGCAAGTGAATCCCAATAGTCTGAATAGTCCCTTTTTGTCTTAATAGATGATAAGGGACTTTTTTTTTGATAATATTAAAGTATGGAGGTCGAATTATGCTTACAAATTCGAAACAAACAATAATATTTCTCCTTTCTTTATTATTCGTTTATGGGATGCTTGCTTTTACATTTGCTAACCCGGCTGTATTTTGGTACTTATATGCATTTACCTTGCTCGTATGCATTGCCATCGCTATTCTTGCTGGTAAAATTGAGGATCAGTTACCTACTTGGCAATTTTTACTTTTTGGTATCGGATACGGTACAATCACATATGGCATTATACGATTGGGTTATTGGCTCGCACCATTCATTAATGACCAGTTCGTAAGGTCCGTACAAAAATTTTTAACGGTCTATGGTCCACAAAATATTTGGCATTACATTTTACTTGTATTCATAGTAGCCATTGGTGAAGAACTATTTTGGCGTGGTTATGTACAACAACAGATGAAACGCTTTATGCGTCCTCATTTTGCTGTTCTTGTCACAGCACTTTTATGCGCCGTTTCCTTCGCTTTAAGTGGCTTTATGCTTGGAATGCTTGCTTCTCTAATAGCAAGCCTAATCTGGGGCTTTTTATATGAATGGCGTAAAAGTATGCCGCTAGTTATTGTCGCTCATGTCGTTTTTGTACTATTATTGTTTTTGGTGTTACCTTTAACATCATAACAAAAATTTTTGGGAAACATTTTATCTTTTACCAACGTTTAATATAGAAAAGGAGGGCTTTTTATGCAAAAAAAATTATTTTCAATGATTGCATTATTACTAACAGCCGTTTTATTTGTGGGTTGTAACACTTCAGATAAATCAGAGGAATCAGATGCTGAACAAAATGAACCAGCTAACACAGCGTCTGAACAAAAACCTACTGAGAGTGGAACTGTAGACAAAGAGCAAGAAACGCCTACAACCGATGAATCAAAAACAAATGCAGAAGCTAAACCACAACAAGAAACAGAAATTAATTACGTACAAAAAGGTGAAGACAAATCTGCAACTGCAACTGAATCAAAAAGCGTTGATCAAGGCTATAAAGTACAACAGTTACCAGGATTTACACTTTCACAAGAAGAACCAGGTAAAGATATGTTAGTATCAAACGAAAATGATGAAGTATTTATGCGTATCGAAACCACTACTGCTTCTGAAACAAGTTATGACGCTGTGAAAACATCTATGCAAGATTACATGAATGCGGTTGGAGATACAGCAGCATTATCTACTGAAGAACTAGCAGCTTTCAAAGATGTTAAAAATATTGAAAGTTATGTTGTACACTTCGATACAGATAAAGTAATCGGTGTTGTTTTTGAGAAAGATGGTCTTATTTCAAAAATTACAATTCATGATAATGATGAACAAGATTTAACAGCTGCAATGCTTGCAATGGCAGCTACTATCTCTAAAAAATAATATGCAGTCTGTGTAGGGTCTTAGAAGTCTTTCTAAGACCTCTTTTTTTTGCCTAGTATAAAACATCAGAATGACCTAATACAGTCATTTCAAGCCCTTCTACCGTATCAAAAATGAATGTACAAGTACGTTCCTAGCAAAATAAAAAAATTCCACTACTAATTCGATCGGTTGCTTTACGCATACTAAAAGAGTTGCCTCAAAAATCCATTTGAGACAACTCTTTTTAATAAGACAAATCTTTAATCGACAAACCCAATTTTTTTAATAATGCAATGGCCTGTTCTTTTTCCTCTTCTGACAGTGCACTCATCAATTTATGAAGATGCTGTTCATGCTCTGGAAATAATTCACCCATAAACGCTTCTCCCTTTGCCGTAATTTCTGCATAGGTAACTCTGCGATCTGCTGGACAAGAAACACGCAATAGATAACCTCTTTTTTCAAGCTTATCAATTACATAAGTAATAGATCCACTGGCAAGTAGTATTTTATTCCCTATTTGCTGTAACGGTTGTCGCCCTTTATGATAAAGAAGCTCTAAAACCGCAAATTCAGTTGGATTTAATCCATTCGCTTGAAAAAAGTGATTGGTTGTTTCATTAATTGCTTTATGTGCACGTGATAATACAATATATAGTTTTAATGATTGCTTTAAATCTTCTGACGTCATAGCCTTTTCCTCTCAATTCGCTCGTTATAATTGCCATTATAGCGACTTTAGAAAAGCATTGTCAAAAGCATTAATCATTTTGTATCTAGTTGTCGCCTATACAATCGTTTTTACTTTCTCTATGTTACTAAATAAGCAGAGTCTTTCGTAGAAACTTCTAACGAGTCAATTTGATTAAAAGTGTAAATTGGAAATTGCATATGGAAGCATGTCCCCTTCTGAATTTCACTGTTAACCCCTATTACACCTTCATGCTCTTCAATGACTTTTTTCACGAAAGCAAGGCCCAGTCCTGTCCCTGTTGATTTTGTCGTGTAAAAAGGTTGAAATAAATTTTGAATCGTCTTACAATCCATACCACTGCCTTCATCTTTAACTTTCAATTCAACTATCGCACAGTCTATAATATTCATTTCAACAGTTATAGTCCCGCCGTTATGCATTGATTCCATCGCATTTTTAATAAGGTTCATAAATACTTGCTTTAAGCGGTTTTCATTGCCACCAATATACACTTGAGTAGAGGAAGAAATATATTGAATCATTATTTTTTTCATAAGTGCATCAGGTAACATAAACTCGATAACTTGTTTCACAACATGATCTAATTCGATTAACTCCACTTTCATACTAGTCGGCTTGGACAATACTAAAAGCTCAGATAAAATTTGTTCCATCCGTTGTAGCTCACTATCAATTACAGATAAGTACATGCGTGATTCCTCATCTGCTTTCAGCTTTAACAGTTCAGTAAAGCCTTTTAAAGAAGTTAACGGATTACGAATCTCATGGGCAATACTAGCTGCCATTTGTCCAACAACATTTAAAGCTTGTTGATGTTCAATTTTATGCTGTAATTGTTTCTTTTCAGTTTCATCATTAATAACAGTGACAATAATATTGTTATACTCATCAAAAATACTTGAAATCTCATAGTAGCAAGTACTGCTCACTTGTGTTTCGTCAACAACATGGATATTGGCATGCTTTTCACCCATAAGCTTTGAAAGATATGTTGTAATCTGCCCATCTTTCATCGAAAATGAATCAAATATATGTTGATGAGCTTTATGCAGAAGCTGGGATTTTTCAATTTTCAAATACATTTCTGCATACTTGTTTAGCCCAAGAATAATCCCGCTAGCATCACTCACAATTACAGCATAAGGTAAGTGATCATAAGCATTAAAAGATTGCGACTTTTCCTGCTCTTGACTAACATACAATTCATGGGCCATATCATCATTTAATGTAGAAATTTGTGCGACAATTTCTTCTGTATTCGATTCATAGAAACATTTAAAGGACATCATTTCAAAATCATTACCAGCCGTTCGAATATTAAATATTTCTTCTGACCTTAAATCACTTTGTAATTGATTGACGAATTTTGACCATTTCAAATTAGATGGCTCGTCCATTGATAAATAGCCAATATACGTTAGATTAAGGTTAAAAAGTTTAATAGCAGCCTCATTCACATTTAAAATTTTCCCTGCTTTATTAAGAATAAGTGTTGGTGACGAAGTACTTTTCATAAGATTTCCAAAACATTGATTCATATCATTTTGCTTCAACTTTCTCACCGAACCTTTCACAAGAGTAAAAAACCTCTAATTCCAAATTTGAGCCTTTACTATACTTTATGACTGTACAATTCTATTATTACAAAATTTAGTAAATTTAAGTATTTAAAATTATTTCACGAACTGTTCACAAAATAAATAGGCAAAAAGGATTATATTGTTTGTCAGCTATTTGACTGTTACAATTAGAAGTTGAAAAGGAGATAAGTGCATGAATACTATTTTAACTACATTGAACGCAAAATATATCCACACAAATTTAGCCTTGCGTTATTTAAAAGGTGCTGCTTTACCAGAATTTGATCCAATCATTGCAGAATATACAATTAAAGACCCCGCTTTTAATATTGTATCAGATTTGTTTCAAAAAAAACCTGATATTGTCGGATTTAGTTGCTATATTTGGAATATTGAAGAAACAATTCACGTAATCAAAATGTTAAAAACGGTTTGTCCTGATGTTAAAATTTTGCTTGGCGGTCCCGAAGTTTCTTATGATTCCCATCATTGGTTGCGCCGTATTGAAGAAGTCGATTTCATTGTGATGGGTGAAGGAGAAACTTCATTTAAACAATTACTACGTCATTTAAATGGAGAAATCTCTTTAGCGGATGTACCTGGGATATGTTATTTAGAGGATGGAAAGGTACGAATTCACGCACAGGCACCGAAAATAGATTTACGTGAACTACCAAGTCCATTCCGTTTTGAAGAGGATCTTCCGCATCTTAGCAAACGTATTCAATACATCGAAACTAGTCGTGGCTGTCCATTTAGTTGCCAATTTTGTTTATCTTCTATTGAAGTAGGTGTTCGCTACTTTAACCGTGAAAAAATAAAAGAAGATATTCGATTCCTTATGGATAACGGTGCACGTATCATTAAATTTGTTGACCGTACCTTCAATATCAGCCGAAGCTATGCGATGGAAATGTTCCAATTTTTAATTGATGAACATCAGCCAAGCGTTGTATTTCAATTTGAGATTACCGCCGATATTATGCGACCTGAAGTCATTCAATTTTTAAATGACAACGCACCTGTAGGCTTGTTCCGCTTTGAGATTGGTGTACAATCGACAAACGATTTAACGAATACGCTCGTACAACGTCGCCAAAACTTTGAAAAGCTAAAGCGTACGGTGACGATGGTCAAAGACGGAGGAAAAATTGATCAGCATTTAGATTTAATTGCTGGTCTACCAGAGGAAGATTATGCAAGCTTCCGACAAACTTTTAATGATGTCTTTGCTATGCGACCTGAAGAATTACAACTTGGATTCTTAAAATTATTACGTGGTACTGGGCTTCGTTTAGAGGCTGAAAAGTTTGGCTACACATATGTGGATTTATCACCTTATGAAATTTTTTCAAATAATGTATTAACCTTCGAAGATATTGTTCGTATTAAGCATGCTGAGGATGTCCTAGAGAAATATTGGAACGATCACCGCATGGATTATACGATTGAATACTTAGTAACAGAGGTATTTGAAACACCATTTGATTTCTTCCAAAATTTTGGTACGTATTGGGAAACGAAGGGATGGTCACGCATTGGACATCAACTTGAGGATTTATTCCGCCGTTTACTTGAGTTTTTAGAAACAGTTGAAGATGCTGATTTACAAGTTATTCAAAGCTTAATGCAACTTGATTATTTAAAGGCACAACAATTCCAGCCACGAAAATTATGGTGGAAAGAACGACCATCAGAGGAACAACAAAAAGCCATTTATATTGCTTTACGTGAAAATCCTGAAATCGCAGGTGAAGAATTTGCCAACTTCAAACTTTCCGAGAAGGAATTGTTCAAGCATACACTTGTTATTCCACATCACTTAGATTACCAAAATTTAATAAAAGGCAAAATAATACAAAAAAATGGCTACCTATTAACCTACTTCCGTCACGGTCAGGCTCCATACTTTGCAACTATCCATTCACTTTAATAAGAAACGCTATTCCCATAATAAATAAAGGGAATAGCGTTTTTTTTATAAAAATATTGTTCATTTATTTTTTGTTTTTATATTTCTTGTAAACGGATATATCTAAATAATAATATTGAGATTAAACTATAAATTGAAAACAGTACCATTGCTATGTCGTCTGATGTTAGTAGAGGTTTCACAACTATGCTAAAAAAGCTTAGTGCTTAATCCTTATCTCCATAGGGTTCATAACCTGTTAATAATACCCATTTGATAATAGCTGTAATCGGGAAGTCTACTGAAAATATTTTAAATTTTTTGACAATTATGTGTCAAAATTAATTATCTGGGGATCTCACCTTTATTTCTTCTGCTGATTTTTTAAATGAACCCTTTCACTTTCATATAGAAAATTAACCACAAAATTCCTTTTGTACCCATTACATTCAATGAGCAACCACCCACTGAATTAAATCTACTTCCTAAAAGAAACGGAAATATCTATGCAATCAATGATCCAACCATGACTCTTATTTAGCGAAGGATTCTTTTGTATTTTTTGTGTATTTGAGTAATGAAATCAATTTATTTTTTTTGTAAATAGTTTGTTATCTTTCGTTAAGTTTACTATAGGGGGCATGTTAGGAGCGACAAAAATCGATAACAAATTTCGGCTTTAAAAGGCAAACCCAGGACTCCATCGTGAGTACCTGGTATTTGTCATTTGTTTTTCGCATTCACTTTTAAATCTTAAGAGGCTTTCAACGATGATTCTTAATTATTCGAAATCAATAATAATTTTTAAAGCATTTTCTTTCGCTGCATTTCCGAATGTTTCATATGCCTCAATCATATCGTCAAATTTGTAACGGTGTGTTACTAGTGCCTCAGGCTTAATCGTGCCAGTTTCTAATGTTTTTAATAACATTGGCGTTGTATTTGTTGATACTAAGCCTGTTGTAATTGTTACGTTTCGAATCCATAAATCTTGTAATTGTAGTTCGACCGGTTTACCATGTACACCAACGTTCGCTAAGCGACCTCCCGGTGATAAGATACGTTGACAAAGGTCGAATGTTACAGGGAAACCTACAGCTTCGATTGCTACGTCTACACCACGACCATCAGTAAGTTCAAAGATTTTATCCATTGCAGCTTGTGCATCACGAGAGTTGACTGTGTGTGTTGCCCCGAATTTCTTTGATTCCTCTAAACGGTTATCATCGAGATCAATCATGATGATTTTTGATGGAGAATAGAATTGTGAAGTTAATAATGCAGACATCCCGATTGGACCTGCACCTACGATAGCTACTACATCTCCAGGAGATACTTGACCATTTAATACACCAATTTCGAAACCTGTTGGTAAAATATCAGAAATCATTACAGCCGCATCATCTGAAATCCCTTGAGGAATGTGGTATAAAGAGTTGTCTGCATGTGGGATGTGTACGTACTCTGCTTGTGTACCGTCGATTAAGTGACCTAAAATCCAACCACCATCTTCACAGTGTGCATATAAAGATTGTTTACAATAGTGACATTTACCACATGAAGTAACACATGAAATGATTACTTTATCGCCTACTCTGAAGTTTGATACGCCTGTACCTACTTCTTCTACAATACCGATCCCTTCGTGACCTAAAACTGTACCTTCTTTAACAGCAGGTACATCGCCTCCTAAGATGTGCAAGTCTGTACCACAAATTGTTGTTTTTAATAGACGAACAACTGCGTCACCGTCTTTAATTACATGTGGTTTTTCAACTTCGCGTAATTCTTTTTTACCTGGACCTACATAGACTAATGCTTTCATTTAAAATCGCTCCCCTCAAAATGGATTTTGATATGTAATTAGGTTCACAAAATCCTATTACACAGTAAATATAAATAATTTTTCATAAAACGTCAACAATTCGGACACAAAAAAGTTAAATTTTATAACTTTATTAAAAACCAAAGGCGAATAGCATGTTTGCTATTCACCTTTTTATTTATTCCTATTTACTTTAACTTTAAACTGCGAAGTGAGGCATGACCTCGACGCAGTCGATTTTCTGCTCCTGTTAAGAACGGCACGATTGCTTGTAAACATTCATTGTCATATAAATATTCTTTATGAATAATTCGTGGTAATGGCAGTTTTTTTTCACTACAAGCTTCTTTGCAATGAGCAATAAACTCTGGCTGTAAAGACGTGTAAAGTACTGGTGGTATTTCAAATTGTGCATATGCTTTCTCTATTGACTCTACAAATAAATCTTCACTTAATGATTTATCAAAGCTGAAGCCCGTTAATTTCTTTGTATGTACATCCAAAATAGATGCCATATAAACCCAACCTTGATGCCATGTTGGTACATAACTAATATTGAGTACCCACTTTTTATTGGCATCCGTCGTTTCAAAGCCAACATTAACAATAGGCTCCTGGTTTTCTTCTTCTTGCGCTTCTACTTTTGCTTTTTTTAACACACGCTGTACTTTTCGCAAGCTTCCTTGAAAGCCACGCATTTTTAAAATTTCATACAACTGGGAAGCATTGTAAAGTTGTCCTTCTTCAATAAAAATCTGTTCAATTTCTTCTAATAATCCCTCTGGTGCAGATTGTGTTGGTGTTGCATTTTTTTGCAATGCGTTATAATACGTACTTTTTGGTAAATCTAATAACTCACAAAGTACTTTAACCGCATATTTTTTACTTTCTCGTTCAATATATTCAATCACATCTGTTTCAGCTATTTGGGTGCGAATATGGTAATAGCCTTTTTTAAAATATCAACCTCTTGTTTTAATCGCTCGTTTTCTTTTTGAATTGTTAATACTTCTGCCTTTGTCATATCGACCACACCTTCAACAGGTGAGTATAATTTTATCCATTTATAAATCGTAACTTCTGAAATACCATATTCGCTTGATAGTTTACTTACAGCGGTGCCGAGGCGATATTGTTTAACAAGTTCTAATTTAAAATCTGAAGAATACCGTTTTTTCCCCATTCAAGCCCCCCCTTTTTTCTCTTATTTATCATAGTGCCTAGTCGTACTAATGTCTAGGTAAGATGTAAAAATGAAGCGACTTGTTTTGGTATTTTATTAATAAAAATATTTTTTTGGGAAATGAGAAAAGCCAGGCTCACATTTTTGAGTACCTGGTTTTATTATTCATTCAATTACTTATTAATAGCCCCTTCACTTGTGTTTTCAAGGCTTGTTTGGCATATCGAAACACTTCGTCGTTACCTGGTAATGTGACAGTCACGTCGCTAAATTACTTCCTAACCTTTTCCTATTTAACGAAGACATTACACCTGATCACGAGAGAAATTCCCTTAAAAAATTCGAAGATTACCTCAAAAATTAATCTTTAAGGGGCAAAAAAAAGGGGGAATTCAAAAATATCCCCCCACAAAAGCCTTTTATACTAATGATTTAGGTTCCTTACCCAATAATTACTCTTTCCTTTGGATAGTGGTAACTTGATTTTTTTCCTCTTCCACCACCACCGAGTGTATAAAGGAAGGATATTAAACCAACCCGACCAATAAACATTAATATAATAATAATAAATTTACCGATAACCGATAAATCTGAGGTTATCCCTAAGGACATCCCACATGTTCCGAACGCCGATGTAATTTCAAAGATAATTTGAATGAGTGTCGCATGCGGTTCCGTAATCAATAAAACAATTGTGGCAGTCAACACCATAAAGCACGCCAATAAAATAACGACAAACGAGCGGAATACATCAATTAGATGGATTTCACGTCCAAATACTTGAATATCCTCTCTTCCTCTTGCAAACGTGATTAAGAATAAAATAGCGATGGCAAAAGTCGTCGTTCGTATCCCGCCCCCTACTGAGCTTGGGGAAGAACCAATAAACATTAAAAAGCTCATAAATATATCCGTGGCCTCGCTAAAGGTTGTTACATCATACGTTGTAAGTCCTGCCGAACGAGTCGAAACAGAATGATACATTGCTGAAAAAATCGCCTCATGCCAAGGCATTCCCTTAAAGGAGTGGAATGACTCAAGCAGTAAAATAACAAGTGCGCCTACAACAAATAAAATCGCATATGTGGATGTTGTAATTTTTGTAAATAAGCTAAATCTGAAATTTGGGTGTCTATTGAGTAAAAATGTTTTCACTTCAATTAATACTGGGAATCCGATTGCTCCACAAACTATCAGCACCATCGTTACCAATTGAACAAAATAGTCATTATGAAATGGTTGTAGACTCATCCCCGTAATATCAAATCCACCGTTGGTAGTAGCAGAAATGGAGGCAAAGACACCGTGAATAAGTGCCTCCTCAAATGTATCGAAATAATTCATAAAATGAGCCGTTAAGATAATAGCGCCTACTAATTCAATACCAATCAAGATCTTCAAAATTTCCCGAATAAGCTGGACAACACCTGACAAATTGTACTGATTATGGTCAATCATAATTAGTTGACGCTCACGCATACCAATTTTTTTTCCTACAAGCAACCAAACAAAGGTGCCAAGTGACATAATACCAATTGCACCTAGCTGCAAAATAACAAGAACCATGACAAGGCCAAATGTTGTGTAGGTCGCTGAAATATTAAATGTCGTCAAGCCTGTCACACTAACAGCACTCACAGCTGTAAATAAGCTATCTAGTAGTGAAACTTCCACACCCTCTTTATGAACGCCGGGAAGACGTAATAACAGGAAGGAAATCGCTATTGCTATAAAATAATAAGAAACAAGTACCTGAAATGGTGTCACGAGTTTATTCGATGATTTTTTCCACGGCACCTCACCAACCCCCTTCCACCTCTTGATGACAAACTTGATATTAGTATAGAAAAAATAGGAATAAAAAGAAAGAGGCTGTCCTAAAAGTAAAAATAGTGTACCTGGAGTACTTATGGCCAAGTGGAACAATGGCTAAAATCGTCACGTCCTGTGACATCTTCGTGACCTACATCCTGTTGCTGTCGCTTCGCTTTCGCACATTAAACACCTGTTGCTGTCGCTTCGCTTTCGCACATAAAACATGTTGCTGATGCGATTCGTGCCTGCGGAAAGCGAAGCAGATTATCATCCTATAGGAAGACGATCAATATTGTTTGAGGGATTTTAGGGACAACCTCAAAAAATTATTTAGTTAGTTTTTTTATTTCGTACTCCAATTAAGTATCCACCTAATGCTATTGCTATTAAAACAATCCAGAAAGTTAATTCCCATGCTGTTGAGTGTGGGAAATCTGCTGGTAAAACACCCACATTTTTATGTGCTAATGTTAAAACAACAAGCTTCACACCTACCCAGCCAACTATTAAAAATGCTGCCGTTTCAAGTGAAGGATAGTCATTTAATACTTTAACAAACCATTGAGCTGCAAAACGCATCATAATGACCCCAATAAAACCGCCCAGTAACATGACAGTAAATTGCCCGCCATTGATGCCTCCTATATCAAAATCACCCCAATGCGGCAAGGTCACAGCTATAGCAACTGCAGCTAGCATAGAATCAATGGCAAAAGCTATATCTGCTAATTCTACTTTAACAACAGTCATCCAAAAACCAGAGCCTTTTTTTTTAGTTTTTCCCTCATATTCTTCCTCAGGCTCATCTTTGTGTTTTTTCAAGTCATAGATATTTTTGGCGGACATGAATAGTAAATAGGCTGCCCCCACAGCTTGGATTTGCCAATAATTCACTAAAACTGTAATAACAAACAGGGCAGAGAATCGGAATATTAATGCCCCAAATAATCCATAAAATAATGCTTTCTTTTGTTGTTCATGTGGTAAGTGTTTAACCATTACAGCCATCACAACCGCGTTGTCTGCTGCTAATAATCCTTCTAATACAACTAGTACCATGAGTACCCAGCCATATTGTAATAATATTGCTTCCATTCAATGTGCCCCCTTTAAGCTTGTATACCCAAATAACTAACAATTACTAGACGTTTGCAAAAGAAAAGGAAGCTTCTAATAAGCCAAATACGATAAAGTGAAACTCTAATCAGTGGGGGGTTCCTTCTCCCCTCACTGATTGTTCGTTGAACCAATCGGGCTTTTACGATCAGTTGTTCGACCACCTTGTGTACTCACTCACATCTTTCCACTTGAGGTGAACGTCTTACTGACCGTTTTGCTGATAATAATAGCTAAAAAAGCAATTTTAACATACCTACCGCTTCGCTTTCGCGCAGAAGGAGGCGTCTCAAATGACTTTTGAGACACCTCCTTGCTAAGCAAATTTATAACTGTTACTTCGCTCTCAGTGCATAAATCCCCACTGTGGATTTTATATCATTCACTTAAGTCATTCCCTCTCGCAACAGATGGTTTACACCTTATCTTGACGAATGAGAAACCAGATACATCGCTCTCATCTGTTAGCTACTCCCTTTGACAAATGTCGAAGGATTTTTCTTCTGTAGGATTATTATAGCACTATCATTTATTACTGACAAAAATATCTAGCATCATTTAATCTGTATTTGATAGCTCTCATCCTCTTTATGCGCTAAATAAAAATTAACCATCATTGGCATAGTCTGTATAAAGTCAGGGCATGTTATACCGCCTGTTTGTAAAATAGTAACCGCTTCTGTTGTATCAAATATCGCATTCCAGGTTAAATAATCTAAGGTTTCTTGCTCAACGCCTAACTTTTTTCGGACAAATGGTACTTGCAACGATTTTTTTGCAAGAACTAGTGGTAAGCGCCACTTTGGATAGTGATTCGTCAATAGTTTTACCATCGTACGATATACTTCCTGCACAGGATGAGGATTAGGATCTGTCAAATGTAGTGTTTTCCCTTCAGCACTTTTCTCGTCCATTATAAATATAGATGCCTTTAGAATATAATCTATTGGTACGACATTTATAGTTGAATTTGAATCTCCGATATACGGAATGAACGGCAAACATTTTAATTTATCTACCATATTTAAAAAGAAATATGGCCCATCAAATTTAATCGTTTCTCCTGTTTCAGAATGTCCTCGTACAATCCCAGGGCGAATAATTGTGAGTGGAACCTCCGATTTTAAATCTTCCACACGATGTTCAGCCTCATATTTTGTTTCCTCATAATAGTTTTTAAAAGCACGCGGTCGAATAAGCTCATTCTCACGTAAAATCCCTTCCCGTGAACCAGCTACATATGCCGTACTAAAGTACATATAACGCTTTACATTCGGTAGTGTACGTACAAAATCATTGACCATCGCGGTTCCATGTACATTTACCTTCCATGCTATATCACGTGGCACAGCTAAATCGTAAATTGCCGCTAAATGCCAAATGACTTCAATTTGAGGTAAAATTTCCTGCATGATTTGATTTCCAAGACCAATATTTGGGAGCGTAATGTCCCCTTCTACAATCTGAATCGAGCAATTTGGAAACTCCGCCAGTATGTTATTTTTTTCTATATTCGCCTTTCGTAACTCTCCTGTTAAGACAATAGCAATGACTTCCTGTGTTTTGTTTTTTCCAAATAACTCACGAATTAACTGACTCGAAATGAACCCTGGAAATCCCGTAAAAAAATGAACAGCCATCTCCCATTCCCCCCTTGTCTTTACTGTATTTTCCTTGTTTCTTTATCGATTAGGCTATACACAATCGGCACAATGTATAATGTCAGCAAAGTGGATGTCACAAGACCACCAATAACGGCAATCCCCATTGGCTGATTCATCTCTGCTCCTTCACCAATGCCAAAAGCAAGTGGTAGTAACCCAAGAATAGTTGTAAGTGCAGTCATTAAGATTGGACGAAGGCGATCCACTGTGGCAAGTAAAATCGCCTCATAAGGTGCCATCCCCTTTTCCTTTTGCTGGTTGATATAGTCTACAAGTACAATACCGTTATTCACTACGATGCCTACAAGTACTAAGATACCTATAACAGATGTCACACCGATTAAAGTGTTCGTAGCAAACATCGCAATAGCAACACCAATAATCATCAATGGCACAGTGAACATGATGACGAACGGATATTTAAAGGATTCAAACTGCGCAGCCATAACAATATATACAAGCACTACTGCAAGTGCAACAGCTAATAGCATATCATCGATGGCACTATCATATAGCTCTCGATCACCACTAAAGATAATTTGAGTTTCAGAAGGTAAACTAGCTTTTTCAAGAGCTGCATCAACCTTTTTTGAAATGCTTCCAAGTGACTCCTTCGTTTCATAGTCAACAAAAAATGCTACCGCAGCCGCTTGGTCGGAGCGTCGGATGGATACTGGTCCTTCCTGCACAGAAACAGATGCAATATCCTTCAGTTTGACAAATAGCCCCGCAGGTGAACGCAGTTGCATCTCCTTCAATGAGTCGACACTGTCATTAAAAGCCTGTCCAAAGCCTGTATAGATTGATAATACTGCTCCATCCGCTGCAATCATTTGCGACGTAAATTGACCTTTTGTCATGTGATTAACTGTTTGTGCAATTTGTGCAGGTAAGAAGCCATAATCCTTTGCCTTCTCACGGTCAACTTCAATCTGAATTTCTTGTATCGTATCATCTAAATCAGTCATAACATTCGTGACTGCCTCAATTTTTAATAGCTCCCGCTGTACTTTTTCAACCGATTTATGAAGACGTTGCTCATTTGAATCCGTTAAACGGAATGTTAATGTATTCGGTGATGAGCCTGAAGTTGTTGATACATTGAAGGTGATATCAGCTCGCGCGCCTAGTTCTGTTTTTAAATCTTGTTCGACCTCTTCAACAAATTCAAAAATTGATCGTTGTCGATTTGCGAGTGACACCAGCTTCACATACATTTCTGCTTGATTGGCACTTGTCTGTCCTCTGGATTGCGATTGTTGTGTACCACCAATTAAGCTAACGTATACATCAACATCTTGCTCTTCTTTCAAGCGTTTCTCGATTTTAGCAACAACCTTTTCTGTTTCGGACACTGCGGCCCCTTTTTCAAGATTCACATTCACAGTTGCGAAACCTTCATCTGTTGCTGGTAAAAACTCTGTACCGATTTTCATTAAACCAAACAAGGAAATGGCGAAAAGAAAAATTGTCGTCATGAGTACAAGTATTCGATGATGCAATACCCATACAACGGATGCCTTGTAACGCTTATAAAATCGTGATTCTTTACGACTCTCATTGATATTTTCGATTTTCGTTTTTAAAAAACGACTTGCCAGCATCGGTACGACCGTTAGTGCAACCGTCAATGAGGCAATTAGGCTAAAGGAAATTGTCAGTGCAAATTCCGTGAAAATTTGCCCAATTAAGCCTTCAATAAACATAACTGGAATGAAGACAGCTACTGTTGTTAATGTAGACGCAGTAATAGCTAAAGCAACTTCCCTTGTCCCTTGTCTAGCAGCCTCTATTGGCCCTTTGCCAAGACCTAAATGACGTTCAATATTTTCAATCACGACGATGGCATTATCAACCAACATCCCAATTCCGAGCGCTAATGCTCCTAACGTCATAATATTAAGTGAGAAATTGGCGAAAAACATTAAAACAAATGTGACGATTACCGAATAGGGAATAGCAATCCCAATAATAATTGGACTTTTCACGCCACGTAAAAAGACAAACAAAACAAGCATTGCAAATAAGCCACCAACAAGTAGTGAAGTACTAATATTGCTAATTGCTGCATCCACATAATTACCTTGGTCCACTAACACATCAGCTACTACACCACTATATTGCTCTCTCGCGAGTAGGTCGTCTAAAGCCTGTTGAAAGGCTTTTGACACTTCAGCAGTGTTGGCTCCTGATTCTTGTAGAACAGACATTAATACAGCTGAATGATTATTAGCACGTGTTTCTGTTATAGATTTTTGTTCCGTTCGTTTAACGGTAGCTACATCCCCTACTGTTAATGATTGACCGTCTATTGGATTCACCGAGACGATTAAATCAGCGATAGTTTCTGGTGATGTTAAGGTACTAATAATTCGTGTCGTCAGCATCTTTCCATCAGCAGTTGACACCGGTTCACCCGGAAGTGAAATATTATTCATTTGAATGATGTGTATAATATCTGCTTGCGTTAAACCTCTTTCCTTCAGTTTCAATTCATCCAATGTTACTTGGACTTCTTCTACCAGCTTACCTGACACATTAACACTGGCAACACCGTCTGTACGTCGAAGTTCTTTTTCCAAAGCATCCGCTAATACACGTACGTCTATCTTGTCATTTTCAGCACGTAAAGAAAGCTGAATTATTGGAAATTGCGATGGATCAAATTTTAAAAAGCTCGGTTTCTCTGCGTCATTCGGTAGTGGTGTCATATCGATACGTTGCAAAATATCTAGCTGAACGTCCTCTATATTTGTTGACCAATTAAACTCAAGAACAATTAAATTTGATCCTTCCTGTGAGGTAGACTGAATTTTTTTTATACCTGGTAAGGTAGCCAACGTTGTTTCTAATGGCTTCGTTATTTTCTCGTTCACCTCTGCTGGACTTGCGCCAGGATAACTTGTGACAACGACGCCAATAGGTGGATTTAACTCAGGAATTAGTGTTATAGGTATTTTAAGTAAGGATACGCCACCTAAAATAATGACGAGCAGCATCGTAACGATGGTGAAAACTGGCCTTTTAATCGAAAAATCACTAATGTTCATGTTGTATAAACTCCTTTTTCTTCTCTTCCTTAGTATGATTGCCGAAAAGGAGAATTTTTTATAAAGTGAAATTTAAATTTGGAGATTTTCTAAATAGTTAGGAACCTCAAGTGGTGTCTCACACGCCACTGACGTTTATAAAGATTTTATTATGTATTCTTTAGTGAGCACTTGCTGGGGATTAAATCTTCACTTTTATTCACTCTTGTTGGGTTGAAGGTTGGCACCCGTTAGTTTTTCCTAATACTGTTTATATTCAACACCTATCCCCATTTTTCCTTGTAAAAAAACACGAATCACATAAATGTCGATTCGTGTTTTTATTTTACAATAGACTATACAATTTAATGTGCTCGTTTTTATCAGCGAACCAGCGCATAGCAAATTCATTTTCAAATAAGAATACATAATTGTCAAAGCGATCTTTTACAAGCATTGAACGACCTGAAGACATTGATTCTTTGACATCGTCCTCGTTTTCAATCCAGCGTGCAATTTTAGAACCAATCGGCTCCATTTTTACTTCAACATTATATTCGTTTTTCATGCGGTGCTCAAATACCTCAAATTGTAATTGACCGACTGCACCAAGAATAACTTCTTCTGTATGCAACGTTTTATAGTATTGAATCGCACCTTCTTGCACTAATTGTAGAATCCCTTTATGGAATTGCTTCGATTTCATGACATTTTTCGCCGTCACACGGACAAATAGCTCTGGTGTGAACTGTGGTAATTTTTCAAATTGGAATGTTTTCTTACCGCCAACGACTGTGTCACCAATTTGATACGTACCTGTATCATACAAGCCAATGATATCTCCAGCCACTGCTTCGTCTACTGTTTCACGGTCATCTGCTAAGAATTGTGTAGACTGTGTTACTTTGAAAGATTTACCTGTACGAGATAAGGTCATATTCATACCACGCTCAAATTTACCAGATACGATACGTACGAAAGCAATACGGTCACGGTGTGCAGGATTCATATTGGCCTGAATTTTGAAAATGAAGCCCGAAAATTCCCCATACTCAACTGGATCAATATATTGCTCATCCTCAGTGATACGCGGTTGTGGCGTTGGTGCAAATTGTAAATAAGTTTCAAGGAATGTTTGTACCCCGAAGTTAGTTAAGGCTGAACCGAAGAATACAGGTGTTAATTCTCCGCGGCGAATTTTTTCTTCAGAATACGCATTCCCCGCTTCATCAAGTAGCATGATATCATCCATTGCTTGCGAGTAATATGAAGTTACTTTCATCGGGTGATCTACTGCTAGAGCGCCTTTCTCATCGATTGGTAGGAAGCGTTCTCCCTCTTCTGTACGGAACTGCTCGATACGCTTATTATAACGGTCATATATACCGAGGAACTCTTTCCCCATACCAATCGGCCAGTTCATAGGGTAAGCGTGAATGCCAAGTACCTCTTCAAGCTCCTCAATCAGCTCAAGTGGCTCTTTACCTTGACGGTCTAACTTATTGATAAAGGTAAAAATAGGGATACCGCGCATTTTACAAACTTTGAATAATTTTAATGTTTGGGCCTCAATCCCTTTTGCTGCATCCACAACCATGACAGCACTGTCCACTGCCATTAAAGTACGATACGTATCCTCAGAGAAATCTTGGTGCCCTGGTGTGTCCAAAATATTCACACGTGAACCATTATAATCGAATTGCATGACTGAAGATGTTACTGAAATCCCACGTTGCTTTTCAATTTCCATCCAGTCAGATGTTGCGAACTTTCCTGATTTTTTCCCTTTTACTGTTCCAGCGTCACGAATCGCACCACCAAATAGTAAAAGCTTTTCTGTAATCGTCGTTTTCCCAGCATCAGGGTGACTGATGATGGCGAATGTACGTCGTGTTAATATATCTTTTTCTAAATTTGAAGTCATCTCGTCATTCTCCTTTTTTCATACCTACTAATAATAAAAGAAGACTTGCCTTTCGTACAACCTTTTTACATGAATTCTCCAAAAAGAAAACCTCTTAGTCACTAACTTTCTAACTAAAAGGTTTCTCTATAAACTAAAAAGGTGCTAACAAATTGGTGTTCCTCTGGTCCATTAGATCAAAAGCCTCTCTCCAGCTATAGGAGTGGGAGACTCGATAAAATAAAATTAGACAAATTTTAAACGGCCTGCTTCTACAGCGATTTCTGCGTCGCTATGCGGATATTTCCTGTTTTCAATAATTTGATAATCTTCATGACCTTTGCCAGCAAAAATAATCATATCACCTGGTTCAGCTATAGCAATTGCATGTCGGACTGCTTCAGCACGATCACCAATACGTGCATAATTCGTATGTTGCATTCCTTTCGCAAGATCCCCCGTAATACTATCGTAATCTTCATAGCGAGGATCATCAGTCGTTAAAATAACATAATCTGCTGATGATGCCTTCTCCGCCATCGCTGGACGCTTTGATTTGTCTCGGTTTCCACCTGTACCTACCAAGAAAATCAGTTTACCTTTTTTATAAGGCTCCGCCGCAGCAATCGCTTTTTCGATAGCATCAGGTGTATGCGCATAATCGACAAAAATTTGTACGGGTAAATCTGAACAAACTTTCTCCATTCGTCCTTTAACTGGCGGTAGTTGTTCAATTTGCTCAATAATTGTTTCCATTGAGTAGCCGCGACCATAAAAAGCAACTATCGCTGCAAGTACATTATAAATATTAAACTCTCCAAGTAATTGCATTTTGACAGGGTATGTACCTTCTGGCATAACCACGTCAAAAGAGGTCATATAGTCATGGTACTCACAGTTAATGGCACGGAAATCGGCTGTTTCATTTTTTAAACCGTACGTCCATACTGGGAAGGGTGTCATCGCTGAATAGCGCTCAGACCAAGCATCATCTGCATTCAACACCACGTATTTATTCTTTTCTAAATCTTGTCCAAGTTGGGAGAATAATAAGCCTTTTGCATGGCCGTATTCTTCCATCGTACCATGGAAATCAAGATGATCATGTGTTAGATTCGTAAAAATAGCTACGTCATAATCAACACCAGCTAAACGCCCAAGGGCTAAACCATGTGAAGAGACTTCCATTGTCATTAATCGACAGCCTTCCATTTTTGCACGAAAAATCATTTGCTGGGTCGATAATGCATCGCTCGTAGTATTTGCAGATTCATATAAAATACCATTCAAATTAAAGCCAATTGTTCCAGATAGTGCAGACTTCTCGCCCATACCATGCATAATATTTTGAATGATACCCGTTACTGATGTTTTACCATTTGTTCCGGTCACACCAATCATTGTAATATCCTTCGATGGATAATCAAAAAACTTAGCCGCTAGTAAGCCAACTGCGCGTTCCGTATCTTTTACAATAACTTGTGCAATAGTATTTGCTAACGGTAATTGACGTTCAGTCAACACGATCGTTGCGCCACCTTCTACAGCCTTCTCCGCATAGTCATGACCGTCTACTGTGTAGCCTTTAATGCAAACAAACATACTATTTGGTTGCACACTACGAGAATCAATCACAATATCACTGACTTGATCTGGTAGCTCTCCAATAATTTTTTTCAAAGGTAATGCACTTAACAATTCCTCTGCATACATTTCATAGTCCTCCAATCAATCTCAACACTCATTTCATCACCCTTGTTTTTTCGACAAAAAATGACAAATTGAATACCCCCACATTCTAATGAATTTATTTTACTACTTATTCACCTATAAATGAAATGCTTCAGGATACGTTTTTTTGATGAAAACGCTACCATTTTAATAATATATTGAATTTTGCCTTTCTTATCAAAAATCGTCATTTATCGACAACGTCAAATCATGTATGGATGGTGAATATCGTTGTAGAAATTGAGGTGCTTGCCTTGTAACAAATTGCCCTTTTACGTATGCGCAATAAAATTGTTGTTGTTTTTATTTTTTGTGACAGCTATTTTTGCTTATGGTGTGCTCGTCATGCTCAAGTTATTTAACAACTTCGAGGTTCTAATCGGTGTAATAACGATTTATCAATCCTTTAAAATTAATACTATCCTTAGTATTGTTTTTTTGTTAGAAATTATTTCTTTATCTTATTATCACCGTATTTCAGCAGAAAACATACTTCATACGCAGTATTGCGAGACCTTTGTCTTTGTTGTCCTACTATCGGCTGGATACAATCGTGTGATTTAACGCAGTTTATGTATTGATCTTCATGAAATGGTACAGGTCTTGGAATATTTATTACAAATAAAATAATTTAGGATCACAGTGGAAACATCGCCATTGAAAGTAAGATAAAATGCAGTACAATCATAAAAATAAAATTACCTGCTATTAAAAATTAACAAATGGAGGTGTCTCCAGAATAGTGACCTGACACCTCCACTAACACATTATTTCATAATAGTACGGACAAGCTTAACCTTTTGTTTATATGGTGGAAAAAGAACATTCGTTTCGAGCTTCGATGATTTTTTTAAGATTGATTTTGGGTGTGTAAAATTTTCAAAACTTGCCTTACCATGATAGGCTTTTACGCCTGAAGGACCTACGCCTCCAAACGGCAAATGGAGATTTCCAACATGTGTAATCGTATCGTTTATACAGCCACCACCAAAAGGTAGCTCTTCTAAAAAATATTGGATAGCTTTCTCATGTTCAGAGAAAAAATATGCCGCTAATGGCTTTGGTAATTGACGAACTTGATGAATAGCAAGACGCAAATCATCATACATCATAACCGGTAAAATCGGTCCAAATAATTCGTCCTGCATTGAAGGGCTTGACCATTTTACTTGTTCAATAATCGTAGGCTCCATATATAAATCATCTCGATCTGATCGACCACCGTACGTAATCACATCCCGCTCTTCCACTAAAATCTGTTGCAAGCGATCAAATTGTCTAGTACTTACAATACGACCGTAATCAGGACTTTTCAGGGCATTTTTCCCGTAATAAGAACGAATCGTATCTTTTAACAATTTTATAAATCGTTCATAGACATCCTTATGGACGAGCACATAATCTGGTGCTACACATGTTTGACCCGTATTTGTGAATTTTCCCCATGCTAGTCTTTTTGCAGCTACTTCTAAATTCGCTGTTTGATCGACTATCGCTGGGCTTTTTCCACCAAGTTCAAGTGCAATCGGTGTTAAACGCTCAGCCGCTGCTCTTGCTACTACTTTCCCAACTGCTACGCTTCCTGTAAAAAAGATATAATCAAATGAGGCATGAATTAACGCCGTCACTTCTTCCTTTTCGCCTTCCACAACACGAATATAAGAGGAATCAAACGTCTCCTCTATTATTTTTTTGATAATTGCTGCTGTATGCACTGATGTTTCAGATGGCTTTACTATGGCAGTATTCCCACCAATGATTGCTCCAATTAATGGCTCCATGACGAGTTGAAATGGATAATTAAAAGGTCCAATGATTAATGTAACACCATATGGCTCTCGAACAATGAAACTTTTCCCCATTTGATACTGTATTGGGGTTTTTACAGCTTCTGGCTTCATCCATTCTTCCACATGCTTTACCATATATGAAATGCTATCGAGAACAATGCCAACCTCTGTTGCATATGCCTCAAATTCACTTTTTCGCAAATCTAAATATAATGCATTCAAGACATCTTTTTCATATTTTAAAATGGTTTTCTTTAATTTCAATAATTGGTCTTTACGAAACTTCGCTTCTTTTGTCGCGCGTGAGAAGTAAAATGTGCGTTGTTCTGTAATCATTTTTTCAACATCTTGTGTGGTAAAATTCATAAAAAAAACACCCCTTTTTTTATAATGGCATACATAGTTTTGTCTTTTTGAAACAAACTATCATTGTCTATACGATACAACATCGAAGACCAAAAATCCTCTTTCTGCAATGGGTGATATGGCTGTAAAAATCAAAAATTGAAGTTATGTAGGGTATGTTTTACTTTTTTGATCTCGGGAAATATACAATTACATATGAATGAATTGAAACGGGGGCGTAGATAATGACAACAACAACAGGAACTTGGTGGGAATCCATTTTTTCAGGGCCATTAGCGCATGGTATTTGTGAAGAGAAAATATTGTTATTGCAAGATGAAGCTTTCTTATTCCTTTCTACAGCAACGTCGGAGAAGGAAACTTTACTGGACGAACCTGAAGCAAATTAATAGATAGCGCATCATGGGATATTTTCTCCTATGATGCGCTATTATTTTTATTTCACACATTAAAACAAAACGATGCTTGTTAATGCAATGTTGGAAATCACTTTTTTAATTAACGGTAGCAATGTGCTGTAACTTGTTTAATTCTACATCTAGACGTTTAATAGCTTCTTCCTCAACTGCAAAGCCACCATCCTCTAATCGAATAATTTGCTTGTCAATGATATATACAGAATGTGCAATATCTGTGGCTCCTAACACAGCCAAAACTGGCTTTAGGGCGTATTCTAATGCAAGCAAATGTCCGATTGAGCCACCCACTGCTATTGGCAAAATCATTTTACCCTCCAATGCTTTTTGAGGCAATAAATCTAAATAGGTTTTTAAAATCCCCGTGTAGGAGGCTTTATAAATCGGCGTTATGATTACGACAATATCGGCTTCCTCTACTAATTTATTTTCAGCTATAATTGCCTCACTGGCGAAATTGGCCTTGATTAAATCTGCTGTCGGTAATTCGTGCACATAGTTGGTATGAACCGCTACTCTTTGTGCCTTGAAGAAGAGCTCTACCTTTTCTTGTACCCCCGTAACACGTGAATCTCTTGTATTACTGCCATTAATAATCACTACTTTTGTCACCTTAACCACTCCTTTTAAGCCTATATTTATTATTTCTCCTTTGCACATGCCTATTCGAAAACGTCCTTAAAGCATTTGTAATGCATTTTCATATTGATGTAATGTTGCACCTAAGTATTTCGCAACAGCTAACATACCGTATTGATTGGCTTCCTTTTCTGCATCGGGATTATAATTTGTGTTTGTATTCACGTCATACGTAAAAACCATGCCACCCTCATCAATAATTGATTCAATGCCTGCCACACGCACTTTATTACGTGCCAAAAATGCTTCATAGCGCTCAATTAGTTCACCCGGAAAATCATCCACAATATGGAACTTCGGTTTCTGTGCGACAGGATCCCCTACCGGGCAATATAAATCACCTATTTGACAAGCTTCGGCAGGACAAAGTTCAAAGCCCTCTGATATATCAACACGAACAGCATATAAAAATTTGCCACCGACAAATTCACAGCGTGTAATGTAGGGCTCAGGCGCCTTGATATATTGTTGTACTAGCGTGATACCATCTACAGGCGATTCAAACTTAGAACTATGTGCATAAGCTTCCAGTGCTTCTACTGAGTGAAATAATTGTACCCCCAGACCCTTACCTGCACGATTATGCTTTGTAATGAACGATGCCGTACCAATTTTTTCAGCCGCTTCTATTAGCTGATTTTTACCGGCAGTTGCAATTGTTTTTGGCGTTTGAATACCAGCAGCTTCAAGCGCTGTATATTGATTAACCTTACTTATTTCTAAGTGTAACGCGCGACTACCATTAATAACGGTTCTTCCATGGAATTCTAGCCATGCAAGCACAGCTGCTGTTAATTCAGGTGCATATGCGTGCCCCCGAGTATGAGATGAGGCACTCATACGACTATAAAATATTCCTTGTGGCGGCTCTGCTGATAAATCCACTAAGCCTTCTGCTAGATGCCATGTCTCATAAGGAAGGTTTTGCTCCTGTAATCGCTTAATCAAATGAATTGTCCATTCATCATTTTCATGAAGTATATAAATTTTAGCCGTCATGTGGTCGCTCCTTACTGCAAAATGGCTGTTTTGGTTTTAACTAAAGGCATCACATCTCTTGCAAAACGTTTCATTTCTTCTAACTGTGGTGAAAATTGTAGTAATAATAAGTTCACGCCTATTGCCTCGTACGCTAAAATCCGCTCAGCGACTTGCTGTGGTGTACCCACTAAATTTGGTCGTAAGCCACGGTTGGATACTGAGTAATCCTGCAGTGTAATTTCCTGTTCTAGCTTTGATTTACTCGTAAAATCGCCAAAACCTACATAACCTGCTGTATCCTGCACATTGGTAATTCGTGCTAGCTCAGCCTGTGCTTCTTCCTCTGTATCACGAACAATAACATAGGCCGCCATTCCAAACGTTTCGAATGATGTTTTCCCCGCAGACTCTCGGCGAGTTATCATATCTTTTATTTTTTCAGCTACTTCCCCGACGGTACCACCATGCATAACATAGGCATCACATTGGTTAGTAATCGCCTGCTTGCCGCGTTCACTTTCGCCACCTGCATATAGCTTTGGATATGGTTTTTGAACTGGTTTTGGTGATAAATGTGCATTTTCCAGTTTGTAATAGTTACCGTTATAACTAAATGATTCTTCTGTCCATAAACCTTTTAAAATATCGACAAACTCCTCTGTACGGTCATAACGCTCACCATGCTCTGTAAAATGACCACCATATTGCTTCGCCTCTTGTTCCCACCAAGCTGACACGATATTTAATGTAAACCGACCTCTGGCAATATGATCGATGTTTGCAGCCATTTTTGCTGTTACAGCTGGGTTATGATAACCAGGTCGAACTGCCGCTAATATTTCTATCTTTTCAGTAACTGCTGCCAGTGCCGCCGCTGTTGACCATGCCTCAAGTGCATCCGCATTAATCCCTTTAATATCATTTAAATAGAGCTCTGCGATTAAAGTTGCATCAAAGCCGAGCTTTTCACCTGTTTGAATAACCTGTTTCGCATACTCAAAAGTTGCTGGCATACTTTCATTTTCTACATTCCGTAACCATCCACCGAAAATTGGTAACCAAAATCCTAATTTCATTGTTCTTCTTTCCTCCTATATCTAAAAAAAAAGGCTTCTATTTTATACATAGAGGGATATCCCCTGTATAAAATAGAAGCCTCTAGATGTCTAGTCAGCTTGTTTTTCCTCAAATACCAAGTATTCTTATTAACTTAATTTATCATAATACCTTATAATGTCAATAGGTATTCAGGAAATTTTAACGGTACATTGTGTGATAAAACGCCACATATATAATAATTTTAAAAAAGGCTGTCACCAAAGTCATTTACAACTGACTTTGGTGACAACCTCTTGTCATTTATTGATGAATCGCTTTTCTAAATACAGCCTTCGCTGCATCGCCTATATGCTCAGATACTGATGGATGTGGGAAAATCATTTCAGCTAGGTATTGCGCTGTACCACCTGCATTTTTCGTAGCTAAAATGGCATTCAGCATTTCTGTAGCTCCATCTGCAACTACAC
This sequence comes from Lysinibacillus sp. NPDC048646, assembly GCF_050272295.1. Taxonomy (NCBI): domain Bacteria; kingdom Bacillati; phylum Bacillota; class Bacilli; order Caryophanales; family Bacillaceae; genus Lysinibacillus; species Lysinibacillus sp. NPDC048646. Next base: position 316,003 of record NZ_JBNNLZ010000001.1, read on the forward strand.
ATGCCCCTAATATTTGCCCATCCTGTTGTGTTGCAATTAGTTTTACAAAACCTTCGATATTGCCTTCCATCAACGCTTTAGGATTTGTATGAATGGGCATTTTTGTTACAGTATATTCTACCTCAACTTGCTCTTCTAACAGACCGAATGTAGCAATTTCAGGATGGGTATAGACACAACGAGGGATTAATGCTTGGTCAATCACTGCAGGTGCGTTTCCCAAGATATGCTCAATAACATGAATGCCTTCCGCACTTGCTGCATGTGCAAGCTGGTATCCCCCAACTAAGTCACCAATAGCGTAAATATGTGGCTGACTCGTCTCAAGATGGTCGTTCACAGCAATTAAACGACCATCAAAATCAAGTCCTAACTGCTGTGCAATTTCTGTATTTGGACGACGCCCCGTTGCAAATAATAAATTTTCGTATGTATAGATTCCTTCAGATGTGTGAATTTCATTGCCACTAAAATGCTCAAATTGGAAATCTTTCACTAGCTCAATATTAAGCTTTTTCATCTTTTCACGAATAATTGGTCTTGCATCCGATTCTTCCGTCTGTAAAATATCTTCACTATGATTAAGTATTGTTACCTTCGTTCCAAGTGGAGCCAAGCTAAATGCTATTTCTACTGCAATTACACCACCACCGATAATCGTTAATTGCTCTGGTAACTCCTTCATATCAAAAAAGGTATCTGTTGTATAGTATGTAGACTTTTCTAAACCTTTGAACGGTGGTACAAAAGGTTTACTGCCTGTTGCTAAAATAATATCTGTAGCTGCAAAGCTATCGGCACCAACCGTTACCGTTAAATCCTTCGCAACAGTTGCCTCGCCACGATAAAATGTAATATGATTGCTCGCAATAAAATGCTCAATGTTCGCTAATAGCTCACCAATAACAATATCTTTGCGTTGCATCAAGCGCTCAAAATTCACATTCACAGTAGTTGTCTCAATGCCCCACTCATTGCCACGTTTAATTTCTTGTACAAGCTTGCTATGCTCTAATAAAATTTTGGACGGAATACAGCCAACATTATAGCACGCTCCTCCTACTTTTCCACGTTCTACTAAAGCGACCTTCATGCCACTTTTAGCTGCATGGATGGCTGACACATATCCCCCTGGACCTGCGCCAATAATTGCTACATCAAACTTTTCCACTAAATTCACCTCATCTCTCACCTTAACATTTACAAAATTTGAATGCAACGAGATACCATTTGTAGGAAATTCAAAAACATTTTATCTCCCCTTTGCATGCTGCCGTAAATCTCTACAATCCAGCAATAGCATTTAAGATGCAATAGGCACATAAAAAGTCTCCCATCATCCTTGAAAAGATAAATGAGAGACTTGCACTTTCTATGTCATCGATTAAAATTAATCCAAAAAACCTCTTTACTTCCGTTTTGCTTTATAATAATCGATTTGACGGAGTAGCCACCAGCTTCGTAATTTATTACATTCTCTTCTGTCGACATAACCTTTGTATTGGAACTCGCTGCAACATGATAACTTCCAAAATTACGTTGAAGTTGGCGTTCACCATTCACCATTTTATAGAGCTCAAATCGAGTTTCTTTTGCCTGAAGCGTACCATTCTTCATATCACTCTTCAGCCAAGCTTTAAGTGCAACCTTGTTCGACGAAACTTGTGCTTCGACCTGAATATCTCGATTAATATAACGCTGTTCTGCTAGTTTCTGATGGTTTTCTATAATCTTTTTTAAGTCGTGCGCACTTACACGATTACTGGAATCAATTCGTTTAATATGAACGGTTCCATCCCCGAACATATTAAAACCACCCTGTGTTGAATAGTCGATTCGATAGCCAGCTTCTTTTATTGCTTGTTCAGCAACTCGATCATAAACGCCATATGGATAGGCAAAGGATGTAGGTGCCTTCCCTGTATGTTTCTCTATTAATTGATGTGCTTTTGTTACATCCTCAAGAATGTAACGTTGACGTTCCTCATTTGTAAGCGCCTTTCCATCTTTCGTTTGATTTAGTATCATCGCCTCGTGCTTTGGTGCATCATTGTTGCCACGCCAATGTAAATCATATGTATGATTACCTACATGAATACTATGTGAGTCTGACATTTCTTTTATTTGCTGCCAGTTCAACATTGGTACACCTTTTCTATAACCCGTTTCCACATCTTTGACAATAACAAATAGTGTTGCTTGCATACCCATCTCCTTTAAAATAGGGTAAGCAATCGTATACACACTTTCGAAGCCATCATCGATCGTTAAAAATACAGATTTCACAGGAATGCGCCCATGCCCCTGTAAATAAGCAATTAACTGCTCCTCGGTAATGGTTGTATAACCACTGTCCTTAAGCATCTGTAACTGCTCACGGAATAGCTTTGCTGTAATATTAATGTTGGCAATTTCTTTGTAATCTCCAAATGAATGATAGTTAATGACCGTAACACCCTTCGCATTACTATATTCATAAAAATTTGTAGACTTGGCAGCAAATGCCTGATCTGAAATGGCTACAAAGAAGAAGAGAGCTGCCAGATAAAATAATACTTTCTTAAAACATTGCATAATATTGGTCCCTTTCTCAAAATATAGTCCATTTAAGTATATACGAAATGGGTAGTGACTTATAGGGAAGATTTACTATCATACTATTTGGTGAAATCATTAAAATTATAAAAAGGACTGTTCGACGTCGAATAGTCCCCGTTTACATTATCGCTATTAGATTGGCTAGTTGCGCTGATAGAATCGCATTTTCCGATGATAGAACAGCCTGTGTCGCTGATAAAATCATTATTTCACTAATAACTCTTTCTAAATGAAAATATGATAGCTCCATAGTGCGTTAATAAATATTTCTTTGCCAAAAACGTTGTTGTGCAATAGCTTCTACAAATTTTTTAGCAAATTGTGCGTTGCCCGTCGCCATGACAATGCCTGATCCTACATTAGCATTTGACATATTAAAAAATGTCATACCAGATATGGCAATGCCAATCGGTTTATAATGTCGATATGCCTCATTTATATAGTTCACAATATGTGTATTAAATTTTGCCTGATTGTCCGCTCGAACGCCTACAACATATAACGAGTCAAATAACACCGCATCCGTTGTGATAAATGTTTCGCTGGCCATTAACTGAACGCCGTTACTGGCTGTAACTACACCCAGTCTATCAGAAATTATGCTATATCGAACACCCTGCCTGGTTAAATATTTCAGCACCTCTCCCACTTCATTCGCATCAAATCCATCACCAATTAGTACACCAACTTTCAGTGTTTGCGGTAATTTTATTGTATTTGCCTGACTAAGGGCAGGTGATGAGGCCGAGACCTTCGATTGTTCGCCAGTTGGTCGATTGACACCAATATTCTCAGCTACAGTCGTCGCCATCGCTTTATCAACATGGACGAACATATCAACAACCTGTTGCCGAACAGATTTACTTTTCACTTTGCCTACCTCGAAGCTAAAGGCATCAATAATATGCTGCTTTTCAGGGGGGGACATACTATTCCAAAATAGCCTTGCTTGTGAGAAGTGGTCATCAAAAGACTTACTGCGGGCTCGTGTAATACGTCCCTCGATCTTTTCTTCATAATGGACAAAGCCACCCTCTTTCTCGGTAGATGTTGAAGGCGTATTATCTGCCAGTGAATTTTTATGATAACTCACTTTTCCTAGATTAATGGTTTGTCGGCTAAAGCCATTGCGCTGATTGTTATGAATTGGGCAAATCGATCTGTTTATCGGGATTTCTGCAAAATTTGGACCGCCTAGACGAATGAGCTGTGTATCTATATAAGAAAATAATCGTCCTTGTAAAAGTGGATCGTTCGTAAAGTCAATGCCTGGCACAACATTTCCTGGATGGAAGGCTACTTGTTCTGTTTCTGCAAAAACATTATCCACATTGCGATTCAATGTCATTTTGCCAATTTTTTTTACAGGCACCAACTCTTCTGGCCAAAGCTTTGTTGCATCTAAAATATCAAAATCAAACTTAAATTCTTCTTCTTTCTCAATCATCTGTACACCAAGTTCATATTCTGGATAATCCCCAATTTCAATTGATTCCCATAAATCACGTCGTTGAAAATCAGCATCTTTGCCGCCAATGATTTGTGCTTCATCCCAAACGAGTGAATGCACACCCAAAACTGGTTTCCAATGGAATTTCACAAATCTTGACTTTCCTCTATCATTCACGAAACGGAAAGTATGAACGCCAAAGCCCTCCATCATACGGAAACTTCTAGGAATCGTTCGATCGGACATATGCCACATTATCATATGGGCTATTTCTTGATTATTGGCAACAAAATCCCAAAACGTATCATGAGCGGAGGCTGCTTGTGGCATTTCATTGTGTGGTTCAGGTTTTACTGCATGAATTAAATCAGGAAACTTAATGGCGTCCTGAATAAAGAATACAGGTATATTATTGCCGACTAAATCATAATTGCCTTCTTCTGTATAAAATTTCGTTGCAAATCCTCGAACATCTCTAGCGGTATCCATAGAACCTAAGCTTCCAACCACAGTAGAGAATCTTACAAATACGGGTGTTTTCTTACCTGGATCTTGCAAAAAGTTTGCCCTTGTATACTCTTTCATGGGCTCATACAGTTCAAATTCTCCATGTGCCGCAAAGCCTCTTGCATGCACAACTCGTTCTGGTATGCGCTCGTGATCGAAATGTGTCATTTTTTCCCTAAAGTGAAAATCCTCCATGATTGTTGGACCACGTACACCAGCTTTTAATGAATCTTCATCATTTGAAACTTTAATTCCTTGATTGGTGTTCATCTTTTTTCCTTCATTATTGATACGAAACTGTTCTAACTGCTTATCCTTTGCATTACCATCTACATCTTTGCCCTGATTTGACCAAGATTTATCCACGCAATCCCCTTTCGTACCAGTACTAATTACGCTCTATACACACTATATGTTTCTCTGGAATAAACATGCTTCCTATTGTGTTTCAAGAATAGCTTCATTCAAAGAAACAAAAAAACCATGGACGGCTAAGCTTTCCATGGTCTTTCTATATCTATTCAGCTATCATTAAATTCTGTGTCATTTTCTCAAGCTGTCTTACTGTTGGCGTTAAGTTGGCAAAAAAGTATGCCTCACGAAGTTTACGAGAAGATACACTTCCGACAATATAGCCCGCCGAGCCATTATGAAGCATATTTGCTTGTACTGCTGCCAATGTATCATAAACTGCTTGTAAACGAATTTGGCAAATAGCTTGTAAACTGACCTCATCCGATTGCACGAGCGCTTTTAAGGTTCCTTTTAAATATTGTAGCTTCTCTGCAATTTTATCTGCCTGTACCTGTAAATATCCATTGCAGCCATTTTGTTTTGCCGAGACCTTTTCAATGCATTCAATTGAAGCCTCAACAACACCAAAGCCAAGTGGGATTTGATACAGTACAAATGTTGGACGAATTGTATCAACAAAAGAGCTCGCTTCATGTGTTACGACAAAGTCATCCGCAACGAACACGTTGTCAAACTTACATGTATAGGTCGCACTACCATTCACGCCTAAAAAGTGTATTTTTTCTTTTAGCGTAATAGCCGCATTATCAGTATTTACAAACACCATTACTTCCTGCTCGCCATTATGTGCAATGGCACCGAACCAGTGATTGTTCCCTAAATTTGATACCGCTGGTAGGATGCCATTGATAATATAGCCACCTTCTACACGCTTCGCTGATAAGTGTAACTTCTCTAAGCCAGCATAATATTTCATTGGATTTGATAATCCTGTCGCGCCAAGCACTTCGCCACTTTCAAGTAATGGCAAAATAGTAACACGTAATTGTTCATTCTCCGTTTTACGTATATACGTTAAGGCGGCAAGGTGACACCATAAGCAAAATGCAGTCGTCATACAAACTTTCGCCGTCTCTTGTACAATCGTTAGCTCATCTAGTAGCGTAGTCTGCTCATCCTTTTGTATTGAAGCAAAAAATCCAGCCTTACCTAGCGCGTATAAAAAATCCTCCGCATAATAAGCTTCCTCATCAATCTTTTTTACCAACGGTTTTAATTTTTCATCAATTAAAGCTTGTAACACTACTGCATCTACTGCCATGGTTTTTCACTCCTATCCTATATTTTCCATACACTAACAGACGCTAAGTTTCCTACTTCGCAATAGGAAGACTCCACCCGCAAATGTCCGATTAGTTCAACTAGATATCGGTTAAGATTCACCAATTACGGATTCTATTTATCGGCTAATTCTGTTAAAGACGAAATTGGTGTTTGTACTGCCTCACGTGCACGCTTAACCGCTGCTTCGTCTGGTGCATCATAGAAGCACAAGCATTTTGTCATATCTTCACAGACATATGTTCGAGAGAAATGCACTTCAGGTACTTCTTCATAATGCACTGAGTTTTTCTTTTTACGAGCAAGGTACTGATCCATTGTAATTTCCGCTGGGATCTCCCATTCCACTAAGTAGTTTACGACCTCTTGATTTTGTTTCACATCTTCAAGCTCTTTCCCAACGAGACGAACTTCTTTTACTAAATCTGCCTGAATTTTTTGTTCAGATAAGGCAACTGTTGCTTGCGCCTCGTCATTAGCCTCCACGATGAAGTATGCTCGGCTAAAATCTTTTGCAACTTGCACTTCTATAACTGAAACATCTTGCGTTTGCCCAATACGTTCTACTAATGCTGCAAATTGCTCTTTGTTCGTTACTTCACTTACTGTTGATTCTACTAAAAATAAACTCATAGTAAATACCTCCGATTAGTTTGTTTTTCCTTTATGTGAGTTATTTTATTATACTTACTTAATAAAAACAACTGAATTTACTAAAAATTATATTTTGTGCTACACTACTGCATGGAGGGAAGTACTATGAAAACACGTTATGACTTACCATGCAATATTGCACAAACTTTGAATATTATCGGTGACCGCTGGACTTTGCTCATTTTGCATGAGCTATTAATCGGACAAACAAATTTTAATGATATTAAATTAAATTTGCCAGGACTCTCAGCAAATTTATTGTCTGCTCGTTTAAAATCTTTAGAAGATGCAGAGCTTGTGGCATCCACGCTCTATTCAGCTCATCCTCCTCGCTATGCCTATTCCTTAACCGAGGCTGGAAAGGCATTAGAACCCGTGTTTAACGCCATGATTTTATGGGGCAGTGAACACTTGGATCCTTGCTTTAAAGAAATCGTCGATGCCAAGACTGGCGAAAAAGTAGAACTAGGCTACTATTCAAAAAATACAGGCGAGCGCATCGAAACAATTCAAATACGTGCCATACAAACTGGAGCTGCCCAATAAAGTGAAACTTCAATCAGTGGGGGTTATCTTCATCCCCCACGATAAATAGAGGAACACAAGCTAAAACCTTCACATCCTGTGAAAAAGCTTGTGTGACCAACATCCTGTCGCTGCCGCTTCGCTTTCGGAACAGATCAATTACTGACCGTTAATTCGGGATAAATCATTGGAGCAGTTCTTTTCTATGACATTAACACTCAACAGCTCTGTTAAAATCCCTACTTCCGCTGATCGCCCAGCACAAATCGCTGATACCTCTGAAAAAAAGTATCCATCATTGTAATACTAGACTCCTTGACCACCCCAAATTTTTGCAACCCAGCTCTCGAAATAGCGTATCGCTTTATCTAGTAGTAAACCGAGTACACCAATGACAATAATGGCTGCCATTACTAAATCTAGGCTTAGTGAGTTTCTTGCGTCGACAATTAAGAAACCAAGTCCTGACTGCGCACCAACCATCTCTCCAGCCACAAGAAAAATCCATGCACTCCCTAATGCCATGTGTAATCCGTTTGCAATCATCGGAAATGCTGCAGGAAAGACAATTTTTCGCAATAAATCAAACTGTGACATTTCAAAATTTGCTGCTACGCGTAAATATACATCGTCGACTTTTTTTACGGCAGATACTGTCGATAATAGTACTGGAAAAAATGCTGCAATAAAGATAATGACTATGGCTGGCATGTTACCAATTCCAAACCATAGAACAATAAATGGTGACCAAGCTATTGGCGATACAGGGCGCAATACCTGCACAATTGGATCTAAAACAGCCCAAACCTTTGTCCATCTCCCCAAGAACAATCCAAGAACAACAGCCACAATAACTGCTAGCAAATAACCACTAAAAAATCGTAAAAGACTAATTTGTATATGCTCAAAAATGGAGCCGTCTTTAATCGTATTCAGTAAGGCAGTAAATACCGCTAACGGTGGTGGGAATAATGCTGCATCATGTCCTCCAATGACCGTTGCCAGTTGCCAGACTCCAACTAGTAACATAAATCCAAGCAAAATGGGACCAATTTTGTTCAATTTTTTCATACCTATGCCACCCTACCATTGTTCAATTAATGTCGAATCTACAAACTCCTCATACGTTGGAGGTTCCTCGGATAAGCCCATTTCCATTAACGAATCTCTTAAAATAGCATACGCACCCTCTTCGATTTTTAAGTTATTGTAAGAAATCCAATTTAACGATAAATCCAATACTTCTTCGTCAACTTTAATGTACTTTGCAACAACATCATGCGCATGTTTATCCCCTGCATTCATCTGCTCACCAGCAGCTGCATAATCCTTTACGAACTGTTTGGCTGTTTCTTTATCGTCCTCAATAAATGCACTACGGAGGACTAATCCACAGTCAATTGAATTCGGCCAAATTTCCTCAGATTGGAATAATACCTTCCCCTTTTCGAGTGCCACAGAAAGAGCGCCGAATGGTTCTGCAACTACATATCCTGCGATACGACCTTCCGCTAACGCAGCTGGCATTTCCGCTGGCGGTAATTCGACAACAGCCACATCATCATAATTTAAGCCTGCGTCTTGCAACATACGATATAATAAAATATTGTGCGTAGAGTATTTATTTGGTATGGCAAAGCTTTTTCCCTTTAAGTCTTCTACTTTTTCAATATCCGGTGCCCCAACTAAAACATTGCCATCTCGGTGTCCGAGAGCAACCGCCTTTAAGTCAATTCCCTGCTCCTTCGCTTTCATCGCTAATTGAATAAGCACAGATGCTCCATCAATTTTGCCTGTATTTAAAGCATCCATCAGCTCAGGCCAGGACCCAAATTTCACAAGCTCAATGGCATAACCTTCATACTCCTTGTCAGTTTGCATATAAAGGGGTGCTGCATGTGTAATTGGTAAGTAGCCAATTTTCACTACTTTTTTATCTCCTGCAACTTGCGCTCCTGTACTTTCTTCATTCTCTCCACACGCCACTAATGAGAGTAGTAATGTTAATACAAGTAAGAATAAGCCTAATTTCTTTTTCATGTCTTTTCCTCCATTTTAAATATTGTATTCGATTGTATCCTGCGGATGAGTAAACTGGAATTCATTGAAAATGACTTCACGGAAATGTTGAAATTCCGAATCTGATCGATCTCTCGGTTTCGTACTTCGAAGTTGTAATTCACGGTGTATGCGCCCAGGATTTGGACTCATAATAAAAATGCGATCCGCCAAATAAATAGCTTCGTCAATATCATGTGTCACTAATAAAATTGTCGTTTGCTCTTCTTTTTGAATGGCAAGTAGCTCATCTTGTAAGTAATAGCGTGTAAAAGTATCGAGTGCCGCAAATGGTTCATCCATCAAAATTACTTCTGGTTCAATCGCTAATGCACGGGCAATTGCTACACGCTGTTGCATCCCACCCGATAACTCACTTGGTAATGCTGTTAAACGATTCTCTAAACCAACAAGTTTTAAGTAATATTGTGCACGTTGTTGACGCTCTATCTTCGTCAATGTTGTTCCCTCTAAGGCTAATTCAACGTTTTTTTGAACTGAACGCCAAGGAAGTAAGCCATAATTTTGCATCAGCATTATACAGCGTTTACTCGCCTTTGTTACCACTAGGTTATCCAATAAAATTTGTCCTGCTGTAGGCTGTTCAAAGCCTCCTACTAAATTCAATAGGGTACTTTTACCACAACCACTCTTTCCTAAAATAGCAATCACTTCGCCCTTTTGTATATCCAATGATATTTGATTGAGCACAGACTGCTCAGCAAATGTTTTACTTACTCGTTGTATAGAAATTAACGGTGCTGTCATATGTATCCTGTCACCTCTTTTAATCTTTATAATTTTACTAGGTTTAATATGTTTTAAGTTATTTTATTATACTCAGTTCAAAATTACAACCTAAATTCTATAAAAAAAAATTAATTCCGAAAATTCAATGTAAATATTTTTTAATCTTTCTAAGTACAAGAAAGAGCTTCTTAATACAGATAACATAGATGAAAAAAGCAAGCTTTCCGTCTATGGACAGAAAACCTGCTATACTTTTTAGAATATGTATTGGATCATTTCATGTATGTTGCAATAAGGATTGTCACGACTTTCAGTGTTTTGAAGAGCCATCATATCTGTACAATTTTTAATAGCTACCTCATGTCGTAGTGCTATCGGTGCAATGATAGACTCGTCGGCCTTATGTCGGAAATAGCGCGTCACGCCAAGATGCTGTTGCATCTTGTTATTTAACACGGCACGAGGATATTTTTCCTTTATATCGACTTCTTCAAAATGTAGCAGAAGCCACAGTTCAAAGGCTTCGTTTGTATAGGCGATATGAATATTTTTTTCCTCACAGAACACATTAACTTCCTCTAACTGCTTTTCAGTTAAATCATCCTTATCAAAAACAACCCATACCTCATCAAAATATTGGTAGCTAGAATCTCGAAAAGCGTGCTGTGCTAACTTGATGGCAGAGCGTTTAACATTTTTAATTTTGACACTCACCATTTTTGATCGCTTTAAAATTCGCATTTGCTCAAAATAAATGCGCTCAGTTTCACCCTCACAATAAATTAAGATCGTTTTACGCAGCGTGCGATTTCCTTGGTGACGTACTCTCACTGCTCGAATACCTCCAATTCACTTAAATATTGATTTGATAAGTATTCATTAATAACTGGTGTTGCGCCAAATTCTCCCTTTAAATAACGCTTTGCGTACGACATATCCCCTCGTTTTTTCTGCAAATCGGCAAAATCAAATAAGGAATATAACTCTGATTCATTTTTAAAACTTTTATTGACGAACCAAATTTGATCGGAGCGTAGTGGCTGATCCAATAAATCAATTTCATGACTGGTCACAACAAATTGATTGTTTTCATTGCGCTTGCTATTCATAATAGCCATTAAAAATTCGCAAATCGACACATGAAAAGCCGTATCAAACTCATCTATAAAAATTGTCTTCCCTTTATTGTATGCATCCACCATGACACATGCCAAATGAAGCATACGCACTGTTCCCTTTGAATCCATGGTCCAATTAATTGTTTCTGTGCCAAGTGGTGTACCCACTTCATCAAACGATAAATAATGTAAATCAATATCTATCTCTTGTATAATTTCTGGCGTATCAAAATCATAACTAATTGTATTTTTTTCTCTGCGTTCTACACATCTCGCTGTCAAATCCTGAATCGAAAAGTCTGCAATTTTTAGTAACTTAATAACCTCTCGCTTAAATGGCTCCTCCTCAAGCTTACGAATGAGCGGATGACTCGATAAACGATGTGCCTCATCTAAAAATAAAATTTTATGTAAAAACCAATCAAAAATTTTCGTTGCATCGGCATCATTAAAAACATTTAATACTGATAAGAAGGCAGTATTATTGCGTGTATATTTTGTCAGCTCAAGTGACGTACTTTGTGCAGTTTCATACGTGTAGTCCGTGCCATCCCATCGTCTAATAAATAACGCCTCTTTTTTCGTTTTCGATGCTTTTGTTAAGCGCTCAAAAAGTACCTGCTCTGCATTATATTGTACTTCGTAATCATAAAGAGAACCGTCTAGTAATAACGAGATCATAAATTCTGTTGGTATCCCTTGATAACCACCTAGTTTAAAAGGCTGGTATGGCAAACGAAGCTGTTTGACGTTATTTAAATTTTCAAAGTTAAACAACAACGAACGTAGAACTTTAATGGCTGCGAATAAATTCGATTTCCCACTACCATTTGGCCCAAATATAAAAGCGCTTTTCACCAGGCGTAATGACTCGATCTTCATCGTGTGTGTATCCTTCAATTTTCGAATTCGACTGCCTGCCACCATTGAAAATATTGTTTCATCCTTATAACTTAAACAATTTTTCACTCTAAAATCCACTAGCATGAAATAGCCTCCGTTCAATTCCACAACATTCCTTAATTAATTATACAATATACCTAAAAAAAGACATATTACTCATCGTAAAATTAATACAATGCATAGCATCTAAAGATCATAACGCTCAATAGATTTATTACTTTACAAATGTTTAGTACAATTACATTATCAGTTTGATTAGAAATAGCTTTAAATATGCTGTTTGAAGTAAATTTTTACAGGATATTATAATGATAATGAATGAATAAATTAATTTTATAAAAACTCGAGGTGTTTTTCGATGAAAGCATGGACAAAAAGTATTGCAATAAATGCCCCAATAGAAGATGTTTGGAAATTTCTTGATGGTTCTTTAGCTGAAATGCAAAAGATTATGCCTCAAGTGGTTGAAAATAAGCCTGTTAAGATAACGGAAGAAGTGGTTGGTAGTGTATATCGCCAAAAATATAAAGAAGGAAAGCGCATAGCAGAGTATGATGTAGAAACTTTAGAATATACGAATACACCTGATAAAAAAAAGCTAAAAGTGGGTTTTACACTTGCTAATATGTTTGAAATCACGGCTTTTTATGAATTATATAAAATAAATGAAAAAGAGACTTCTTTTACATATACTGTAACGAATCACCCTTTAAAATGGTTTGTAAAATTATTTTTAATGTTTGCTACTGACAAGGTAGTAGTAGAATTTATAGCGCGTGTAAAAAAAGTAGCTGAAGCTGAAATTAGTAGATAATTACTAGCTACTAAAAAAAGCATCCACTCCTAAGAGTAGATACTTTAGACAGTAGACAAACTCAAAGAAATTTGAGGTTGCCTACTGTCTTTCTCTTTTTAGCATAAATAGTAAGAAACCGTTGATTTCCGTTCCAGGCGCTCCCTTTCCGCAGGCACGGCTCCTACTAATTTTTGCGGCGAATCGCCGCAAAAATGGATTTTCCGCACGTGCTGTTCCTGCAGGAGTGTCGCGCCTTTCGTTCCAATCAACTTGTATCGTCTACTGATATCCTATTCTGCTCCTAACCTGAAATCCACTAGAAGCTCAATAAATTGGAGAAATTCTATTCAAAAAAGTTAAATTTCAACTATTTTTTCATTCTGTAATGCCTGTAGTGTTCGTTCTATACCTTCAGCAAAGGAAATTTTCGGCTTCCAGCCAATTGCTTTCGTCAGTTTTTCATTATTTAAAAAAGAGTGCTCAATATCACCTTCTCTTGAAGGTGCATACTGGATTTCTAAAGGATGATTTAAATGCTGTAATAATAAAATAACCTGATGAATCGACCATGCTTCATTTGTTGACACATTATATGTTCCTTTAAGGCCAACCTCTACACCTGCATAGATGGCATCTGCAATATCATCCACGTAGATGAAATCACGAGACTGTTCACCATTTCCATAAATAGTAAAAGGCTTTCCTTCTATAATACTTTTTAACATACTTGGAATGACTGCCGCTTCTCCCTGCATGGATTGACTAGGACCAAACACATTGGCAAAGCGATAAATTAATGTCGGCAAATGATAATCTCGTTGCCACTTCTCACAATATGTTTCACCGATACTTTTGTTTAAACCATACATCGAAACAGGTTCGCTAATATCATTTTCGTCAAGTGGTGGATAGTGACTATCACCATACACAGCAGCCGACGAGGCAAAAACAAAATGCTTTACCTTATATTTTGACGATAAAAAGAGCATCTGACTAAGCCCTACTATATTCGTTAAAATATCCTTCACTGGCTCATGCATTGATTTTTGGACACTCGTCTGTGCTGCACAGTGGATCACTACATCAAATGCCACTTCCTTAAAGAAATGCTCACAAACCTCATCCTCCACATTTAATAGATAAGATTTGTGCTCAAAATTTATATTGCGTAAATGCCCTGTACTTAAATTATCAATAATATAAATATTTGCACCTTCCTTAAAGAAACGCTTCGCTACAGCACTACCAATAAACCCATAACCGCCTGTCACTAATACATTCATCCCATCGCCCCCAAAAACAATATGATGTTTTATATGCATAATTTACTAAAAATATGCAAGGCAATTATTTTACGGATTATTTTTACAAACCGTAACATTTCTCGTTTCCACAAAAAAACTGTGCCCGAGAATTTATTTCTCGAGCACAGCTAAGTCTGTAATATTAAGCAGGATTAACTTCAAGTTCTACAGTTACTTTGATGTCTTTCCCAACAAGTACGCCACCTGTTTCTAGGGCTGCGTTCCAAGTTAATCCAAATTCTTCACGATTAATTGTCGTTTCTGCCTCGAAACCATAGACTTCTTGGCCCCATGGATTTGTGCCTTTACCATTAAACTCTGTATCGAATGTTACCGATTTTGTTACATCTTTAATCGTTAAATCACCAGTAAGGTTATACGTATCATCTGATTTTTTAGTAATGCTAGTAGATTTGAATGTAATTTTTGGATATTGTTCTGCATCAAAGAAATCTTCTGCTTTTAAGTGATTATCACGGTCTTCGCTACGTGTATTGATGCTTGCTGCATCAATACTAAGGCTAATATTTGCTGTAGTTAAATCTGTAAGATCCGCTGCCTCAATATCTGCTGAATAAGTATCAAATACTCCTTTTACTTTTGATACCATCATGTGTTTTACTTGAAAGTTTATTGCTGAATGCCCTAAATCGATGTTCCATTTTGCCATTTGTGAATTCCTCCAATTGTTGTTTTTATCTCGAATTCGAGATATATGATAAAATATGAAGTAACTACTATTTTTATGTTACCCTGTTACTAAAAAGGTTAAACATTTGCAGTTACTTTAGCTGAATTTCTATGATGACTGATTGTAGATACTAAAAGCATTTGATTACTTTATGTAACTTACTATATATTAATAAACAAATTACGTCAAGTAATTATTTTTTATTTAATAGTTTTTTTAACCATAGTCTTTCTTTGACTTGTCTTAACGAAATTACGATTATAAAAGGAGTTATCTCATAAAATTTCATTTGAGACAACTCCTTTCTGCCTCTAGAGGAGCTTTTATCGCTTTACTAGTCTTCCTTGCACAACAAAGCGATGTTCATCACTCATTACAGAATCTTTACAAGTGGACAATGTAAGGATTTTATCGTCTGGTCCAATAGCTATATTCATATCGATTGTAGAACGCGTTTGAACTTCCTTAATAAATTGTAGGAAATCATCATTGCTGTTAAATTCTGTTTCAATGTAATAAAAATCAATTGTTGTTTCATATGCTGCAAAAACTTCAATATCATAACCTTCATAGAGTGTGTCCAAATAAATCGTACGATGTGCATCTGCATAATCCTGGTTTAAATAATTTTTCAGACTCCCAAACATCGTCCCATTTTTCATAGCATGCCCGTACAAAATAGTATTTCGGCTCATATCAAGTGCATCATTACGATAATCCATAAAAACACTTCCTGCACGACTTTCACGATCTTTGAAATTACGATTCAAATAAAAATCATTATTGTTCGCTTGCAAAATGGGATTATTAAGTTTCGTGTTATCCACAGATATCCAACCAACAATTCTATCATTTACAGCTAATAGCTCTTTAAATTGTGGGCGTATCGTATATTTTGCTAGTAACTCCTCTGTCGAAGTTAATGAAACATCAGCTTCTTTGTCAATAGTTATCAATGTTTCTTCATAAATGCTTTGTACTTCCTTAAGTGATTTCGACGTCTCGTAATACGTATAAAAATACTTTACTAGTGCATAGCCAGAATATAAAAATATCGCTAAATATACACAGGTTAAAAGTTTAGATGTCCATTTTTTCATCATTCCACCAACTTATATCCCCAAGGGCACCATATAAAGACCAAGTTGTTCATCCTCATTAAAGATGGCTTCAACCCCATATACATCTTTTATGACTGCTTTCGTAATGACGTCACGCGGTACTCCTTCAGTGACAATCTTCCCTGCGTTCATCAATATAATATGGTCACTATAGCGAATCGCTTGGTTAATATCATGAAGTACCATAACAATCGTTAAGCCATGCTCTTCATTTAATGTTTTGACAAGCTCCAATAGCTCAATTTGATAATAAATATCTAAATACGTCGTCGGTTCATCTAAACATAAAATTTCAGATTGCTGTGCTAACGCCATCGCAATCCACACACGCTGACGTTCTCCACCTGATAGCGCCTCTAAATCTTTGTCACGCTTTTCTAGTAAATTTGTACAAGCAAGCGCCCAGTCAATAGCCTTCGCATCTTCTTCCTGATTGCGCTTTAACATTGTATTGTGTGGTAGTCGTCCAAAGCTTACTAATTTTTCAACGGTTAAATCCTTCGGTACCTCATTCTGCTGGTAGACAATCGCCAACTTTTTAGCAAATTCTTTTGACTTATAATGCACTAAATCTTTATTTTCTAATGAGACATGGCCTGATTTTGGCATGTTATTGCGCGACATTACACTTAACAATGTGGATTTTCCACAACCATTTGGACCAATAATTGTTGTTATTTTGCCTTTTTGAATGGCCGTCGTCACACCGTCTAAATGATTTCGCGTATTATCATGAGATACGATAATATCTTGCATTTCCATGTTTCGTCACTCTTTTCGTAGTAGGAATATTAAGAACGGTCCACCGATGATTGCCATAATAGTGGAAGCAGGAATTTCAAGTGGTGCAACAATTGTCCGACCAACTGTATCTGCCACCAAAATTAATAATGCCCCTGCTAAAGCGGTAAATGGGATCAGTACCTTATGATCGTAACCTACTAAACGCCTTGCAATATGTGGCACTAACAAGCCAACAAACGATATTACGCCTGCTACGACAACAGAAATAGCTGATAACAGTACGGCAACTGCTGCTATCAATAATCGAGCACGTGCAACGTTGAAACCTAAGCTTTTTGCTGTCTTATCCTGTAGGACAAGAAGATTACACCAACTATATAACGCCAAGGCAACAACTAACCCCACTGAACCGTAAGTTACAATTGTCGAGACATCTTTCCAAGTGCGCATTGTTAAATTCGAACCAATGACACTAGAAGCTGATGTATTTAACGAGCCCCCTAAGCTAATAAACGCCTCTGTTAAACCAGTAAACATGGCATTAATAGCAATCCCAACTAATATCAATTTCAGAGGGCTTAACCCCGACTTCCATGACAAGGCAAAAACAAGCGCACAGGCCAAAGCCCCGCCCATAAACGCTAGAACGGGTGTCATGAAAAATAAGGCAGGAAAAAATGAAATAATAAATAACTGTACAAATGCTGCCCCAGAAGATATACCAATAACCCCAGCATCCGCTAAAGGATTCCGCATGACAGATTGTAAAAGTACACCTGAAACAGAAAGGGCCGCCCCGGCAAATAGCGCAACAATAATACGCGGGAAGCGTAAATCACGAATTGCCTCCATTTGGCTATTTTCTTTGTCAAATAGTGCACCTATAAATTCAAAAAAGCCCATTTTAATACTACCTGTTGTTGCCGAATAGACCACTGTGACAAGCAACAACACTATTACGATCGAAAAACTTATTATTTTTTTTGTCATATCGATTTCCCTTTTTCTTGTCTAATTCACGCTTACCTTAAATATAAGAAAAGCGCTCTATAACAAGGCTAGCTTGTGATACGAGCGTCAATTTCTACTTGCTATTAACGATAGAAGATTTCCATCAGCTGCCCTAAAGCTTGTGGCACTTGTAAGGAAGCAGTTGTACCGAATAATTCTTCTTCTAAATCATATACTTTGCCATTTTTCACTGCGTTAAAATGCTTCCAAATATCATTTGTTTTAAATTCTTCATCGAACATTTTTACCACCTCATCAGGCATACCATGCGAAAGGCGTAAAATAATATCTGGGTTACTATTATGCAGATATTCTGTATTTGAAGATAAATACTCTGCATCCTGTCCCTCCATCACATTAATACCCCCCGCACGTTTCACAAGGTCACCTGCGTAAGAATTTTCAGTTGCCACTAAATAACTACCTGGAATACCAAGTAAAATTAATACACGTGGACCCTCTTTATTGGTCGCAACCGTTTGGACAGCATCAATATTTTTTTGTAAGCTCGTGACTAATTCTTCTGCCTGTGCAGTACGGTCATATTGTTCGCCTAGAGATTTAATTTCATTAAGCATCGCATCGACACTTTGAAAATTTAAAAAGTTTACGGGAATTTTTAATTGTTTGAACTTATCTTGTAAATCATATTCTAACGTTGAAACTGATAATACATCTGTTGGATTCAAAGATTTCACAATTTCCATATCAGGTGCCATTGCATTGCCGATAGTTGGTAATCCGTCAAAGCGTGGAGCTAATACTTTCTCAGTTTCTGGTACTGCAATCGCGTCCAACTCAAGCTTATCTAAAATTTCCGCAACGACAACTGTACCTGCAATAATACGTTTTTCACTTTGTTCAGTTGATGCTGCTGTTGTTTCCATTTTTTCAGCAGGTGCTTCAGTTTTGTCTTCTCCACCACTACAACCAGCAATTACGAATAAAGTCATAAGTGCCATGAAGAGCATCAACGCTTTCAAATATTTGTTCATAATGTCATCTCCTACTTATTTCTGTTCCGTTGCTTCATTTTTAGCATTTTTGATGCGGCGAACAAGTAACCACCCCGATAAAATACAAATAATGATGAGCAATGCCATTTTCACCTTATCTAATAGAGCCAGCTGCTGGGTTGTCATTGTATCCATCACTACCTTTTCAGTAACTGTTTCCTTTTTGACTTCAGCTTTATTGGCTTCATCTTCAGTAACGTCTTCAGTATTTGTATCAAGTGTACGGTCAAAAGCTAACAGTTCTTCCTTTGGGACAGAAGGTGTAGGTTGAACTATCGGAGGTGCTAGCATGGTTGGTTTTGTCACCGACTCGACTGTCCATTTGTCTGGTGCTTTCTTTACTTCTTCTACTTTAGTAATGATGGGAGGCGCTACTTTGACTACCTGCCCAGAGGATTCCGCTTCTGAAAGTTTATTTAAAAACTTGGCCACCTGTTGTTGATCGAAATTTAGATGAACGAAATATTGATGATGATAATAAACCTCCGGAATATCAACCTTTACCCACATTCTTAGCGATTGTTGTAAATCTTCAATTTCAAATTCAATAATCCGCACATTATCTATAAGAGATATAAGCTTAGGTTCCACTTGCCGCCCCTGTTGTTCCACCGTAAGCCCTGTTATCCAAGCAGATTTTAATAGCGTCAGCTGCGCATAGAATAGTCCTTCTTTTTCTATCATCTTTGCCACAGGATTTACATATGTATTCATAATTGAGGGCTCTTTTTTTCCATCAACTAGAAGTACATAGTTCATTGTCCACTCTTTTTCAGGTATATCTATTGTAGAGTTTTCTTCGACCTCATTCTCTAATATAGACTCTTCACTTTGAATCTCTATCGGTTTAATAGTCTCTAATTTTATTAGAAGCTCTTGTGTAAAAGGAAGGTTATCCATAGCCATTAAACCCATTACAAATATCGGCTGCATTAAATCTATTACATCAAACTGAACTAAATTTTCAGTACTCTCTTTTTTAAAGGGAAGCGTTTTTTCGCTTTGTTCAATATGTATATTTGTCAGTCTATTTTTATTTTCTACCGCCAAAGCTAATGTATAGTGTCCATTCTTGACGATAAGTTTTGCTTCTTTACTGAATAAAAGACTTTGTTCCACTCCATCAAGTGATGGAAAACTTAGTTCAACTTGATACGATCCATTTTCTATGGATCTATGTTCTTCAGCCTGTGCATGCGTCCATACAAATGGAGGGAGGAATGCTAAAAAAATAGGAATGAACGCTAACAAAAGAAAGTTTTTTCTATTTATTTTCACCATGAATTTCCCCCAATTTTCTATAGAAGCAACAGTAACTTCCTTCCTCATCTAAGTGAGAAAGGAAGTTGCTGTTTTAGTGCTTATTGTTATTCTTCAAATTCATAAAAGAAATCTAAAGAATTATTTAGTATCTTCGCCATTTGTCCACGTGTTAATGGTTTGTTGGCATTGATATAAGTCTTACCATCTTTACCCACAGATCCAGTCATAATGCCTTCTTTATTTAGTAACGAGAATGCTTCTTTCGCTTCTTCATTAGCAATAGTAGATACGTCAGCATAAGGTAATGAAATGTCTACTTTTAACTCGCCTTCAGTAACAGCCTGAATTGCGCGGTAAATCATTAAAGCACCTTGTTGACGTGTTAATGTGCCATTTGGATTGAATTTATCACGTGCTTCAACAATGCCATATTCAGCAAGAGCGTTAATTGCTTTCTCTGCTTCAATACCTTTAATATCTTGGAAGCCAGCAACTTCAGTAGCTTCTAATTCTAATGTACGTGCAATCATTAAAGCAAATTGTGCACGAGTTAAGCTATTGTTAGGGTTGAATTTATCTTGCGCTACGATAATGTCATAAGCAAGTAAATTTAAGATTGCCTCTTTGTTTTCATTGTTGTCGATATCTTTGAATGGATTATCAACAGTAGTTTCTTCTGTTTCTGTTACAGGTTGGTCAAAGTTCACATCAAATTTAAATTGAACTGTGTGAACTGAATCATATTTCACACCAGCAGCTGGCTCATCTACAATAATATGAATCTGTGCTGTTGTAAGTGCCTTGATATCTTTTACTTCAAACAAGTAAAGACGCTCATCTGTATCAGTTTCTTCCTCGTCTAATACAGCGTCCTGACCATCGACTTTAAATGATTGAACATACTGACCTTTAGGGAAAATCATACCAACAACGTATGTGCCGTCTGCTTTAGCAACTGCTATTGTAGAGTCAATGTAGTTTTTCATCATTGATTCTTCTTTAGTGCCATCTTTATAAACAGTTACTGTTCCTTCATATACATCTACATCTACATCTTCTTCATCTGTTACGACTACTTCTTCTTCAGTAACTGGTTTTTCTTCAGTAACAGTTTCTTCTGTAGCAGCTACTGGTTGGAAATCAAAGTCGTACCATTTGTCCATGCTAGCTTCAGCCACAACAACATGTACTTTTGCTGCTGTTTTCGCTTTTGGATCTACCAGGAATGACACGATGCTTGAACCATCTGTTTGTTTTTCAATTGTTGCATCAACATATTTATCGCCTTGTTTCACTTGGAAACCAGGAATCATAGCCGCAAATTCAGCTGGCACTGTTAATTTCACAGTATATGTACCATCTTTTTCTACAAGTAAACCAGTTCCTGCGAAATACTTGTCCATGTAACCAGCTTCATCTGTACCTGGTTTGAATGTTTGGAATTTTACAGTTGTTCCTTCTTGTGTAACTACTGATTCCTTTGTAGTTTCTGCTTTCACTTCAGTATTTACTGTTGTGACTTCAGCTTCTTTCGCAGATGCAAAAGATGGTACTGAAAGTGATGCAGCTAGTAGTGAAGCTAGTACGATTTTTGTTGCGCGTGATTGACGTTTTTTAGTCATTATTGAGCCTCCGATTTTGTTTGTGTTTTTTTTCTATAAAGTAAAAATGCTGATCCTGCTAAACCAACGATTAATAAATACGGCGTAGCATCGCTTGTCTGAGGATTAGACACTTGACTTTCGGAAGTAGTTGGCGTTGGCGATTTAGTATCGTTTGCTATCGTTGCTGTCGAACTTCCTGCTGATGTTACTTCGAATACTAATGAGACGCTATATTCATGGTGATAATTAATATCATCGATATCAATTTTCATCGATGTAACTACCGGTTTTGTTAAATCTTTTACTGTTAATTGTACAACACGAGTGTCAGCTGATTTATCTTCGCTTACAACAGAAGCACCACCAGGTGGTTGGAATTTAGTTATCCATGCACTATTTTTCAAGGTAATTTGCACAGTAGCTGTCCCATTTTTCACAGTCACCTTTGCAGGCTTTACGAAATAATCATTTGCAATGGACGCAGAACTACTATCTGGTTTATTCACCTGATATTTTACAGAATGTGTGCCATCAGCTAGTTGAGCAGATGCTTGAGGTAAAGCTATATTAAATACAAACATACTGACTAGCATGACCAACATCATTATTTTCTTCATGTGTTGCATGCCTCCTCTATAATAATGGAAATTTTTTATCCATTTTCCATAAATCATTATAATTGAAATAATTTATATGCACAATGTTTTCCATAAAAGCATTTTCGCGCAAACGAAAACAATTCTCAATTACAACCTTATTTCCAAGAATAATCGTTAATACCAGCGTATGTCAACTATTAAACCAAAATCGTCCTTAATATGTCAAAATTTCCTGTCATAAAAAGGGAAGCACTACAGAAAAACCTCTGCATGCTCCCTTTTTATGTCAATACTATCAATTTAGAGACTATGTACAAAAATCACTTATAATCTGATTTTGCATGGACTTTTAATCCAAATCCACAATGTACATTTACGCTATTACACTTAAAACAATTTCTATTTCTAAGTAACATCTTTATTATTTAGGTAAATCTATTCTCAATTAGTAAACTATAACAAGACTATTTAGCAAATATCTCAAATACACCAATCATCATTAATAGCCATCCAGAAATGGCTGTCGAATACTTTCCAATGAATGTTTTTGTTAGTAAGGATCCACAATGACTACCAATCGCGACGGTTATAAATGAAAAAGTACCAATCGATATAACAGTCCATATGGCTGAAATACCATTCGCTCCAATTGCAATTCCGCCTGCTAAACAATTTGCTGATAAGACGAATCCCAGTGTAATGGCTTCCCTGAATGAGATAACATTATTTTTATCCTCATCAAATAATTCAGGACTGCTCATGATCCCCTTTTTAGAAAAGCGAGTGGACAATAACGTCCACATCCCAATAACACATAACAAAAGACTTCCCAAAAGATTTGCCGTATGCGCTGAGATATACTCAATAACTGTGCTCCCAGCAGTTACTGCAACATATGTGACAATCATTGACATAATGGCAATAACTGCGTTTGATAGGACTGGAATTCTCATCTTTTTAACACCATAGGCAAGACCAATTCCTAAATTATCTAGATTAGCAGCAATACCTATAAGAATGATGGTAATCCAATGCATTTTTAACCTCCTCAGATCTGATTATCTATGTTTCTATATAGTATGAGTAAAAAAATATTTTGTTCAGATAAGGCTTTTCACTTATTACAAGATCGGAAAAATTTACGAATCATTCTCCTGCCCTTTATGTACAGTAACACCCGTGGAATGTATACAAATCCCCGCTCAAAAAACCTATATATCTGCGCTTCTACCTCAAATACCTGTGAAGTACCAAGTTGTTCGTACCATCAAGGTTGTAGAAAAAAATCGCACATAAAAAGAACTCATTTTTTAAAAAACGAGCTCTTCAATATTAAATAATTCTTTTATTGTTCTATGCGGCACTTAGGGACATACAAACCATTGCGACATTTCTAGAAGATGCCCTCATTGCTGTTAGTTACTCGATCATAGCAGAGAATTCCGCTACTATTCATCATCTTGGTAAATCAATAACTCTTTCTAGGAAAGCATCAACTAGAAAAGGATCAAATTGAATTCCTTTTTGTTCTTTCAAATAGGACAAAGCCTCTTTTTTTGACCAAGACTTCTTATAAGATCTTTTACTAATTAAAGCATCATATACATCTACTATGGCTATTATCCTTGCTTCAAAAGGAATATCTTCTCCTTTTAGTCCGTCAGGATATCCCGTACCATCCCATTTTTCATGATGGTATTTAATAATATTACTTGCTATTTCTATGTCATCAAAAAGTTTATAATTCATTCCATCAGAAATTTTATGTAGGACTTCAACTCCGATTAACGGATGCATTTCGATTATTTTCCTTTCATAGAACGTAAGTGGACCAGGTTTATAAAGTATTGATTCAGGAATACCCGATTTTCCAATGTCATGCAATATACTATATTGAATAATTTTATCTATATACTTCACAGGTAAGCTATATATTTTCTCCTCAGTAAGGGTTAACAAGAATTTCTCTGTTAATTTTTGAACGCTTAAAAGATGTTCTACTATACCTGTATCAC
This sequence comes from Lysinibacillus sp. NPDC048646, assembly GCF_050272295.1. Lineage (NCBI taxonomy): Bacteria > Bacillati > Bacillota > Bacilli > Caryophanales > Bacillaceae > Lysinibacillus > Lysinibacillus sp. NPDC048646. Next base: position 340,326 of record NZ_JBNNLZ010000001.1, read on the forward strand.
GAATTTCACTTGATATAGCTAACACTTTAAATAATTCTTTTTGTTCCTCTTTTCTTCGGTGGTTGTCTTGTACTACAAGTTGTTCGGCACTTCGTGTGATTCCTACATAGTAAATCTGTTCATTTATTTTAATAGGCGTGATCGTTATGGTAGAATACCAAGATCCTGATGATTTCTTTATATCGCCCATTACACCAGACCATGATTTACCATTACTTAATGCACTTCTTAATGATTTATACATAATTGGCTGCATATTTGAGTTTAAAAATTCAGCTGGTGATCCGATAATAGTTTCTCTCTTATAACCTGTAATATTTTTGTATTGATTATTGACTTCCAAGATTATTAGATTTTCATCCGTAATTACGACTGCGTCTCCCAATTTCAAATAATAGGTTAGTTCATCTGGAATTTGTCTTTCGTACATATTAGTGTCCCTCATTCCTTCTATGATTTGATTTCCATCTTGAACAAAGGTATTAATCGTTTCAAGAGAAGTGTTGACTTTGCATCTTTAGTTTCTACGACTTCCATCAGTGACTGATTTTTTGTTACATTAGAAGGTAACTTTTAACCGCCTCTCCAACAATATCTAAGCCTCTTCCAAGTTTTTCAGCGCTTACTGCTACAATTGTTATAGTTAATGACAATAAATTCGGTCCACCCTAAATTTTGGTTACTCTATCTATGATGCTTTGCATTTCATATGTAATTTCTACTAATTTTTTCTTTAATATTGAATGCCTATTAGATTTGACATATTAAAGCTTTAATTAAAAGATTATTTGATTCTTCGTTTTTATTTAAATATATTTCTTGTAATCTTTTTCCTACCCTTTCATAGTCACTTTTTTTAGGCATCACATCCCACACAAACAATTCTCGTGCTTCTTTTTTAAGGTTTAAGTATAGACTATCTGTAATGATTAACTCCGCCTCTTCAACTTCTGAACATAATTCAACATGTATAAAGACACGTTTAATTTGATCGAATAGATGTGGAATATCATTTATCATCGAAACAATTTTAATTTTAATTACTTCTCTATTAATAATATTAATCGTTTGTTTCAATAATTTGTGATACCGCCCTATCAAAGTATCTCTCTGTTTAAAAACAAGTGAAAAATCTTCATTTTCCATAAGTCGATCATAAAATTGATTCATTATTTCTATTTGAGTAGTTTCATGCATCTCAAACCTCTTCTGATAAGGATCTTCTTTAAATAAAAAAGATGGACCAGAAAAAGTTATAATAAAATAATGGAGATGAAGTAAATTCACAAATAGCACTCCATATTCTTCTACATTTAGTGTAATGGAAAAATGATCCATAAATGTTTCTATCCAATACAAAGTTGCTTGCACGAATAAGTCTTGATTATGGTGCTGAGCAAAGTTCATCATTAAACTTACTGCTTTATCTTTTTTGTCATAATGTTGTAAACAACAAGTGAATGTAAATGAAAACATCATTTCTAATTCAATCTCTTCGTCAGACAATGTAGTTAGTTCCTTAAATATACGCTCAACTACTTTGGAAAAATCCCCATAATGATAATGATGTTTTGTAAAAGTGGAATACATTGGATCTTGCCCAATTTGAAAGCCTAATTTCACACGTGTTAAGCAAATAGCAAGCCAATATATCACCGAATGTGGAAGCTCTATATTCACTTCCTCCATTACTTTCTGAATTGCCTCTCTTGTAACTAAAGTAAATGGCCATACTTCTCCCCAACATGAATTCCAATAGAACAAATAGTAAAAATAGCGAAATTGTTTCTCTGTTCCTTCAAGAGTTACCATTTGTTGAGATTTATATTTTAAATGAAATTGATTTAACAACGGCTTAATTTTATTTATACGACGGTACATAGAGGCCAAACTTGTGAAATTTTCTAATGAAAATGTAGTAATATCATCAAATGTATTATGAAAAATCTCATCACAAGCTTTATATGTTAATGAATTTTGTAAATAATGTCTTTCTACGGTCTTAATTGAAAAATGATCTTGGTAATCCAATTTAAAATACTTTGGCTTTTCTTCCTTTATATATGCAGCTTCTGTTATTATTTGTAAATCTAAAGAAATTTCCGCTAGTATCTTCAAAATGGTTCTCTCCGACAACTCCGTAACTTGAGCTAACTCAAAACTCGAAAAAAATCGATTTTCATTATAAATAAGATTTAGTACCTGTACTTTATGCAAAGTAGATCGATCTAAAAAATTATGCATAGTCTCACCCCAAAGTCTTCAACCAACATTCCTATCAGCGTCATGTTTACACATAGTTTCCCATAAACGAAGTTTATTTAACTTTTTTATAGAATATCGTGCCGCTTTTTCTTAGTCTGAATCCCACAAAACATTGAAACTAATAACATAATCAAAGTTGAAAGCAGGAGCCATAGATCCATTAGGTTAATTCGTTTTATGTAAAAACTTTAGAATTTTCATTTAATGCTAGATAAATAGGTATATAGTCACCATTCCCAAGAATATTCAAATCATAACAACTATTTCTCAATAATCAAAATCACTCTTTGCTACTTTTAGAACATAATTTGACAATCAATTTCCTTGATATAATTTATATCAAACAAATTTAATGAATCTAACTTCATTATTCGTTTACTTAACCAATAGTTTAGCAGTTAGTTTCCGTTAAGAGTCAACGACACGATTGCTTACATACTGTGAATAGATTCCAAGGGGAAGTTTTCTATATCATTCTTTGAAGATGTGTTTATCCAATTGAATTAGGATTCCGTTTTTGTCCCATCTATTCCGAAAGTTTGTAAATCATGTAAAGATAGGTTAATGATTGCGAAAAATTGCGAGGATAATACTCTTCAATCATCATGATTTGGGTATTATCAAGAAAAAATAGATTTGATAAATTGTGAAACGTTAGAAGTGGTTAAGCGAGAAGGGCAATTTTATATGACTTGTAAGCATCTCTATACTATTGTTTACGCATTTTGTTGTGTAGGATTGCGTTTACTTTTAAAACGAGGAAAAGAATTTTGATTATTAAAGAAACGTGTAAAAGCATCCGTCAAGTCTTTGACAAATGTTTTAAGTCTTGCTATCTACTTCCTTTAGCCAAATGTTTTCAGGAGTTTGTTTCATTTTCGGCAATTCTTCTGAACTAAGACTGTAAGTAAGACCTTTGCCTGTTTCTTTGTAATGAACGTTCCATTTTGATAAGAAATGGTTAAAAACAAAACGACAAGAACCAATAGTTTTAGCAATAAGTATTTGTTGTTCTGAATTTGGAAAGATTCTAAACTTATAGGCTTTGTGTCGTCTTATGATTAAACCTCATTTCTTCTTTTGATTTTGAATAGTATTTCGAATTTGTTCTTCGGTATTTTCACTAACTGTGGCAATGAAATAGCTAGGGTTCCATCAGTAACCTCCCCAAAGACTTGATTTTAAAGTAGGGAATGTTCTGAATATAATCCTTGCAGAAACACCTTTCAAAGCCTTCATCACATCAGGGATGTATTGTTGAAGCGTGCATTCAACTAATAAATGGATATGATCGCCGTCAGTCTCCATTTTAACAATATTTATTTCGTGCTCTCTTGCGATTTTACGAATAACGTTTTGCAAAGTTTTATCTATTAGCCTTCGCAATATTTCTTTTCTATATTTAACGCACCACACAATAGATTCATCTCATGACTGAGGTCATGTGTGTTCTCGTCGAATCAATAAAAAAAGATACCGCCTGCAAAATACAGACAGCATCTTCTTGAACTTGCAAAATGTTCTTTATTAAGAATGACGATTAAAAGCGTAGTAATCTGATGATTTTAATTGATTTCTTCGGGATGGAATCCATCTTTTTGGAAGTAATTATCATGTGACCAAATATTTAATTTTTCCTCTTGTGCGTCTTGCTGAATTTCACGGAATTCATCTTCAAACGTATTATTTGGTTTATGAATAAAACGTACAGCTGCAAGCCCTTCTTTTAATAAGGCTTCCTGTAATAACACATCATCAATAAAGACATAAACTAGTAGACGATCGTAATTATCTACTTCTGGTCCTACATCGTAGACCGCTTCAATTTTTTTAGCGTTTTCTAAAAGCTTTATCGAGTAATCCTTCGCCTCTTGTGCAAAAGGCTGTTCATCATCTTTGTTATAATTCATTTCAGGTGTATCTACCATCAATAAGCGGATTTTTTGTTTCTCACCATTAATGGTCGCCTGAAAAGTATCGCCATCATAAGCTTTTATATACTCTACATTAAAGCGATCATTCCCAGTCTTTTCTTCAACCGCTTCAATCGAAATAATGCCTTGTTGTTCAGAAGTAGTTGTATCCTTATCTTCTGTTGGTGTTCTGCCAAAGATCATATATAGAGCAACAGCAAGAATGATTGTACCACTCGTTATTAACGTTTTGATGTCTTGCATTTTCATGTAGTAGTTCCCTCACAACTATTCGTCATTATCACACTGTAATAAGTAATCCCTGCTCCATTGCTTAACTATTTACTGTAGTTAAGAAAGAGACCCTTATAAAAGTCTGATACGTTCAACTAATCATCGGCGAGGAGGAGTAAAAGTCCTGGCCGAATGAAAAAAGTTTCACGTTGTTTCTATTGTAAAATATCAAGCTACTACATTCAAGTTATGTAGATGTTATTGCAACCCAATGATTAGGTAAAACTTCAACGAGTTCACTATTTTCTACATCATATTGTACTTGTGGTTCATCATTTGTTGAATGAGCGTATTTTCGTTTTTCTATGGCTGGATCTGGAATTGGAATAGATTGCAACAATGCACGTGTATAGGGATGCTGTGGATTCGTATATAGTTCTTCACTTTCCGCAAGCTCAACAATTTTCCCACCATACATGACAGCCACACGATCACTTATATGTTTTACCATAGATAAATCATGTGCAATGAATAAATATGTCAAGCCAAGCCGTTGCTGTAAATCCTTTAATAAATCAACAATTTGTTTTTGAATCGATACATCTAGTGCAGATAGTGGTTCATCGCAGACAATAAAATTCGGTTCAACAGCCAATGCTCGTGCAATACCAATACGTTGGCGTTGACCACCTGAAAACTCATGTGGATAACGCATTGCATGTTCTTTGTCTAAGCCTACTAGTTCAAGTAACTGTTCAACTCGCTGTTGGCGTTCTTCATTTGTTTTCACAAGTTTATGAATATCAAGAGCCTCTCCCACAATATCCAATATTTTTTTCCGAGGGTTTAAAGAAGAATACGGATCTTGAAAAATAATCTGCATATGACGACGCATCGCTTTTAATTGCTTAGCTGTTAGTCTTGTAATTGGTACCCCTTGATACAAAACTTCACCATTTGTCGGTTGATGCAGTTGCAAAAGAGTACGTCCTGTTGTGGATTTACCTGAGCCAGATTCCCCTACAAGTCCTAACGTTTCTCCAGGATAAATATGGAATGATAAATCATTAACCGCCTTTACTGTTTGACCACGTCCTAATCCAAATTCTTTTGAAAGATGCTCTACTTCAATTAATGGTTTCGTCGCATCTATTCCTGTCAATAAATTTGCTAATAGCTTTGGTTGTTTCTTCTCATGTAACTTTGGTAAAGCATTTAGCAGTTTTTTTGTATATGGATGTTGAGCATTCGCAAAAATTTCCTCTGCCGTACCTTGCTCAACAATCTCGCCTTCCTTCATGACAATGATTCGATCACACATGCCAGCAACAACACCTAAATCATGCGTAATTAAAATAATTGAAGTACCCATCTTCTTTTGCATATCACGCATTAATTTTAATATTTGCGCTTGAATTGTCACATCGAGTGCTGTCGTGGGTTCGTCGGCAATCAGTAATGACGGATTACATGCTAACGCCATAGCAATCATAACCCGTTGACGCATGCCACCTGAAAATTCATGCGGGTATTGCTTATAGCGTTGTTCAGCATCTCGAATTCCTACAAGTTCTAGTAGTTCAATCGTTTGCTTGTAAGCATCGGTTTTGGATAGTGATTGGTGCTTTCTTAAACTTTCAGCTACTTGTTCTCCTACTCGAATGGTAGGATTTATAGATGTCATAGGGTCTTGAAAAATCATACTTATGTCTTGCCCACGAATTGCTTCCATCTGCTTTTCGTTTAAGGCAGTAACCTCTTGTTCTTTAAATAAAATCTCTCCTGATTTTAGAAAAGAAGGTGGTGATGGTAATAACCGCATAATTGAACGAGCTGTTACACTTTTCCCACTACCTGACTCTCCTACTATTCCGAGTGTTTCACCTTTCTTTACATGAAAGCTGACACCTTTTACTGCTTCAAATTCTGTCTCCCCAGTAATAAAGGACACGCGAAGATTGTTGATTTCTAATAGCTTTTCACTCATTCAATCCATCCTTTTTAAATTTTATGATTGACTTAATACCAGGTATAATCCATACTTTACAATACTGATAGGAATTATACAATATAATGCTTGTTATGTCATTCACGTTTGGAGGAAATGCATGGGTATTTCAAAAAATCATTCAACAACAGAGGAACATGATTTCTTTTTTACGGTTTATCAAAAACTTATGCATCAACGATCCTATACATTGTTACTCTTTCTTTTTAGTATCTTGGTACATCCATTTACATATTTCTTTTATCGGAAAAGAAAAAAATCGCATATATACAAGCAAAGGTTTGAGCAACAATGTCAGTACTACAAAGTAAATGGGTCTTATACACAGTGGCAAGTTGCATTTGCAGATCAAGAACAGGCTAAGGTACAGTTTTTCAATGAGCCAGTGTCTAAACAGCAGTTACAAACATCCGCTACTTCTTTAGCAGACGCAAAACTCAAACGAATAGTAGAGAAAGATTTAGCCAATGAAGGCCACACTGATCCATCCTATTTACAGTTTTTTGGACAGCAACTGAAAAAACAAAAATTTATAGCCATCACATTTATACCAGCAATTTTATTTTATGTATTGCTACTATTGTTTGCGAATCCATTTCTACAATTTGTTATTGAACGGATTTTACAAAGCTTCATCGTAATTGTTGGTGTTGCCACACTCGTTTTTACAATTTTATATTTGTCGCCATTTGACCCGGCGAGAAACTTACTCGGAGTTGAGGCAACGCCCGATCAAGTTGCAAACTTTAATCGTATTTATGGCTTAGATCAACCCTATTTATCACAACTATGGCATGCACTTTCTGGGTTATTCACATTTGATTTGGGCACATCATTTGCTGGGAAAGAAGATATTACACATAGCATCGCAAATAAATTTCCTATCACGCTTGAAATTGCCCTATTATCGCTGTTAATGGCTATTGCCATTGCCATTCCAGTCGGAATTATTTCAGCGGTCCGCCCAAATTCATACTTAGATTACACATTCATGTTTATTGCCCTAATTGGATTATCGATCCCGAGCTTTTGGCAAGGTTTGCTATTCATTTTAACTTTCGCGTTAAAACTACAATGGTTTCCAGCCACGTATAATCCACAAAACTGGCTATCACTATTGATGCCTGTTGTTGTCTTGGGTACTTCTATTACAGCATCCATCGCCCGCATGACAAGGTCAAGTATGCTCGAGGTTATTCATGAAGACTATATTATTACTGCTAAAGCAAAGGGTCTAAATGAATATAAAGTGATCACAAAACATGCAATACGCAATGCCATGATTCCTATTATCACGGTGATTGGACTACTCTTCGGAGGAATGTTGGGAGGGGCTTCAGTTACAGAGAAAGTTTTCAATATTAATGGACTTGGCAGCTATATTGTTGATAAGCAATTTATACCTGATATTCCAGCTATCCTTGGTGGTGTCGTCTATATTGCCATTACCATTTCTATTGTCAACTTGTTGATTGATATTCTGTATGCCTTTTTCGATCCACGTATTCGCTCGAAAATGAAGAAGTCTTAAAGGGGGAACATCTGTGAAAACGATCATGCATGTCAAACTACTTTTGAAAATTACACAGGAATATGTCAGTGCACATTTTACATTTGTCTTTTCCTTACTGTTTTCTTTACTATTTCTAGCCTATAGCTACAATTTTTCTAGCCAGAGTTGGCGACCAATCATTTTACTATTTTTCTTTACTTATTTAATAACGACCGTTTATGTTGGTTACCTGACATTACGTATAAAGAAAGATTTAGCCAAGCTTGGTGACATACAAAAAAGAACTCGTTTGCTCGGCTATCCGCTATTGTTGACGATTGCTTCAGGCAATATTTTCGCAGTCTCTTTTGCTTTTATGCTCGTGTCAAAAACAAAGACAGTTGAATATACTTTTGCAGCCTATGCATTTATGACTCAGCTATTTATAATCGGTATTTCAGCTTTGAATTTATTTAAATCCTATGTAACAGATACATTTCTCATCGCAATGGGGTTATTTTTAATACTTGCTTTGTTTTATATCGTGATGCTATTCCTTTGTACAAAATTCGTTACTGCGAAGGAAGCCCCTAAATGGATGCTTGTGCCTGGTATTTTGCTGCTCATTGCCTCCTTTACAGGTAATCTATTTGCGACTTTGCTAGGTTTTAGCCTCATTCAAAAAGCCAGAAAAGCTAATCCATCTGCCATTGAAAAATGGCAAAAAATGTGGCAAAAGATTTTACGCAACACGATGGCGGTATTTGGCTTATTTTTCATCGTCTTTATCTTTTCATTATCTGTGACAAGTTCTTGGACTTTCGATTACGACTTTGCAACTAAAAATAATTATGGGGCATTGTTGCAAACACCTTCATTGGAGCATCCTCTTGGAACAGATAATTACGGCCGTGACTTATTTTCTCGGATCGTGTTCGGTGCTCAAATTTCGTTAATCGTTGGATTTTTCTCAACGGTTATTCCAGCACTAGTTGGGGGAGCTCTCGGTGCGTTTTCAGGCTATTATGGAAAATCAACAGATAACATCATCATGCGCAGTCTAGATATTTTGTATGCAATTCCTGGAATATTACTTGCCATTGCCATTATTGCCGCTTTTGGTGCAAATACCGTTAATTTAATCATCGCACTAAGTGTTGGGGCAATCCCTACCTATGCGCGCACGATGCGTGCAAATGTCATGCAGCTTTCGAATTATGAATTTGTTGAATCTGCTAGGGCTCTTGGAGCTTCTGATACAGCGATTATCTTTAAACATATTGTTCCTAACGCTTTAGCGCCGATGATTGTCAAAGCAACATTAACAATTGGTGGAGCAGTGATTTCAACAAGTAGTTTAAGTTTTTTAGGGCTTGGCATTGAGCCGCATATTCCAGAATGGGGTAACATTTTAAAGGTTGGTAGTACGTACCTGGAAACACATTCCTATGTCGCTATTTTCCCAGGTCTTTGTATTATGCTTCTCGTCCTGTCCTTTAACTTCTTTGGCGATGGTTTACGAGATGCTTTAGATCCAAAAACAAATTAGAATAATCGGAGGTTCTTATATGAAAAAATTACTGTTATTTTTAGTCATCGCAGTTTTAGCATTAGCAGGCTGCGTGCAAACAAAAACAGATGTAGAGGGCGGTAAAGACGCTAAAGGCGATGATAAATCGAAAATTGAACTATTAGGCATGGCCGCTGCAGAGGAAGATATGAATATTGTGCGTGATCAACTAGTAAAAAATGGCTTTGATGTGAAGCTAAACATTCAACCAGATTATGGATCATTTTCAGCACAAAAAGAAGCTGGCAACTACGATATTGCTCTTTCTAGCTGGACAACAGTAACTGGAAATCCAGACTATGCTGTACGTGGTTTATTCAAAACGGGCGGTGACTATAGTGTTGTTGCCGACTCAAATTTAGATGCTTTAATTGATGAAGCAAGTACTTTAACGGGCGATGAAGCCGTAGCCAAATATAAAGAATTAGAGGAACTATTAGTATTCAATCAAGCATATATTGCACCACTATACATTTCCAATAAATATCAAGGGATTTATTCTGAATTAGTCAATCCAAAATCTGTACTTTTGCCAAAATCACGTGCCCAAGTATGGGAGAACATTGAATTTAATGATGCATCCTTAAATTCAACAGAAACATTAATTTTACATCAAACACTTGATTCATTAACATCTCTTGACCCTATTAAAGGCAATGATGGTTCCATCAACACACTTAATACCAATTTGTATGTTCGACTTGTCAATTTAACGGATACGGATGAAGTTGTTTCAGATGGCTCTTTATCCTATAACCATGCTATTGCGGAAGGGAACCAAGAATACTACTTTATTTTGCGTGATGATATTCATTTTGCAGCCGTAAAGGACGGAGCTGCAGTTGATACTGGTGAATTAGTTTCGGCTGAAGATGTTGTGTTCTCATTAAATCGTGCAAAAGATGCTAATTCAGTACCAGACCATCGTACTTATAGCATTCATGAAAACATTGAAACTGTAGAGGCTGTTACAGACTTAACAGAACTAAAAAATAAAAAAGTGGCAGGCTCTGACAAATCTATTTTGGATGTATTATCTCAAAACTTACCTTCTTCTGTAGCACAATTAGTGAATGATAAAGGGGCCGTTAAAAATGCTTCTGGTGCTTATCAAGTGGTGAAAATTACAACACCAACACCATTCCCGCAAGTATTAAACTACTTAGCACATCAATCTGGTGGTATCGTGTCTGAAAAACAAGTAACAAGCATTAACACATATGACGTAGCAAACTATAACCCAGATAAAGATATCGCATATGGCGATCAAGCAACAATTACTGAAGGTACTGCAACATACAATAACCAACTATTTGCAAGTGGTCCATACATTCTTATCCAAAAAAATGATTATGAAGCGCAATTCGTGAAGAACCCTGCCTATCGTGTAGGCAGTGAGTATGAACCAAAGATTGCTAAAATCAACGTTCGATTTATTGCAGATAATGATAGTGCTCTATCAGCTTTACGGAATGGTGAAATCCATGTTCTTCAAACAGTACCAGAAACAAAGCTGGATATTGTAAAGTCCGATGCAAAATTAACATTAAACACTGCTGATAGTAATGCAGTAGCTTATTTGCAAATGAATACATCTGGCCGTGCTGTATCTGATTCAGCAGATTTACGTAAAGCAATTCTTTATTCCATTAACCAAGATGAATTCATCAGCTACTACCAAGGCAATAAGAAGCCTGCTGTTTCAACCGTTTCTCCTTTAGTAAATACAGAATTAAAACTTGAAGCAGACAGTGAAAAAGTAAAAGAATTTTTAAAAGCAGCTAACGAATCAAAATAAAAAATGAGCCTCCTAAATTATTTTAGGAGGCTCTATTTTAACAGAAGAAACTCTATTAATTACAGCTTTGACCAACTTTCATCGCTTCGGAGACTTCTTCTAACTAAATCATATTTCATTATGTGATTTTGGTTTTGGTCCGAGCTCTTCAGGCTCAATATCTGCAAATGTTTCGCCTTCTTCTTCTAAGTCACGCATGCGGTGTGCAATGCGGGAAGCTGCAGAAGCTGCAATACTTGCCACTAAATCATCCAAAAATGTATTGACATGTTGCCCAGGTTCTGTGTCGAGCTTTTTAATGATGCCAATTTTTTGTTTGTCTAAGTGACCGAAAGTTGTTACAGCTATGCTGCCATATGTAAATACAGATCCAAGTGCAATTGTTTCATCAACGCCGAATAATCCTTCATCGGATTCAATAATTTGTTGTAGTGGTGATGACAGTAACTTTTTCTCTGCAAGTTCATCTAATTCTATACCTACTAATACCGCATGCTGGACTTCACGTTTACGCAGTACACGCTCAACAGAATGAATGCAATGCTCTAATGTCAAACCATCATTATATGCTTTTTGCATTTCATAAACAATTTCAGCAATGTCTTCTAGCGTTACACCACGACGAATTAGCGCACCTAAAGCTGCTTTAGCTACTTCGTCAGAATGCACGCGAATACTTTTATCATGCATAGCAAACCCTCATTTCCTTTTTTATTGCTAGTACAAGGCTAGCCCAATCTATTATACCTTTACTTACGTAATATGGTACAATTTTGTTACAAACTACATGAAGGAGTGTCATCGTTGGATAAGGGAACAGTTCAAGATTTAAAGTTTTATAGTGAAGCGTTGCATGAGGAATTACAGCTTTATATTTATGTCCCTGCAAATTATTCTCCACTATATAAATATAATATATTAATTGCATCAGACGGCAAAGATTACTTTCAACTTGGGGGTATTACAAAACTAGCTGATGAACTTATTGATGACTATGAAATCGAAAATTTAATTTTTGTATTCGTTCCATACAAAGATATTAAAGATCGACGTCACAAATATATGCCAAGCGGGGAACAACATGAAGCTTATCTGCGTTTTTTAGCTCATGAGCTTGTGCCCTATTTAGATGAAGAATATGCAACCTACCAAATGGGGATGAGCCGCGCAGTAATCGGTGACTCTATGGCTGCAACTGCTTCTTTAATGGCAGCTTTAAAATACCCAAGCATTTTCGGTAAAGTCATTTTACAATCACCACTTGTTGACGAAGATGTCTTAAAAGCTGTTGAAAATTTCAAAGATCCAGGTGCGATTTCCATTTATCATATCGTTGGCAAAAAAGAAGATATAGTTATCACATTGGATAAAACGGTAAAGGACTTTTTAACCCCAAATCGCCAATTGCATAATCTTATGTTAAGTAAAGGCTTTTCTACATTTTATGATGAGTTTGATGGCAATCATACATGGAAATATTGGAAACCTGATCTTCGCCGTGCATTAATTGAAAATTTCAATTAATATTAGATGATTCAAATTACGAAATACGAAATTTCTGTTATACTTAGATAGAAAAATTGTTTATTTTCGGGAGGTAATGGACTATGAAGTACGGAATTGTGGCTTTTCCATCAAAAAAATTACAAGACTTAGCGAACACGTACCGCAAGCGTTACGATCCGCATTATGCGAAAATTACACCGCATATGACGTTAAAGGACAGCTTTGATGCAACGGATGAGGATATTCAATCCATCGTTAGGCAAATAGATGAAATCGCTGCGAAATATGCGCCTTTAAACATTCATGCATCACGCATAAGTTCGTTTTTCCCAACAACCAATGCAATTTATTTCCGCATTGAACCAACAGAACAATTAGTAGCATTCCATAATGCACTAGAAGAAAAAATTTCTTTTGGCAATACTAAACATGTCTTCGTACCGCATATTACGATTGCACAAAAAATGACCGACTCTGAGCACGACGACATCTTTAGCCAATTACGTATGACAGGTGTTGACGAGAAAGATACGATTGATCGCATCCATCTTTTATACCAATTGGAGGACGGCTCCTGGACAACTTACGAAACATTCCGACTGACTGGAGCTGAATGACCTTTGTATCATGTGAAAATTGTTGAATCAAAGAAAGAACATGATGATGCGTTCGCTGTCCGCAAACAAGTATTTGTCGAGGAACAAGGTGTGCCCCTTCATCTAGAATGTGATGCTGAGGATGCAACTGCAACGCATTTCATTATGTATGATAACTATGAGCCTGTCGGTGCTGCACGTCTCCGTGGTATAGAAAATGATACAGCAAAAATTGAACGTGTCTGTATTCTACAATCACAGCGTGGCAAAAAACTAGGTGCTCTTATTATGAAAGAAATGGAGAAATATTCCGTTTCCACGAATAAGAAAAAGTTAAAACTTCATGCACAAAGTTATGCTATTCCTTTTTATGAAAAGCTTGGTTACACAGTAACATCTCCAGAATTTATGGATGCTGGTATCCCTCATCGTGCTATGGAAAAAACGATTTAATCAGCGGCACCTTGGCGTAATTACGTCCGGATTTTGAATTGCGTTAGCACAATTCAAAATCCATGGCATCTGCCAAAGGCTTTAGGTCTTCAGGGTGTTTGGTCACTCAGTCCTGTGTTGCTGACGCTTCACTTTCGCACAGATAAAGTGCCACAGGACTTGGCGTTCTTAAACTGAGTTCACTATTTCAGTCGGTGTCGAACACCCGCTGAAAAGGGACCCTATCTATAGAGATGGGCGTCTTCTCTGAATGAAGATGAATAGGTGTTACGAAAATGCTATTGCATAGTCGTAACACCTTTTTATTTGTCTGCTTACATACTTAGATTTTCGATTATTATATAAATAAGCACTTAAGCAGGCATTCCACATACTTAACGGGATGACTCCCACTAATGGAAATGCCACTTTATTTCATCATTCTTGTAATCTTATCAAAGTCTAAAGAAGCGCCATCTTGAATAATAGAATTCACTAATTTATCTTCAAGTTCTTGTGTGATTCTTCTATTGGACACTTTGGCTACACGACGTACGATTTTTCTAACTTGTTTTTCGTTTGTAAAATCTGCATGTTGAATTGCATTTGCTAATGCGAAGATTTCATCCATCGATACACCTGTTTTTTGTTCAATAGAATTAAAAAACGAGCGATGCATGTTCCCCCTCCTATCAATTCCACCTCAACATAATTGCCACAAATACTTTGCTGTCACTTTCATGCACGAAGCATTTTTGACAATTGTTGGAGGCTTTAACCTTATTCAGACTGGTTTGAGTCACTCACTGAATGAAAGCTAAAGCCTATAATTTTTTTCAACACTTAGAATTCGGTACGTAAACAGCGTCAAATTAATGAACGAAAGTAGCGCCGACAATAATTAGTAGAATGAACAGGACAACAATTAGCACAAATGTTGAGCTATAGCCATAGTTGTTATTGCCTCCGCAATAATTATTGTTCCAGCTATTTGCACCTGCAACATTATTTCCATACGGTTGTGCGCACCAGCCTTGATATCCCATAAAAGCACCCCTCCCTTCTACAACCTATAATATGTATAGTTGTAAATAAGAGAGGGGTATTCGTCTAGTCAACATTCCCTTTTGGTTTAAAAATTAGTGCGCCAATAAAGCCAAAGACAATGGCTGCACTTATACCTGAGCTTGTCACTTCAAACATCCCAGTTAATACACCTACAAGGCCATGCTTCTCTGCCTCCGCCATTGCACCGTGTGTTAAGGAATTACCAAAGGATGTGATTGGCACGGTTGCACCTGCACCTGCAAAATGGATGAGCGGCTCATACAAACCCATCCCATCTAAAATTGCACCGAATACGACTAGTGTACTTAATGTATGCGCCGGCGTTAAATTGCCAACATCCATTAATAACTGTCCGATGACACAAATAATGCCGCCAACGATAAAAGCAAACACAAATGTCATAACCATAGATTTGGCCTCATTTCATTGTAATTTCAATTGCATGTGCAGTACATGGAATTGTCTCTCCCTGTTGATAAGAAAGTGGAGACAACAATGCGCCTGTTGCCACAAGAAGCACTCTTTTATAGCTCCCTGCTCGCAATTGTTGCATTATATAACTAAAAAAAACAGCCGCTGAACAGCCTGCTCCACTTGCCCCTGATTGGAATGCCTCATCCTGTCCATAAAACTCTGCTCCAGCATCGCGTAGTAGTGTTAATTCTTCTTTTTTCACGCCATTTTCTACGAGCATTCCTTTTAGAAGCTTTAATCCGAGCTGTCCTAAATCACCCGTTAAAATTAAATCATAATTGTAGAACTTTTGATTTCGTTGCTCTAAATGGGATTGAATTGTTTGAAAGGCAGCCGGTGCCATCGCTGCACCCATATGAAGAGGATCATCCATGCCATAATCAATCACCTTACCGATCGTCGCTGCCTCAATACAAGGGAATTCTTCACGGTGCTTGCCCACCAAAGCAAAACCAGCAGCCGTTACAGTCCATTGTGCAGTCTGAGGCTTCTGTGCCCCATAATTGACTGGATATCGAAACTGTCGCTCAATCGCATTATGCTGACTAGATGCTCCAGCAATCGATAAACTTGACGCACCTAATTCAGTTAAAAGACTAGCAACAATTACGGATGAAACCGATGTGGCACATGCGGAGAATAATCCAATAAATGAGATGGCTAGTTCCCTTGCGGCAAAATTGGTAGGTGTCATTTGATTGACTAAATCGCCACCTAAAAAGAAATCAATTTCTAAATTTTTCACGCCTGACTTTTTCATCAAAATTTCACAAGCTTCTTGAATCATCTTTCGATGGCCTTGTTCATTTGTTTCCATTTGCCAGCGTTCATCATCGTAAATGGTATCAAAATACTGACTGAAGATACTACGATTTTCCAACGGTCCTGCTACCACACCACCAGCTAATAAAGACGGTTTCGATTGAAAGACAATTACCATGACACCACCCCTAACGTCACAAGAATGTATTTAATGAGTGCAACGAAAAATGCTGCCACAACACCAAATAATACAACTGAACCCGCTAATTTAAAGAGATTTCCGCCTACACCCAGTACTAAGCCTTCAGATCTATGTTCAATTGCTGCAGAGATAACAGCGTTACCAAACCCAGTAACAGGCACTGCCGATCCTGCTCCTCCAAATTGACCAATTTTTTTATATAAGCCAAAGCCAGTTAAAATCATCGCGAAAAATACCATCGTGGAAACCGTTGGGTTCCCTGCTGTTGCTTCTGTAAAATTAAAGAAAATAATATAAAAAAGAGAAACAGCTTGTCCGATTGTACAAATAATACCTCCTACAAAAAATGCCTTTGCAACATTTTTGAAGTAAGGTGGCTTTGGTGTTACACTTTGTTCTAATTGTTGGTATTGCTCTTTCTCCATTATGTCTCCTCCTGTGCAAGCTTTTTCAGTTCTGTGATTTTATCGCTTAGCTTATTATCTTCAAGTTGATCTTTTTTTATTTTATTAGCTTCATAAAATATTTTGTAATCTGCCGAAACAAATACTTCATTGTTGGGATATTTTTCATCAAATTTCTTTTGTAACTTCTTCTCTAATTTGGCCTTTTTCCACTTATCCCACGGTTTAAATTGCACCGCAACAAGCATTTTATCGTCATACTGTATAACCGTTGTTCTTTCAACAAATTTTTCCTCTTTTAAAACCGCCTCAACTTCTTCTTCATTTTGAGGCGAACCATAAACAATAAATTTTTCTTTTTCTGTGCAACCACTAAGTAGTGCCATACAGACGACTATCGGCAACATCATCCCTAATAACCTCAAGTATTTACCCTCCTTTTCTTTACAGTTTCACCACACATAAAAAAAACTATTCATTTGTGATATATACAAAAGCCCGAGTCCATTTTTCAAAAGTACATATTGTAGGAGTAGTAACAAGGAAAGGAGGTGACAATATGGGTTGTGGTAAACCAACAAATCCTATTAGCCCTATCCATTCAGCAGGCTGCGTTTGTGACGTAGTACGCGCAATTTTAGATATTCAAAATCAAGCGGTGCAAGATGAATGTTCACCGTGTACGTCAAACTGCTTCTTAGAACCACTTGGCGGCATCGTTAGTCCTGCACGCTCAGCAGCAGATACTCGTGTATTTATGTTAATTACTAAAGACGGTACTCCATTCAAAGCATTCTTTAGCTCACCTTCAGCAGATCCATGTATATGTACATCCGTTTTTTTCCGTGTAGAAGATATGTTTGATGAGTGCTGCGCTACTTTACGCGTTTTAGAACCATTATGCACATTCGATTCTAGTGAAAGCACTGTAGACTTATTAAGTCGTGACGGCTGTTGCATTAATATGAAGAAAATTTGTAAAGTAGATGATTGGAATTCTACTGACAGCTGTATCACTGTGGACTTAGCTTGTTTCTGCGCAGTACAATGTATTGCTGATGTTGACTTAGGGATTTGTAATTAATTCTTTCCTCCTTTGACACACTACACACAAAAAAAAGTGTACAGCATCCTCTGCTGTACACTTTTTTATAATGTTGGTAAGTTTTTGCCTCGCCAAAGTATTTGTTGAATATCCTCAAAATATATAATCTCTTGTGTTTGCAATTCTAAAGAAGTAAGCATTAACGAATCTACCTGTAAATTAGATGCGGTTCCACTCAATTTTCTACCATCTTTTAACGTTATTAATAATGGTTGATACACTTTTTGTCGAAATGGCTTTTCTAAAAATTGTAGCTGCTTCAGAACATATTTATCGATTTGTAAATCCTTTTGAACATCTTTTTCCGCGATGTTCGGCTCATTGCCATAATGATCCTTTAAATACACCGACGTACTTTCATCCAAATCATCTTCTAAATCGTCATCCAAATCAAGTTCATGAAGCATTTTTGAAATATTTAAAAAATAAGTTGGTGATTTAATAAACAAACGTGGCTCTCGATCCACAAGTTTCACTTCCCTTTTTTCCATACAATATGCAAAAGGAAAGGAATAGGTTCTTAGCCTATTTGACTTAAAAACATTGTCGCTAATCCTAAATAAATTAAAATACTGGTAATATCATTCAACGTTGTAATAAACGGCCCCGATGCAACAGCAGGGTCAATTTTCATGCGATGCATCAGCAAAGGGATAAATGATCCTGCAAGGGTTGCCACTAGAATCGAACCGCAAATCGCTGCACCTACAAGCATCCCAAGGATAAGCTCATGCTTCCATATATAAACTACACCTATTACAATTATTCCACAAACAACGCCTGTCATTAGACCTGTGCCTGCCTCACGAAGTAACAACTTCATCTTGCTATGTTCTTCGACATCCCCTGTCGCAATTCCTCTAATGGCTACGGCTAATGCCTGAGTACCACTATTTCCTGAAGTACCTGAAATGAGCGGAATAAAGACAGCAAGTAACGCAACTTTATCTAGCGTATCTTCAAATTGCCCCATTAAATTTGCAGTCAGCATGCCTAAAAACAACAAGATTACAAGCCATGGTAACCGTTTTTTCGCAGCTTGCCAAGAGCTCGTATCAAATTTATCCATATCGGAGATACCGGCTAATTTAGAATAGTCCTCTGACGCTTCCTCATCGATTACGTCGATAATATCATCGACCGTAATAATCCCCTGTAGCTCGCCCTTATCATCAATAACCGGTGTAGCTAGGAAATTATAATCCTTCATAATTTGTGCAACTTCTTCTTGGTCATCTCCAACACGTACCATCACAACTCGTTCATTCATAATGGAACGAATAAGCGTATCCTCATCGGCAATAATTAAATCACGTAGTGAAATTACGCCTGTGAGTCGATGTGCCTCATCAACGACAAAAATATAATAAATGGTTTCAGCATTCGGTGCCTCTTTGCGTAAAATAGCCATGGCTGAACGTACTGTAGAGTTTTCCGGTATAGCTACATATTCAGTCGTCATGATAGAGCCGGCTGTATATTCATCATAGCTTAATAGCTCATTTATCTCTCCAGCCGTCTCCTCATCCATCATTCCTAAATAGCTTTCACGTTGTTTCGTATCTAGCTCATTTAAAACGTCTGCTGCATCATCTGCATACATATGTGAAAGCATCTCTGCCCCATAGGCTGGATCCATTTCAGCTAGATATGCTTTATATTCATCATCATCTATTTCAATTGCCTCAAAAATATCAGCCATTTCCGTCGGAGACAAGAACGAATAGATGATCTTCCTTATATCAGGTTCCACCTTTTCATAAAACGTTGCCTGATCATATGGATGAAGTTCTAAAAACTCATCACGGAACGCGTCAATATCATGCCCCACGAGCATTTCTCGTAAACGTGCTTCGTCAAATTGCACATCATCCTTTTCATTTCTTTCCTCTATCATGCTTGTCCCCTCCTTCCGAGCATTGAATTCATTTATACGTACAAGAACGTAAATCTACCTTTTATATAATAGTGTGTATTGTACTTATTCTGCAAACTCTTTTTTACTTTTACCTAAACTTTCTACTCTACTATACCCTACAATCGCGCTATTTTCTGTATATATGCTGTAAAGAACCGTCCTTACTACGAAAAAATGATAAGGAGATGCCCGTTTTTGCGAACATCTCCCTAATTATTTCTTTATCCAATAGAAATCTTCCACATCTATAAATGGTGAAATTAAAGTACAATTTTTAGTCTAGCCGATATTGATTAATTGTTGCATGTCTTCATGTAAAGAACTCGTAATATGCAAAACCTCACTGGTTAATGGATGTTGCATGGACAATGAAACACAATGTAATGCCTGACGGTCTATCAGTTTTCGTGTTCCGTCATATAATTCATCCCCCACAAGTGGGTGACCAAGATAAGCCATATGCACACGAATTTGATGTGTTCGTCCGGTATGAAGCTTTAAGCGTATATGTGTCATTGGCTCCTCTTGTCTATAAAAACGGCGTTTTACTAAAAAGTCCGTATGCGCAAACTGACCATCTTCACGTACCTCACGCTCTATAATACTTGTATCTTTACGACCAATTGGGGCAACGATGGACTGACAATCCTCTATTACATGTCCATGGACAATGGCTTCGTATTCGCGCGACACTTCTCCACCACGCTGTGCAAGTCCTGTTAAATGATGAATATGTGCGTGCTTGGCAATGCATAGTAGACCTGATGTATCACGATCAAGCCTCGTCACAATATGGACTGTCGATGCTAGACCTTGTTGCTCAAAATAGCCACAAACATTATTTGCGATGCTTTTTGTCGGATGCTCACGTGAAGGAATCGTACTTTGATGCGCAGGCTTATCAAGCACTAAAATCGCTTCATCTTCATAAACAATTGTAAGCTCACCATATTCAACAACAAGCCCTTCACTTTTTTCTTCAAGAGGGAATTTTACTTCTACATGATCTCCGATTTGAAGAGGGTGTCGCACATTACGTTCGACGCCATTCACTGTCAGTAAGCCCCCTTCAAACTTAATCGCTGTCAATGCTCGTTTAGAAATACGCCATTCGCCTAATGCTTCACGTAAAAGCTGACCATCCTTCTCTACTGTAAAACTCAATGTATACCGTGCATCTATGTTATTCATTTGCAACGAACGATTCATGTACTCGCTCCCAAAATGGGAATGGGCGGAAACGTGCAAAACGTACTTTTTCATTTGCTACGTTAAAAGCAATTGACTTCACGTCACCTTGTGTGACTTGCAGATGGTCTACCGTCATATTAAAGTTTTGTTCATTGACTGGACGTAATATACAGTGATGGTGCGCTGGTAAAATAAGTGGTGAACCAACTGTACGAAAGACACGATTATTAATCGAAGCAATTTCAGTAATTTGAAGTGCTGCCAACGTTGGATGAATAATCGCTCCACCGAGTGCTTTGTTATAGGCTGTACTACCAGATGGCGTTGAGACACAAAGACCGTCACCACGGAAACGTTCAAACTGATTGCCGTTTAACTCCACATCCATAACAAGCGTCACATCTGGTGATTTCACGGTTGCTTCATTTAAGGCCAAATACGTATTTGACTCCGAATTATGATGTTCTACTTTCACTTCCAATAATGGGTACTCAACAACATTAAAATCCTTTTTGGCAATGGATAAAACCAGTTTTTCCAATTCTGATGGCTTCCAGTCTGCATAAAAGCCTAAATGTCCTGTATGGATACCCACAAAGGCAACTTGATCTAATAAGTGCGAATAGCGATGGAAGGCGTGTAGTAGCGTACCATCTCCTCCAATAGATACGACAATTTCAGGCATTTCTTCATCATATGTTAATCCAAAATCCTGCAAATATGTTTTTGCTAACTCCATTAATTCGTTCGATTGTGCATCTCTACGTGATTGAATGGAAAACTTCATTGCGCGTCACGCTCCTTCTCCGTTAGTAAATTAGGATTCGATGCTTCTTTGTATTCACTAAAGTAGGCCTGTGCTTCTTGGATTTCACTGCGAATCGATGACATTTCTTCATCTAATCGGAAAGCTGCCTCCGCTGCACTCTGTAGGCGATTTTTAATTTCCTCTGGGAACATGCCTTTATATTTATAGTTTAAGGAATGCTCAATCGATGCCCAGAAATTCATGGCTAGTGTGCGTATTTGAATTTCTGCTAGTACAACCATTTTTCCCTGTATCGTCTCAACTGGATATTCTACAATCATATGATGCGATCGATAGCCACTTGGTTTGCTATGTGTAATATAGTCACGCTCTTCCACTACACGCATATCCTTACGCTGCCGTATCAGCTCAGTCACGGTAGAGATATCGTCTACAAATTGACACATAATACGGACACCTGCAATATCCCCAAGTTCATCGCCTAGTTGCTTCGAAGGTTCAAAGGCTAGTCCTTTTTCTAAAGTTTTATCATATATACTTGCTAGCGGTTTTACACGCCCTGTTACAAATTCTATTGGAGAGTTTGCATTAACAATGCCAAACTGAGAACGCATACCCTTTAATTTTATTTTTAATTCATCTACTGCTTGTTTATAAGGACTTAAAAAAATCTCCCATTGTCCCATCGCTAAAACCTCCCGACATACGGCATTGAACAAAACTAACACCGTCTGTTCGTTTTGTCTTTTTATTCAGCGAGAACTGCCTTGAAGTGTTGTTCCACTGCTTGAACAAATTCTGCTCCATAATTGTAATTTCCTTCAATATTATACACAAGCATTTCCAATTCTTCGTAGAAGTTTGTAAGTTCCATCACTTCTTCTCCTACTTGTAACATTGGATTTTTCTTTGTTTGTAAAATATGTACAAGATTTACCCAACTACTCGTAGGAAAACGCAAGTAATGATAGTCCTCTCCTGCATCAAGTAAATAAATAAATGCAAAATCATCCGAATCTGCAATCAATTGTGCCGCAGGCTTTAACTGTAAATTTAATTCATTGTCGTTTAAACTAAAATGAAGATGCTGATTTTCAAAATAATATAATTCTATCGTATAAATTTTACGCACTTGATGGTCCCCTTTTCGTCTTACTCTTCCTCTTATTTTAGCATACGGGGTAAATAGTTGCAGTGTGTAATTGTTAAAACCCTTAACAAACTTCTATCGAAAAAAGCGCATTTGCACGTGTTAATATGCGACTCGCATTGGCCGAAAGGATGCGCATTCAATTCCTTTTTAATACAAAAAAACAAACAGAAAGGTGAAAAAAATGTCACAACAACTTGAAATTGAATTTAAAAATCTCTTAACAAAACAACAATACGAGCAATTATTAAAAGATTTCCATATTCACGACAATGCTATTCATCGTCAAACAAATCATTATTACGACACACCACTTCATGCTATTCGAACTTTAAAAAGTGGGCTACGAATTCGACAAATCGACAACTATTATGAATGTACCTTAAAAGAAAGAACAGCAGCACATGAACACCTTGAAACGACGAATGAATTAAGTGCCGAGCAAGCAAAGAAAATGCTGAATGGTGAGGGCTTTTTTGCCCCTGAAGTAGCTAAAAGACTGGCTAAATATGATATCCCTTTAGATGAATTAGCGGTATTCGGTTCTCTTACTACAGACCGTGTCGAAATTCCTTACAAAGACGGACTTCTTGTATTTGATCATTCTTTCTATTTGCAGTGTGACGATTATGAGGTAGAATATGAATCAAATGATGTAATAAAAGGTAATGCAATCTTCGACGAATTTCTACAACAATATGATATAAAAAAACAAGTTACAGATAAAAAAATTGCACGCTTTATGAAAGCATTGCAAGCGAGTAAAAAACAAGAATGATAGCTTAACAGCAGAAAGAAGGGGTGAACAACTACTTGGATATCCAATCACTTAAGACCTTACTTGAAATACAAGCACTGCAAACACTAGGTTCAACAGAAAGTTCATCATCGAATGCTCTAACAGACAATAACTCTATCTTTTCTGATATGATTGGCGAATTGCTCGGCGATGCCACAACAGCTAGCAGTGCAAAAATGTCGAATTTACTCGGGATGAGTTCATCTTCCAGCACTTCAGATATCATGAGTCAGCTTGGTAATTTAACAAATACATCTGGCAATACGTCAAATATGACCATTCAATCGTTACTTTATAAAGGTGCTAATTCAGTCTATATACCTGCATCTGTTTATGCAGCCTTAGCAAATACACCATCTAGCACAAAGTTGGATTCCTATGTTTCTGATAATGTTATCGGCTCAACAGCTTATGCAAATTCGCTTGCAGGGGCAAGCAGTTATGCTTCAATCATTGAAAAGGCCGCAGCTACGTATAATGTACCCGATAAACTAATCGCTGCTGTTATAAAACAAGAATCTAATTTTAATGCTACTGCTGTAAGTCGTGCAGGGGCACAGGGTTTAATGCAATTAATGCCAAAAACAGCTCAATATTTAGGTGTTACAAATGCCTTTGATCCTGAGCAAAATATAATGGCAGGAGCCAAATACTTACGTCAAATGCTCGATAAATTTGATAACGATCCATCTCTAGCATTAGCAGCCTATAATGCAGGAGCTTCGCGAGTGACAAAATATGGCGGCATTCCACCTTTTAAGGAAACGCAGAATTATGTCAAAAAAGTGATGAATTACTTCACAGCTTAATCGCATAAAACCTATATTTTCAGTCTTTATCAGCAAATTTCACCCTTGATGGTGAAATTTGTGCTTTTCTAGCGAAAAACTTATCGAGAGCTCTTTGTTTGTATAAACGAAAAGACGTTGATAGAATGAAGGTAGTCACAAGAAATTCACATTTTCCAGATGAACAAATTCAAAATCTATAAAAAAGACAATTTGTCATACCAATAAATTGATTCGTACTTTACGATATACTTCATATAAAGAATTAAAGGAGCATTTACCTATGAGTCGAAAATACACTGTTCCTTATGAGGAGCTGGGGGCTGAAAAACTTTCAGAACTCATACATGCGTTCTATAAAAGAGTCGCTCAGCATCCTGATCTAATTCCAATCTTTCCGAAAGATTTAACGGAGACTGCCCGCAAGCAAATTCAATTTCAAACACAGTATTTAGGTGGACCAAATTTTTTTACTGAGGAACATGGACACCCAATGATGCGTGCACGACACATGAATTTTGCCATTACGCCTGATCGTGCACAAGCTTGGCTTGAATGTATGGCCGAAGCGATGGATGAAGTTGGTTTGGATGGAAAGTTCCGCGAAACCTATTATCAGCGTTTAGTATTAACAGCTCATCACATGATTAATAAACCTAATGACGATGAGGGGGAATTATTACGTGAATAATATTCAAATGCTACAAGAACCAACGCCTACGATTTCTACTGCCAATAAGCCAATTGAATTGTATATTTTCGTAGATCCACTTTGTCCTGAAGCTTTCAGTATGCAAGCTATTATTCGCAAATTACAGCTAGAGTATAATCATTATTTCACATGGCGCTTTGTACTAAGCACAGAGCTTTCTTCTCTTAATTGTCTGAGCAAGCGTACGAAGGGCTGTGAATCTGGCATTGAGCTCGACATCAACCATCCTGTTTTACCTTCTATTGCCATCAAAGCAGCTGAGTTACAAGGGAAACGTGCAGGAGCACGCTATTTGTCCAAATTACAAGAATATGTAGTACTGAATCATGAGGATGTAAATTCCTATGCGACTCTCTTAAAAATTGCAGAGGATGTCCAATTAGATATGAATGAATTTACTGTAGATTTCGGCTCTAAGGAAGCTGCACGCGCATTCCAATGCGATTTATATATTAAACGCGAAATGGAAGTGGATGAAGTACCAAGTATCGTATTTTTCAATGAGTGCATTGAAGATGAGGGACTAAAAGTAAGTGGTAGCTACGCTTATGAAGTTTACGAGCAGATATTACAAGAAATGATGGATGAACAACTCATCCGTCAAACATTACCAACAATTGAAGAATTATTTCTGAAATATCATACACTATCTACAAATGAAATAGCCTTCATCTATTCATTAACCGAACAATCTGCAGAACGCGAATTAAAAAAACGAATGCTGCAACAAAAAATTGAACGTATTCAAACAGATCACGCTA
This sequence comes from Lysinibacillus sp. NPDC048646, assembly GCF_050272295.1. Classification (NCBI taxonomy): domain Bacteria; kingdom Bacillati; phylum Bacillota; class Bacilli; order Caryophanales; family Bacillaceae; genus Lysinibacillus; species Lysinibacillus sp. NPDC048646. The sequence goes on from NZ_JBNNLZ010000001.1 coordinate 366,243, forward strand.
CACTATGGCGGTCAAAATAATGCAATTATACTATTATTCAAAGGATAGGGACTCAAACAATGTTGAGGAGTCCCTATCTTTTTTTCATTCAATTTATTTTGAATTAAATAGTAAAAATTTAGGTTCATCACCATAACGTGAGGTTGATTTCCGTTCCGACTGGGCGCTTTCCTGGGAGCATCCAGCCTCCACTCCAATCAACTTAGATATAGTGAAACTTCAATCAGTGGGGTTTTATCATCCTCCACTGATTAGTATCTTTCTCTCTTTCAACTTGAGGTGGGCGGCTACTGACCGTTCATGCGGGATAAAATAAAAGAGACGCCACTATCCTCGACAGATAGAGACGCCTCTTTTTCACAAAGGGGATGGGAGAAATGTTCACGTTCAAACAAAGGGGTGTATGTTTGTTTTGTGATTTATTTCACAAGAATCACTTTATCATGGAATAATAAATTTAGCAATGAAACATGCTCTAGATTCACAAATTTGTCAAATAGAAAGCGATTACAGTACGGTATTTTTTTAAGATGGATAGTTTTATTCATTTAGAAATCTAAGAAAATCATTATTGTTTTAATTTATTCCTGACCATATTTTCTACTGCACAAAGAAAACGGCTGTAGTAAGTTCACTACAGCCACACAAATTAATTATTTTAACAATAATTTTTCCAGTTCATTTAAACGCTCTTCAAATACTTTACAAGCATCATCAATTGGTTTCGCCACATTCATATCAACACCTGCTGCTTTTAATACTTCAATTGGGAAATCTGAGCAACCTGCTTTTAGGAAGTTATTAATATAACGTTCCACAGCCGGTGCACCCTCTTCTAGAATTTGTTTACTTAATGCAGTTGCCGCTGATTTTCCTGTTGCATATTGATAGACATAGTAATTGTAGTAGAAATGTGGAATTCGTGCCCATTCTAAACCAATTTCCTTGTCTACCACCATATCTTCGCCGAAGTATTGCTTATTTAAATCATAATAAACTTCAGTTAAACGTTCTGATGTTAAGGACTCTCCATTTTGATCCATTTGATGAATCAAATGTTCAAACTCTGCAAACATTGTTTGTCGGAAGACTGTACTGCGGAAGCCATCAAGCCAATGGTTTAATAAATAAATCTTTTGTTGAGGGTCTTCGATTGTTTTAAGTAGATAATCGTTTAATAACTCTTCGTTACATGTGGACGCCACTTCTGCCACAAAAATTGAATAGTCTCCATAGACAAACGGCTGATTATTGCGCGTGTAATAACTGTGAACACTATGACCAAACTCATGTGCTAATGTAAATAGATTATCCACATTATCCTGCCAGTTCATTAAAATATAAGGATTCGTTCCATATGCACCTGATGAGTATGCACCACTACGCTTTCCTTTATTTTCTTTCACATCTACCCATCGATGATCCAGACCACTTTGTACAATATCCTGATACTCCTCACCAAGTGGGGCTAAAGACTTCACTAAAATGGCCTTGGCTTCATCGTAAGGCATTTTCATGTCTACTTCTTTTACAAGCGGGATGAATAGATCCCACATATGCAATTCTTCCACACCTAACAGTTTCTTACGTAATGCAATGTAACGCTGCATAACTGGTAAATGCTTGTGAATTGTCTCCACTAATTGATCGTACACATTTTCTGGAATAAAATTATTCGACATTGCTGCATGACGAGCCGAATCATAATTACGAATTCGTGCACTCACATTATGTTTTTTCACATTGCCTGTTAATGTAGCAGCAAATGTATTTTTAAAATGACCATATGTTTCGTACATTGCTTTAAATGCCGCTTCCCGCACAGTTCGATCTTTACTTTCTAAAAACTTAATATAGTTACCATGTGTGAGCTGAACCTCTTCCCCATCTTCATTTTTCACTTTTGGGAAGACCATATCAGCATTGTTCAACATACTAAATGTATTCGATGCTGTACCGGTTACCTCAGACATTTGTGCAAGTAACGCTTCCTGTTCAGCAGGTAATACATGTGGGCGTGCCATGGTAATCTCTTTCAAAGATTGCTTATATAATTGTAAATCTTTATTTTCCGCTAAGTAACTTTCGATTGTCTCTTCACTTAAAGATAAAATTTCTGGCGTTAAAAACGATAGGGCGGCTGAAATATTTGTCGCTAATGTTTGGATACGGCTATTCATATCTTGATAAAAGCTATTCGTTGTATCTTGGTCGTAACGCATATGAGCATACGTGTAGAGCTTCATCGTGCGTTCGTAAATTTGATCGTAATACGTAAGGACTGCTAATAAGGCGTCTGCACCATTTTTTAAAGTACCTGCATAGCTTGGTGCCTTTTTTGCAAATGCTGCGACTTCTTTTAATTCCTCTTCCCACTGCGTATCTGTTGCAAAGATGTCCTCCAAGCGCCAAGTTAACTCTTCTGGTATTTCATTTCTCATTAAAACCTGATTGCTGTTACTAGCCATATGCCAGCCCCCTCTATATGTTAGTTTTTCCTTTACTCTCATATTTTCTCAGTATATTGTGGCAATTGCAAATAAAGTGACCCTATACATGCAGGATAAAGTGAAAATTTTCTTATCCATTTACACTGTACAAATGAACATAAACTTGCTCACAAATATCTGGAAAACTATTTTTGTTTTGATACCACTTTGCAAACACGGTACAATAATTTTCCACGGCCTGTACGGCCTCTTTTGTCGCCTCCAAATCAAGTTGATGAAGAAAAAGCTGCATATCTCCCTTGCATAACTTATGAAGCTGCAATTGGTATTGGCTACAAAAATGATGTAAAATCGTTTGCCATTCAATCGAAAAAATTGGAATTGATTCAGCATGTTTAACAGGTAATCCCACGTATAGAGGCATTGTCTCGAGCGAAAAACGCAACTCATAACAACTTCGTAAAAAAGAATCTTGCACCCCTTTTTTACTACGTAGTAATCTTTGAAACACATACTGTGCGCAAAACCTTTTATAGAGTTGCCAATAACAATGAAACTCTTCTCTTGTAATTGGCATAGGAACATAAAACGGAAATTGCTGTTTATTAATAGGCAGGTATTGTACTTTTGCTATAAAAGTATATCCATGAACATAAAGAAGATTCGTCCAATAATTAAATTTTGCTGAATGCGCATCATATGTCAATAAATAGGGCAAACCCTTGGATGAATATTTAATAGCATTTTGCATAATAGGAGGAACAGTAATTTTTAGTATGTCCTGTGAGGCAAGGTTTTTCTGGGGTGTTTGAAAAAGCCACAATGCTTGGATATGGATATTTTCATAGCCTGCTGTTCGCAGCTGCCACTTTTCATGAGAGAGAGTGCTACATTGGAACTCAATTGCTATTTGTTGATGCTCTTTTATCACAAGTATATCCGGTCGTTGAGATAGCCTTTTTATAAATGGCTCCAACTCTACTGTATGACCGAGCTTCTTCAGCCATTCGAACAATTGAATCTTGCCCTGTAAATGGAGCATAGATTCACCTTCTGCAAATAATTGTTCACAAACTTGATTCGCAATATGGGCAAAATGTGGGATATTGACGGTACCAATTTTCAACTGGACAGGTTGCTGACATTGCGGGCAATAAAATTTCGAATGCCGGCGATAGTGTTGTAGTGCTTCTCTTGTATGTTGATATGTGATAAACGGCTTCAAATGCTCTGTATAGGCAAAAAGCATAAAATTGTCTCCTTTTTGTCCAATTGTAAAATGTAACTTCTCTATCTACAATGAAATATCGGTTTTTTTTCCAAATTCGATATTTGCATTGATAATCCTTTCACATCTCATCATCACTCAATCTTAAACCCTGAAAACTAGCCATACAAAAAAGCCTCTGAATAATCTCAGAGGCTTGAATCATCTAGATAAAATACTTGCGAATAGTTTCAAAGCAATCATATTCCATAATCATATCGCCGTATTCTTCGAGGCGATGAATCGTGAAATTCGACGGGCTTAGAAATTCTTTAATAACCGCATTTTTGTCATGGCGATTTAAATCGTCATCTGCATTTGTGAAGTCTACAACTAGATAGTACCAATTTTCATATTTGAATAATGAGGAATCCACTAATTCATCTGTCATGCGTTTTGCAACAGGGATTAACTCATCAATATCTTTAAATTTATAAACATAAATATCTGTATCCATAAATAATTCTGACTCATCAATGTCACCGAATTGAGTTAGTTGACTGAGAAGATCCTCTCCAACTTCATCAAATGAGGCAAACATTTCCTTGTGTTCATCAAAATGCGAATGACCATCTAATGTTTCACCGTCTTTTAATATATGTGCACGTGTGACAATGATTTCCAAGCCAACTTCAGACGCATTGATATGAATCCAAATCGGACCTTCTACATCAAAATAATCCTCTGTGTTTACTTCATCAATCATATCCCAAAAAAGTTGTTCACCCTTTGCTCGGTTGTACCAAATTTCTTCACGACTGTAGCCGCGATCCTCTATATCATTGTACGTAATAAAGAGCTTGAGTGTATTTTCATTTACACGTTCGATGTCCACTAGACTTCATCTCCCTTCACTGTCATTTGTCGAAAAACAGTATTATTTCATTAGTATGCTTTGATTCATTGTTTTTAACCTTCATACTCCTTTGTTTTTCAACCTTTGACCACACCACAATTAAAGCATCGAGCAACTGAGATCGTTGGATTTACAGTTCACAGTTGTCTCTAATTCTATTGTATGCTGTTCTTTCATAAAATGAAAAGGATATACACCGTTTCCACAAAAGATATTTGAATTATTGAAATTGTAGTAAACAATTGGGCTAAAATCAAGTCTAACATACTTTTACGGAAATATATGACTTTCTCCTATTAAATATTATATCTTGTACAGAAGGTTTTTACATAAGTAAAGCATAAAAAAATAGATGTCACAACATGCTCTTTGCATTTGTAACACCTAATACATTATATGCAGTATAGGGAGATATTAGTTCACCATACGCTGTGCTTCTTGTAATTGATAAGCTCGAACTTTACGCGGTAAGAATCGACGAATTTCATCTTCGTTATATCCTACCTGTAAACGTTTTTCATCTAATATTATTGGACGACGTAATAATCCAGGATATTCTTGAATTAACTCATATAAACGTTGTAATGGTAAGCTTTCAACATCCACATTTAGTTTTTGGAAAATTTTCGAACGAGTTGAAATAATTTCATCCGTTCCATCCTCCGTCATGCGTAAAATTTCTTTTATTTCACTAATGCTTAATGGTTCAGAAAAAATATTTCGCTCTGTATATGGGATTTCGTGCTCCTCCAACCATGCTTTCGCTTTTCGGCAAGACGTACAACTCGGTGATGTAAATAAAGTTACTATCATACTGACACATCCTTTCTGTTTGTAATCGTTATCTATAAACCAAATTGTTAAATTAGAATTAATGTAATGTAAATATACATCTCCATTATACAGCACTCTGCTCTATTTGAATATAGTTCCAATGAAAAAAAGAATGCCTTTATCGCGAAATATTCTGTCTATTCATATAGCTTTAAAGAAGCTAATTCTTAAAAGGTGTCCAATGAACTAATAGTAATATTCCCACTTATCAACGTTTTTAAACATCGATTTATTCAAACTATTTATTCTCATTTAAAAAATATAAACGAGAATAATGTCAATTTCACGTGTACAATTGAGACGTATCGTTAATAATAAAGGTTGCTTTTTTAACAAAAAAACACAGCATAGTTAGCATATAGTTTTTTTCATAAAAAAAACACCGCTAAAAGTCTGATTTTATAAGCTTGCAATTAGCTAACTCTTTATAATATAATTTTTGCAATAATTAAAAACGCTGACGAAGAGTAGTACAAATGCATGTGCACGTTTAGAGAGTCTGTGGTTGCTGCAAACAGATCGTGTGCGCATTTGGAATGGACTTCCGAGTTAGTTTTGCGAACGTTCAAGTAAATCACGATTGACTACTAGCAAAGCTCGTCCCTTCACGTTACGAAGTAGAGTGGCCTTTTAGGCAAGCTGGGTGGTACCGCGGATACATCATTCGTCCCTTCATTAGAAAAAACTAATGAGGACGCATGATGTTTTTTTTATGTTATTTAGTATTCATTCGGACGCTCTACTTGATAGTATAGTGGCTTTTCGTCCGTCATTGAAGGTTTGATTAGAAATTTAGATTATGCCGAGGCAAAATTTATTTGCTAACTCGAAGGAGGAAATTATTATGACAACTATTTTTTCAGGCGTACAGCCAACAGGTATTGTAACATTAGGGAACTACCTTGGAGCATTCAAGCAATTCCCTGCTTTACAAAATGAAGGAGATGCAATTTATTGTATCGTTGACCAACATGCCATTACAGTCGCACAAGATCCAAAAGAGTTGCGTCAAAACATTCGTAATTTGGCTGCAACGTATATAGCAACGGGGGTTGACCCACAGAAATCTACCTTATTCATCCAATCAGAAGTTTCTGCTCATGCACAAGCGGGTTGGATTTTACAATGTGTGGCCTCTATTGGCGAGTTAGAGCGTATGACTCAATTCAAAGATAAATCACATGGCAAGGAAACTGTTTCAGCAGCTCTTTTAACATACCCACCATTAATGGCCGCAGATATTCTTTTATACAATACAAACATCGTCCCAGTTGGTGATGATCAAAAGCAACATATTGAACTCACACGAGATCTTGCAGAGCGCTTTAACAAGCGTTACGCTGAGGTATTGACAATTCCTGAAATACAATTACCAAAAGCAGGTGCACGTATTAAATCTTTACAAGAACCTACGAAAAAAATGAGTAAATCTGATCCAAATACAAAAGCAACAATCAAGCTTTTAGATACTGCAAAAGATATTGAGAAAAAAATTAAATCTGCCGTGACTGACTCTGATGGTATTGTGGCATTTGACGTAGAAAATAAACCTGGTGTTTCAAATTTACTGACGATCGAATCAGCAATTTCAGGTGTATCTATTGATGATTTAGTGAAAAAATACGAAGGCATTGGCTATGGCGGCTTCAAACAAGGCGTGGCAACAGCAGTTATCGACCACCTTACACCAATACAAGAGAAATTCTACAATCTCGTAGAATCATCTGAATTGGACATCATTCTAGATGAAGGTGCAGAGAAAGCAAATACCATTGCCAGTGCTACCTTAAAACGTATGGAAGAAGCGATGGGCTTAGGCCGCACACGTCGCTAGGAGGTTTGTCTATGTCTATGTCTATGCTCTGCGAACAGTGTAAAAAGCCAATACAAACACTTATTTTAGAAGGTGACTTTGGTGCTGATCCCCTATGGTGTGGTCAGTGTCTTGCCAATTTAGACTTAGAAAACCTTCCATTAAATGAAGCTTTGCTAACTGAGTTGACGTCATGGATGTGTAACTTTGGTGAATGGATCAATCTTGAAACGGATTCATTCATCGAAGGTATGGAACATTTAGCAAAAATACATGATGACCAAGGCACAATCTTGGCCGAAACGGTAGCAACTGAACTAGGAATTAAAGTGACGTTCTCTCCCTATCTTTTAGATTAGGATGTCCGCTCGAAACCAAAGTCAAGCACAACGCCACATAAAACAATGCAGGCTCCAATTGCCAAATAAAATTCCGTTGTATGGACCATGAACTTAAAAACAACGGACCATGAATAACCGAGTGTACGGTAATTCAAGTACAAAATCAGATTGCCTATTGAAAGTATCATTAAGCCATAGCTCATTAAAAATAAAAAGAGACGGAACAAGTAGACGGCATCCTTTCTATTTCTTCTTATTTATCATCTATTCGCAAAGATAATAAAAAATGCGTCAGCCTGTAGACAAACTTGAAGAATTTCAGGTTTGCTACAGGTTTTTTACAATAAATAAAGAATGAATAATTTCCATTGCGTGTGCGGTATGAAATGCCGCCTCCATTCCAATCAACTGAATACGTAAACAAACACTACAATCTACGAAAACGATAGGTAACAAAACTAGCTGAAGTGTTGAAGATTATAATGATGGATTTTAAATTAATGGCCGTAAACAGTTAGTTAGATAGAGAAGAAAACGCTGCGTGACTCCTGCTTAGAAACGAGCCGGCTAGCCCCCACATGAAGCGTCATCGAAGGAGGAGGCTGGATAGTTCGTCCATGGAAAGAGAGTTGCTTTTTGCAGACTTGAGAATTTTTACTTGCTTTTAATAAAGAAAAAAGCCTGAAGACACACTCGATTTTACCGAGTTTATCTTCAGGCTGACATTTTTGATTATTCTTCACATTTTTTTAATAATAGGCTAGCGTTGTGACCGCCAAATCCAAGAGAGTTACTCATCGCATACTCAATATTTGCTTCTCGTGCTTCATTTGGTACATAATCTAGATCACATTCTGGATCTGGATCTGTTAAATTGATTGTCGGTGGTAAAATACCCTCTTTTAACGCAAGCGCTGTGAAAATCGCTTCGACACCACCAGCTGCGCCTAATAAGTGACCTGTCATTGATTTTGTAGAACTCATCGCCAGTTTGTAAGCATGTTCACCAAAAGCTGATTTTACAGCCTGTGTTTCAAATAGATCATTGTAAGGTGTACTTGTTCCATGTGCATTAATATAGGCCACTTGTGAAGGTTCTACACCCCCATCAGCTAATGCCTGCTTCATCGCACGTGCTGCACCCTCACCTTCTGGTGCTGGAGCTGTAATGTGGTGAGCATCACCTGTTGATCCGTATCCAAGTACTTCTGCATAAATTTTTGCACCACGAGCTTTCGCATGCTCATACTCTTCTAAAATTACAATACCTGCACCTTCACCAATAATAAAGCCATCGCGATTTTTATCAAATGGACGTGAAGCTGATGCAGCGTCTGTATTTAAAGACAAGGCTGTATTTGCACAGAAGCCTGCAACTGCCATTGTTACGATTGGAGACTCTGCGCCACCTGAAATCATCACATCTGCATCGCCTCGTTCAATTACTTTAAATGCATCACCAATTGAATTTGTTCCAGATGCACAAGCAGTTACAGAACAAGAATTAATGCCCTTTGCTCCGAAATGAATAGACACTTGACCTGATGCCATATCTGGAATCATCATAGGAATAAAGAACGGGCTTACACGTCTTGCCCCACGCTCTTGGAACGTTAAAAATTGCTGTTCATACGTTTCCATACCACCGATACCAGAGCCAATCCATACGCCTGCGCGTGGTGCTAATTCTTCATCAATTGTAAGCTGTGCATCTTCCATAGCCATGATAGAAGCTGCTAATGCATAATGTGTAAAGCGGTCCATTTTACGGGCTTCTTTACGTTCAATATACTTTTCAATATCAAAATCTTTTACTTCAGCAGCAATTTTAGCAGCGAATAGATCTTTATTTAAACGTGTTAACTCGCCAACACCAGATTTCCCAGCTTTAATGTTTGCCCATGTTTCTTCGATGCTATTCCCTAGTGGTGTAACTGCGCCAATTCCTGTAATTACTACTCGTCGTTTACTCATTATCTTACTCCCCTCAAGCATTTAATGTTATTATTTTCCCCATCTCATTGCAACGGCGCCCCAAGTTAAGCCACCGCCAAAACCAACGAGTACTAGTAAGTCACCATCTTTTATTTTACCTGCTTCAAGCTCTTCTACCAATGATATTCCAATAGATGCCGCCGATGTATTACCATATTTGTGAATCGTTTTCGACATTTTTTCAATTGGTAAATCGAGACGTTCACGTGCAGACTCCATAATACGAATATTCGCTTGATGTGGCACTAAAAAGTCCACATCTTCTTTTGTTAAACCTGCTTTATCTAAAACATTCAACGCAGATTCGCCCATTTGGCGTACTGCAAATTTGAATACTTCACGACCATTCATGGCAATCGTCTGTTGCTGTGTTAAATAAAGATTTTTACCACCGGTGCCGTCAGCTCCAAGCTCAAAAGATAAGATACCTCTACCTTCTGAAACTGTTCCAATAATTGCAGCACTTGCACCGTCTCCAAATAAGACAGCAGTATTACGATCTTCCCAATCAAGTACTTTCGACAGCTTTTCAACACCTACTACTAAGACATATTTATAAGCATTTGATTCTACAAATTGCTTGGCTGTCACTAAACTATATATAAATCCTGCACAAGCCGCTGCTTGATCCATCGCCGCTGCATTTACTGCACCAATTTGCTCCTGAACCATACATGCTACGCTTGGGAAATTTTGATCTTGTGTTACAGTTGCTACAAGTATTAGTCCTATTTCCTCAGGAGTAATACCTGCTTTCGCAATAGCATCTTTAGCTGCAGCTACTGCTAAATCCGATGTTTCCTGATTCTCTGCAGCAAAATGACGTTCTTCAATTCCTGTACGAGTTCGAATCCATTCATCCGAAGTGTCCATAATTTTCTCTAAGTCAAAATTCGTAACGACCTTTTCTGGAACGTATCTGCCTAACCCTATAATACCTGCGTTCATATAGCAACCTCCTCCGCTTTCTTACTATCAATTATTAGTAACTGGTCATAATTATAACGCATAATGAAGGAAGGGTGCAAGATGAATTAAATTAAACACTTACTGAATACGTTTTGCTTTTGGCACCGTCTTTATAACAGCCTTCTCGTAGTGGACAAACCTTACATTTTTCTATGTCAAAGTAATACGTTTGTGTTTGATTTTTTATCAAAATTGATTCCGGTTATGGTGAAACGATAAAATTAGTTGATTGAAGTGCAGGCGGCGACGCCTTGGGGGACTTGCGAACAGCTTAAGACCCCGTAGGAGCGTTAGCGACGTGGAGGCTCAAGGTTCGCCCCCAGGAAAGCGTCCGCCGAAACGGCAATCAACGGCATCGAAGAAAAAGCCATAGCAGAAACGATTAATCGTTTCCGCCATGGCTAAAATTTATTTTATGGACTTTTTCAGTGCCCTTGCAATACTACATGGTAGCTAGTGTCACATTGTTGTGACAAATTCGCCATGTTTTTTTCTATTCACTGATGTTAAGTCTTCCACTTCAAAACGTAGAATAATCAAGAGTTCCAATGGCCAATCAAGTACTCGTAAGAATCCGATTGTAACAAGCAATCGTCGATGGAGAACGTATACCACCGATTAAAGTTCACTTTATCATAAAAGGTTCTTTTTTTTTCGTCTTATGTTATGATATGATAATGTATATGTAGTAAAACTAACGATTTTAAAAAGTTCGGTTGAGGTGAAATTAATGCAATATATCGTTACATTCGTATGGTCATTCCTACTAGTTTCAATGTTAAACTATGTAGTAAGTTCTGTACTTGGTGTACCATTTGATTTCCAAACAGGTGCTATCATTTCAGTTGTGTTCTCAGTACTAATTTTTGTAATTGGTGCTATCATTCCAAACGAGCCAACTCCAGACGCTGCAGACCATCATTAATCAAAACCAAAAAACCTGTCTCGCCTCAAGCGAAACAGGTTTTTTTCTATTATTTTTCAACGACACAATGACCATCACGCATTTTCACATGCAAGGTATCACCAGGTAATACTTCACCACGTAATAATTCCTTCGCAACCGCTGTCTCAATATAACGTTGCACGAAACGTTTTAATGGTCGCGCACCAAATTGTGCATCTGCGCCTTGTTCCACAACCCAATCAATAACGTCTTTTTCTACTTCTAAAGTTATTTCTTGCTCTGCTACACGTTTTACAAGTTGTTCAACGTATTTCCAAGCGATGGCTGTGAAATGCTCATCTGATAGAGCATGGAACAGAATAATATCATCCATACGATTTAGTAGTTCTGGTTTAAAATGTTGACGTAGTGCTGCCATGACTAAATCTTCAACTGCTGCATCGTCTTTTTTTGCTTCCATTAAATAACTAGAACCAATATTAGATGTCAAAATCACGACCGTATTTGTAAAGTTCACCATACGCCCTTGACTATCCGTAATGCGGCCATCATCTAAAATTTGCAGTAATATATTGGCCACATCGGGATGAGCTTTCTCAATTTCATCAAGTAAAACAACTGAATACGGATTACGGCGGACAGCTTCTGTTAATTGTCCTCCCTCTTCATAGCCAATATAACCTGGAGGTGCACCAACAAGACGAGATACGCTATGTTTCTCCATGTATTCACTCATATCTATACGGATAAAATGATCCTCTGAATCAAATAACTGTGCAGCGAGTGCCTTTGCTAGCTCAGTCTTACCCACACCAGTTGGTCCTAGGAACAAAAAGCTACCAATCGGACGATGTGGGTCTTTAATGCCTGCGCGAGCACGCCATACCGCTTCAGTTACAAGCTGAACAGCTGTCTCCTGCCCAACAACCCGCTCATGTAGCGTATCTTTTAAACGCAGTAATTTTTCACGTTCACCTTCAACTAATTTCGTCACTGGTATACCTGTCCAACGAGATACGATCGATGCAATTTCATCTGCAGTTACTTCCTCGCGTAAAATACGTGCTTCTGTTCCATCTTCTAATTGTTTTTCCATCTCTTGAATTTCTTTTTCAAGTGTAGGGATTTTACCGTGACGTAATTCTGCCGCTTTATTTAAATCATATTTACTTTCAGCCTCCTCTAAATCACGGCGGTATTTATCGAGTGTTTCACGTTTTTTCTGAATGCCATGAAGAGCCTCTTTTTCTGCTTCCCATTGCGTGCGCATACCTTCTGAGGATTCTTTTAGTTTGGCTAACTCATCACGTAATTGTTCTAGTCTTTTTTTACTTGCCTCATCTTTTTCTTTTCGTAGTGCTTGATCTTCAATTTCTAGTTGCATAATACGACGTGTCACTGCATCTAATTCCTGTGGCATGGAATCAATTTCCGTACGAATCATTGCACAAGCCTCGTCTATTAAATCAATGGCTTTGTCAGGCAAGAAGCGCTCTGTAATATAGCGATTCGAAAGCTCCGCTGCCGCTACAATGGCACGATCATGGATTCTTACAGCATGATGTAACTCAAAGCGTTCTTTTAAGCCACGTAAAATGGATACAGTATCTTCAATAGATGGTTCACGCACAAGCACCTGCTGGAAACGACGTTCTAAAGCTGGGTCTTTTTCAATATACATACGGTATTCGTCTAAAGTTGTAGCACCGATACAATGTAATTCTCCTCGAGCGAGCATCGGCTTTAACATATTCCCAGCATCCATTGCACCGTCTGTTTTCCCTGCACCAACAATCGTATGAAGCTCATCGATAAATAGAATGATACGACCTTCTGATTCTTTTACTTCTTTCAATACACCTTTTAATCGTTCTTCAAATTGTCCACGATAACTGGCCCCTGCTATTAACGCACTCATATCAAGCTCATACAATACACATTCTTTTAAACCCTCCGGTACATCACCTTTCACAATGCGTTGAGCCAGTCCTTCTACAATCGCTGTTTTACCAACACCTGGTTCACCAATTAATACTGGGTTATTTTTAGTTTTTCGGGTTAAAATACGAATAACATGACGAATTTCTTCATCACGGCCAATTACTGGATCCATCTTGCCGTTCTTTACTTCTTCGATTAAATTACGTCCAAATTGCTCTAATGGCTTTTTATCATCTGTTTGTTGAAATTGCATCGTAAGCACTCCTTTTAAATTTTGTTTGGCGTAATTACATTCACATTCCAGAGAATAACGTTTGACCTTTTTTGACTAACTTTATTTTACAACAATCGACAAGACCAAGCAAAAAATAAGCGCTAAAATTTTTTCCCCTTACTTACGGTAGATTACGTTATAATAATCATATGTTTCTTTGTTTTAATATATCGGAATGATTAATCACCATTCTTTTGTAATACGGTCACTATTACAAATAGAAAGAGATGTGTTTGATTTATGGTACTAATGGATGATAATCAAGAGAAAATCCATGCTCTTTTTCAAAAGCACGGTGTTTTTATAAAAGTGAATAAGGAAAGTAAAATTTTTTTAGAAGGCGAACGTGCGAAAGAAATATATTATATAAAAACTGGTGCTATTTCGATTAGTCAGGAAACTGAAAGTGGAAAGGAATTAACAACACGAATCTGTGGTCCTGATAGTATTATCGGAGAGGGTTCATTATTTTGTAACCTTACTTACCACTCTATGACTGCAAAAGTATTAGAGCCATCTACGTTATACGTCCTTAGCCGTAAATCGTTAGAGCAGTTATTATTAGAGCAACCGTATTTAATGATTGAGTATTTGAAATGGCTACAAACTGAAAATTTAAAACATCAAAGCCGCTTGCGTGATTTAGTATTAAACGGTAAGAAAGGTGCTTTATTTTCAACGTTAATCCGCCTATCTAATACCTATGGCAAGGTTTTAGAAAACGGCACTATTTTCATCGACTTTCCACTAACAAATTCTGAAATCGCTAATCTGTGTGCAACAAGTAGAGAAATGATAAATCGTATGCTAAATGATTTAAAAAAGCATAATATTTTATCCTTTGAAAAAGGATATATAACGATTCATGATCTACAAGTTCTAAAAGACGAAATCGCCTGTGAAAATTGTCCATTACAAATTTGTCGTATCGATTGATCCGTTCTATAACAAAATCCCACCTGCATATTGTGCAAGTGGGATTTTGTTTGTTTACGTACGCTATTTTGTACCTTACCTAGCTACAAGCGCCTTATGCTAAAGTCTTATTAACGTACGCCTAATGCCAATTTTGCATATCGAGACATCTTGTCTTTTGACCATGGTGGATTCCATACAATGTTAACATTTGTACTTTTCACTTCTGGTAGTTCACTTAATGCTGTATTTACTTGATCAACAATAACAGGACCCATTGGGCATCCCATTGAAGTTAGCGTCATTGTGACAGTTGCTAAGCCCTCATCATCTAATTCAACATCATATACTAATCCTAAGTTGACAATATCAATACCCAGCTCAGGGTCAATTACATTTTCTAATGCACTAAACATGCTGTCTTTCATATCTTGATCCATCCGTATTTCTCCTTCCATCACAGTGTTAACTTCATCATAGCAGATGCAACTTATTATGCCAAATGCTGCGCAAGCCATCCAGTTGCTGCTAGCATTCCCTCACGTGTCACAGCATGACCAGCTTGATTATCAACGAAGAAATTCAGATCTTCTGGATTTGTTTCATAATAAGCACGTAATTTTAAATAGAAAGTATACGTATCTTTAAATGGCACAGTTTTATCTTTTTTACCATGCCAGAAAAATATCGGGCGTTGTGCAAATTTTTCTGGTGTTAAGCTTATATCATACTTCGCTAAAAGCTCATTCGTTTTTCGTATTTCTTCTTCTGACATGGGCCAATTTAAGCCACTTTCAGCAAACTGCTGTAATTGATATGCGCCTAATTCTATAAAGCTAGGTGCACCCATGCATACCGCCGCTGTTTGTATCCAATCATAAAACTTTAAACAACCAGATGTGACAATTCCCCCCATCGAAGTACCTGCCACACCAATTTTATCATTCACTAACAGTTGTTTATTCTTTAACTCATTATATAATTGCTCTACTTCATGAATAGAATTTAAGACAATATCCCAAAAGCGTGAATTCATTTGCATCTCTGTTAAGCCTTCACTTCGATCACCATGTAATTTTGCATCTGGTAATAGGACACGCACCCCTTTATGGACTAGCTGATATGCATAATGTAAATTATGTTCTTTTGCACTCATAAAGCCGTGTAAGAAAATCACGACGGGGGTTTCTTCATTCATATCTTCTGTATATATATGTAATAAAGGAATATTTCCCCACACTTCTCTCTCTGTGAACATCTTTGTCACTCCCAACTTTTGTCTCTTCTTTTTATGTTAGCAAACTTTTTTCTACATGACAAAATTTTGACGCGAAGGTGACAAAGAGATACTATTCAAACATATAGGAAAGGGGCAACATGCTATGAAACCGCATTTAATTGTTTTAGATTTAGATGGGACGTTATTGACGGACCAACAACAAATTTCAAAGAAAACTAAAAAAACATTATTGCAGGCGAAAGAACAAGGACATCAGGTGATGATTGCCACAGGTCGTCCTTATCGTGCTAGCGATATTTATTACCATGAACTTGGACTTACAACGCCCATTGTAAATTTTAATGGTGCTTACGTTCACCATCCTAAAAATATAGCTTGGCACGCGATGCATACACCGATTGATTTAAGCGTTGTACGAGATGTCGTTGATTCGGTAAATAGTTATGAATATGAAAATATTATCGCCGAGGTGATGGATGACATTTATGTCCATACAGAGCATGACCGGATTTTAAACATTTTTAATATGGGCAACCCCAAAATTACACTCGGTGATTTATCGACACATTTGCAAGAAAATCCGACAAGTCTACTTATCCAAGCAAATGAAGCGAATTCTATGATTATTCGCGATCATTTACAAGCAGTTCATGCAGAGGTAATCGAGCATCGTCGTTGGGGCGCACCACTACACATTATTGAGATTGTCCGTCGTGGCTTAAATAAAGCCGTAGGTATCTCACATGTTGCTAAAGATTTAGGTATCCCACGTGAGCGTATTATTGCCTTTGGCGATGAAGATAATGATTTAGAAATGATTGATTTTGCAGGCATTGGTGTAGCTATGGGCAATGGCATCCCATCCTTAAAAAATATTGCCAATGAAATTACTACGACCAATAACGAAGATGGTATTGCTAAAATACTCATTGAACGCTTGAAATTATCATAGTTAAGTAGTAAGTTCAAATTGACTTTCCATTTTTTACAGTTTAAATTTGGAGGAAGACAGTTTATTTAGGGGGACAAGATAATGAAAATTTTTACTGATAGTGGATGTGATTTACCGAAGTCTTATTATGAAGAGAATGATGTCGTGCTACTTCCATTACGCGTGCATTTAAACGACAGCGAATATGATGATGTCATTGCAATTGATTCTAAGGAAATTTACGATGCTATTCGACAAGGTGCCCACCCAAAAACGTCACAAGTGTCACCAGAGCTCTTCCTTAAACATTTTGAAGAACTAGCACAAAGCGACGAAGAAGGCGTTTATATCGCATTTTCTTCGGAATTATCAGGTACATATAGTACTGCTATGATGATTCGCAATCAAGTACTTGAACAATATCCATCGTTAAAGCTCACGATCATTGATTCTAAATGTGCTTCCTTCGGCCATGGTTTAGTGATTGAAGAAGCGGTTCAACTTCGCAATACAGGTGCCTCATTGCAAGAACTTGAAACAAAATTAACCTCTCTTGCTTCACAGATGGAGCATCTTTTTACAGTAGAAGATTTAGACTACCTAGCAAAGGGTGGTCGCGTATCTAAAGCTAGTGCATTTCTTGGTGGACTCCTTAGTATTAAGCCGATATTAAATGTTGAGGATGGTAAGCTTGTGCCAATTGAAAAATCACGAGGACGAAAGAAGGCCATTGCACGTATGCTAGATTTGATGCAACAACGCGGTGGTAATTTTTCCGATAAAATTGTCGGTATTAGCCATAGTGACGACTCTGTCTTTGCAAACGAAGTAAAAACAGCCATCCAGGATAAATTCGCACCGAAAGCTATTCAAATGACAATGATTGGTTCAGTTATTGGCTCCCATGTAGGACCAGGTACAATTGCTATTTTCTTTACAAATAAAAGTTACCAAGCTTAATGTAAAAATCCCTCCACGCCCGACCAAAAGGCAAACTGGAGGGATTTTTATTTGTTATTTTATAGCGTCTTGTTCCTGACGACGTGATTTACCTCGTTTAATAATCACAACTACAAATCCTATAAATAGTAGCCATACTAAACCAAGTGCTACCATGTATGGAAGGTTTAATCCTTTATCTTCTCTAACTTGATAAATCTCAATCATTTCTCGGTCTAAAATCACTGGATACACGTCTTTTTCATTAATACGAACTTTTTCTTCGTGCAAAATACCATTTAGCATTTTACCTTCGCCAAGCTGAGCCGATGTAAAATCAACTCGTTGTGTTTTACCTGTATTGTTCACCATGATGACCCATTGTTCTTCATCAGAAGTTCGTGTAAATACAAGTAAACCGTTTTCATTTGTAATAACCTCAAAATCGCCATTGCGTATTGTGGCAGATTTATTGCGTAAGGATTGTACATTTTTCACAAAGTCGATTAACTCTTCATCAGTTTTAAAATTGTACAATTGATGCGTATCGGGTTTCACTTCCCCATTCATCGCAATTTCCGAACCATACTGCACAACTGGTATACCTGGCAACATAAATAAAGCACCCAACGCCATTTTTAGGCGAGTTGGTGGGAACATATTTTCATTCGCAGAGTCAAATGTAAAACGATGCGTTTGAAGGGAATCAATCATAATTTGCGTTGGTTTTTCGCCTGAAAAAGGGTCCATTAGCTTTGATGAATCCATATCAACATTTTTAAAAATATTACGGTAAATATCAGCCGTTGCAGGTGAGAAGTTCGCATCAAAATTGGCATCACTTTCTTCATTTGCAATGACATAAAACGATTCTTTCGTGCCTTTTAACGCCTCGATTAGCGCATTTATAAATGCTGTATCAGCATCAGCAATATTTGTTAAACGCATACCACCGATATTATATGTAGAGGCGAATTCTGTTGCAGCCTCAATCAGGGCGTTTTGTACATCTTTATTTTTCAAATCCCATTGTACTTGTCCATTATTTGTAGAGGTAATCCAATCCTGTTTTGTTGCATCCTTTGCCCATTCATGATTTGCACTCACATTGTTTAGAGGAAAGTCAATCATAACCGACATATTATTCGCTTTATAGACTTCGATAACACTTTGGAATTCTTCTGCTGTGCCAAAATGCTCTTCTAATGATGTATAGCTTGTTGGCATCGAGCCATCATACGTTTCTGTAGCGAAAATTGTCCCAATGGAGACAATCGTATATCCCATCTCTCCGATAAATTTTAGTTTATCTTGTAGCCCAGTGAAGTCACCACCTGCAAATTTCGAAGGGTCTTGCGTATTGGTATCAAAATCGTTAGTGCCCGAGCCATTAAAGAATCGGTCAACGAGTAAATCATAGATGCTTTCTTGTGCAATCGTTCTTGTTTGTACTTCGTCTGCCAGTACCACTGGTGTTGTTCCTAACAATGAAGTCACCAGTAAAAGCGATGCAGCTGTCGCACTTATCCACTTCTTAAATTTCACTTTTATTCCCTCTCTTTCAAACCAATCCATCGTCATTTTACCAAATAAAACAGTAACGTCGCTATCATTTCAAAATATTTTCCCAAATTGAAAAATGAATTACGGCAAAAAGGTGTCAACTTGAGCCATCTTCCCAGTCTAATCTATGCAGACAGAAGCGACACATAACGCTAACTACGCTCTATTCTATGCTAATTTAAGTTCCACTTTGGCCCACTCAAGCGATTGTAAGTTGTAGCTGAGCGGTTCTGCGGTTGACCCGAGCGTTCTTCGGCTAACCTTGCATTCTTCACTCGTCCTAAGGCAATCTATCACTTTAATTGGGCGATGCGTACTTTCCTTTAAACACTAAAAAGCCGTGAAGCGAAAACTTCACGACCTTTACGAGCATTTATGCTAGGAAATCAATGTTCATTGGTAATTTGAATCCTAAGAACAGTGTAATGAATAAGAATACTGCAAATAAAATCCAGAACATGCCTGTTGGTTTGTTTTTCTTTTGGCGAACTAATACCATTTCCATCATACCGATGACTAAAATACCAGCGATAAATTTAAAGCCATAAAGCATACCTTGCCCGTAATCCATTGTATGGATAAATAGTGCACCACCAGTAATGATGATTAAAATGTAAAATAATCGTAATGCCATATGTAAGCCTTTAGATTGCTTGCCACTAAGTGCTGCAATAAAAAAGATTACGAGACCGACTACCCATGTCGTAATGTGTAGATGTGTTGTATTTGTTAAAAAATCCATTCGTGTCCCCACCTCATTCTTTTTCTATCAAACTCTATCCTATCATGTGGTGGAAATCGTTTCAAATATTACAATTGCGTTCACTAAATTTACTAAAAAAATCCGCGGAGTATATACTCACGCGGATTTGAACAGTTATTCGAAATGATTCACTAATGTTCCAATTCCTTGGATAGATACCTTCACAGTATCACCAGCTTTTAAAAATTGTGGTGGGTTCATGCCTTTCCCTACACCCGCTGGCGTACCTGTTAAAATAACATCTCCTGGCTCTAATGTCACGTGCTGAGATAGGATGGATACCAATGTTTCTACAGAGAACATCATATCTTTTGTCGTACCGTTTTGGCGTACTTCATCATTAACTTTTGTTACGACAGTTAACTCTTGTGGATTTGGAATTTCATCTTTTGTCACAAGGTATGGACCAAGTGGACAAGTTCCATCCAAGCTTTTGCCCAAGAAGTATTGCTTATGTTTATCTTGCAAATCACGAGCTGTAATGTCGTTGGCGATTGTATAGCCAAACACGTAATCGTATGCTAAGTTTTTAGGAATATTTTTACCACGTTTACCAATCACGATTGCAAGCTCTCCTTCATAGTCCATTTGGGATGAAAGGTCTGCATGAATTGAAATCGTTTGACCGTCAGCAGCGATAGCAGTCGGTGATTTTGTAAATACCATTAGATCTGTTGGAGCTGCTTCTGCGCCCATTTCTTTTGCATGCTCATTATAGTTTTTACCGATACACATAATATTTTTTGGTGTACGAGGAATTGGCGATAACCATTCAATCACTGTAAATTCACGTTTGAAGCTATCCGCACGTTTTGATTTTTCAGCTGCCTCTACTAATTTACGAATCTGTTCTACAAAATCATAGCCTAAAGCAATGCCATCAACGATTGAATTTGAAAAAGAAGGGAGAACTTGAAGTTCATTTTGAATAGCCAGTACATCCCATACTGCTTCTTCTTTTTTTACTTTCGGTCCAAAACTTACATGTCCACCTAATTTAAATGATAAAATTTTCATGATTTAAGAGCTCCTTCTTTTTTCTACATGATACAACAATATGATCTAAATTACCTCAATTTTGCGATAACTTTTTTCACTGCATATAAACACTACTACGTATATAACAACTAATTGGTATCGCCGGGTTTCACTTTATATGTTAATTTACGCCAAATTGCTTCCATCGGTCCCTGCTTCCATTTTGATAGCCAAACTTCAGCGAACACCATTTGTACAACAATTATGCCAATGGCAATTAATACACCTGTTGCGACGCTGACTTTTCCATACCACCCAAACCCAAATTGATAAAATAAGCATGTCCCTATAATGGATTGTAATATGTACATAGTTAAAGACATGCGACCAATTTTGGCAAATGGACGAAGCAACTTTGGTACAAATGGAATCATGCAAAGTAATACAATCAGTCCAATGTAACCAACCGATAAAATTGGCCCTCCCACATACACCTTTATGTATTCAAGTAAATACGTACGTGTATTTAGAATTGGCATGCTCTTCACAAAAATACCTAAAGCCAGTCCTACTATCGTTAATGCTAGCCACAGCCATTTTAGCTCCTTTGCTCGCTCCACTAAATGCCATTTAGAAGCTGCCGCTCCAATAAGCATATACGGTAAAATAGTAAATAATGAAGCAATCCACATACCAACCCCAGCCTGTACAGATAGGTCTGATAAACGTTGCATAAAGGCGTCTAGCCAATTACCTGCACCATAAGCCGTTATCGCTTTTTCTACCGCAGTAATGTTTAAATACGAATCAATCTGCGTATTAAAGTTTATATAGCCTACTATAAACAACATAAAAACATGCATGAAACCATTAATAATTATTCCTATAGACAATAGCCAAACTGGATGCAGACGAAGAAGAAGCAGTAAAAAGACGCCACAAAATGCATAAGTCATTAATATATCGCCCCACCAAATCAGTACCGCATGCACAAGACCAAACATAAATAATACAACTAATCGCCGTAAGCCAGTACCATAAAAGTTTTGCTCACGACTTTGAGCTTTTTGCCATTGCATGGCTAGACCATAGCCAAACAACATAGCAAATAATGGGTAAAAGCTACTTTGGACGTAAATATCTAAGTTTTGTTGCCAAACCATATCAGATGGTGTCGTAAACCAAGACGCCAAATCTATATGTGGCATTGGCAAATAAAAGGCATACATATTAACGAGTAAAATACCTAGTAAGCTAATCCCACGTAAAATATCTAATGTTGCGATACGTTCCTGCAACATTGTTGGTTTTAAATCCACGAAATTGCCTCCTCTTTCAAACACACTTCCCTTAATATTACGCTATTGTGAAAAGACAGCCCATTACTTTTTTATAATGGACTGTTTTCATCATGATAAGGTTGCCTTATACGTATAATGCTCTTTCAATGTCGAATAAGTACAACACTTTGACGTCCACTTTCATATGCAAAATAGATTCAATGGCTTCACTATAAACTCGTAATTGTACACCATAGCGCCCTACTAGTTCCTTCGATAATGCTGGCTCCTCCGCAAAATGTGATTGAATACGGTCTGTCTTATAATCCAGTAATACCCATTCACCATTTGCATCCTCAAACAAACAATCGATAATTCCTTGGACGATTTGCGCGTCACCATCCTCATCCACACGACTAATCGTGAACGGCATTTCTCTACGAATTCGCTTCGCATTTTTTAAACGTTGGCCAATGTCTGTTGTGAAGAAATGCAATATTTTCGTTGATGGGACGACCTTCGCCTCTGCCTCAGTTAATAGCTGTTTGGTCACTAAATCAGCAACAAAGTTCTCAACCTCTTGCAAATTCGTAAAACCATACTGTGGTACATGTTGCATGATTGTATGGACAGCTGTTCCAATTTCTGCGCCAGTCATCTGTTTTTCCTGTAAGAAGGATGGCCTTGGTGCAATCGCAGACTTTTGCTTATTTGGTACCGTAAAAAAGTACTCTGGTTCTTCTTGACGCTGTAAATTTTCTAAGCGTTTAATTTCACTAACTGATGTTTTCGAGTGTTTTTGTGTAGACCTTTGGAATGGGTACTGCGCCCGGAAACGACTAGAAATTTCCGTAAGTAGCGCTGTATCCTCTACGGTTTCAAACATTTGCTGTACATCATCCTCTAAAGCTACTGTTTCATACATATAACAACTTGTTTCGATCGCTCGTACCCACCAATGTGATGCATCCTCTCGCTCTTTATACATCGTTGTAGAGAGTGGGCCAAAATCCACATGTCTTGCCACTGCAGGCCCTATCCAGTCAAAATAACAATTTGCACGAGCACGTAAATATTCCTGTAATGGGGCATCTACAGGCAAACTTTGTGCGTCCTGCCACTTGTCGAGCGTTTTTTCCCAATTTTTTACGGAGCCAACTAAAATCAGTCGCTCCTTCGCACGTGTCATTGCTACGTAGAGCACACGCATTTCTTCAGCACGCATTTCAAGCTCTTTTTTCTCTTTCATCGCTAAAAATGGTAGTGAGGTATAAGTAATACGGTCCTCTGGATCAATCGCTTTCACAGCAAGTCCAAAATCTTGGTCAAATAAATAGGGATTGTGGAAATCCATTTTATTAAATGGACGGCCCATACCTGCGACAAAAACGACTGGGAACTCTAGTCCTTTGGATGAATGAATTGTCACAAGGCGCACGACATCATCCTTTTCACCCATAGATTTCGCTGTTCCTAAATCATCGCCACGTGTGCGCATGCGGTCAATAAAACGTAGGAAGCGGAATAGACCTCGAAATGCCGTTTTCTCATACATTAACGCACGATCATGTAAGACACGTAAATTTGCTTGACGCTGCTTGCCATTGGGCATAGCTCCGACCATTTCATAATAATGCGTATCTAAGTAAATCTTCCAAATTAAATCTGACAGTGAACCACGACGTGCTAAATCACGCCAATTTTCAAATGCCAACATAAAACGTTGAAGCTTTTCAAAAGTAGTAGTCTGTACGCCATAACCTTCGCTGCGTATGAACTGTTTCAATGCATCATAAAAAGGCGCTTGGGGCTCGGCTAAACGAATTTTTGCCAGCTCATTTTCTGTTAAGCCCACGAATGGTGCACGTAATACTGAGGCTAATGGTATATCTTGATAGGGATTATCTACGATTTTCAATGTATTGAGTATAATCATGACCTCAAGCGCATCGAAATAACCCTTTGATGATTCTGCATAGAGGGGAATTCCTGCGAGCTTAAATTCCTCCACTAAATCCGTCGACCATGTCATCGAGCGCATTAAAATAACGATATCACTATATTTTAACGGACGTTCTGTCTTCATTTTAGTGTCATATACAGTTGTGCCATCTTCCATCATTTGCTGTATGCGTTCAATTATAAAACGAGCCTCATACTGCGATTTCTTTAGTTCTTCTAGTTCAGACGCTTCGATGACGATATCCTCTACTTCGTCATCGATGTCTTCTTCTTGCGGTGGATGTAAAACGACCAACTCCACTGGAACTTCCTTTGCATCATAAGGTGCAGCAGGCTTTAATGAAGCATTTTCATCATAATGTATTTCACCAACACGGATTCCCATTATTTGCGCAAAAACATAGTTTGTTGCGTTCAGTACTTCCTTGCGACTACGGAAATTCGCATTCAAATCAATACGCATACCTGTCCCATCAGGTTGCTCAATAAACTCACCATATTTCTGCATAAAGAGCTTTGGCTCTGCTAGGCGGAAGCGGTAAATACTCTGCTTAACGTCACCCACCATAAAAAGATTGCCGTCCAACTCATCGCCGGTTTTCACTAGCTGTAAAATCGTTTCTTGTAACATATTTGTATCTTGATATTCATCGACAAGCACTTCTTTAAAACGCTTTTTTAAATCCAATGCAACTGGAGATGGCTGTAGTTTTCCATCTACATTTTCAGTTAGTATTTGTAAAGCAAAATGCTCTAAGTCAGAGAAATCAATAATTCCTCGCTCTACCTTCGCCCTGCGGAATTGCTCACTAAACACGTTTGTCAACTCAACCAATGTGGCAATCGTCGGTGCCATGAGACGAATTTCTTCAAGCAACCTTGCTGGGGTGCGTACAAAGTAAGTTTCTTTAAGCTTATTAATAATTTTTTTGGCTGCATCACGCTTTTTCTTTGCCAGTTCTTGTAGATCCACATCGACTAAAGCATCCTTCGCCACCCGCTTTAATGTCGTCCACTTCACCGTCGAAAAGAAATCAAATAACTCCTGCCATGTTCCTTCACGACTAATACGAATCCCCTCTTGAATCATCGCAAAATCAATTTCTGCGGTTTCAGCATAAGGTGCAGGTCCTTCTGGCTGCAACGTAATCGCACGCATTTCAGAAATTAAAACAAAAGCTTCTTCAAGGCTATGTTTCACTGTGAGTTTCACATATTTTGATATCTCTAGATCATCAATCGTGACATCCTCTGCTAACTCATATGCTTTCGGTAGACTGTATAGCCATTTTTGCGGCTCAGCATGAACACGAGATGTATCATAAAGCTTGCTCATCAGTGTTTCAATAGCCTGATCATCACGATCTGATGTAAAACTATCAACAAGGCGATAGACTGCATGAACCTGAGCTTCATCTTCAACATCGTATGCAGCTTCTAAGACGTCCGCTAAGATATCATCTCGTAGCAATGCTACCTCTGCCTCATTCGCTATACGGAAACCCGGATCAATATCTAGCATGTACGCATATTGTTTGACAATGGCTAAACAAAAGGAATGTAGGGTCGAAATTTGCGCCTTATTGACAAGACTTAACTGTCTCCGCAAATGTTGTGATGTTGGATTTTCTGCGATCGCCTTTTCTAATGCCTCTGCCATACGATGACGCATTTCAGCAGCAGAAGCATTTGTAAATGTCACGACTAGTAGCTCATCAACATTGATAGGATTGTCGTTCGCTACAACCTTTTCAATCATGCGATTAATAAGTACCGCTGTTTTCCCAGAACCAGCTGCTGCTGACACAAGTGTATCCTGTCCACTTGCATAAATCGCCTTCCATTGATCGTCTGTCCAAGTAACATTCTCTGGCTTCACAGGTATTTGCTGCACCATCCTAATTCAACTCCTTACGAATTTTATCTACGACCTCTACCGGTTTCGCTTGCGGTAACTGACGATAATTTTGCTTACCATCAGATGGATCAAATTGACAGACTGAAGCAAATTGACAATAATCACATGCCGTTTTCGATTTTAATTTAAATGGGCTAATCGCAGTATCGCCTGCTAAAATCCCATTTCCTGCCTCTTGATGCTTCCGGCGCACAAAATGTTGAATATTTTTCATATCATTCACAGGTACAATGCGCGATTGAGATTCCGATGGGGTACCATCTTTTTTCATATAGACAGGGATAATTTGTGAATGTCCACTTGCTTCTTCAAGCTGCTCGTCCATTGATAATATAGCTTGTGGATTTTCTGTGAGAAGGCCCTTCATTTTGTATTGCTTTAAACGATCTTCCTCAATTTCACTGTGGCTCAAATCCTTATCGAGCTTTAACATCGGATTGTGGACATGAACATATAACACCCCTGCTGGCTCAGTATCTCCGGGTAGCCAATATGAGGCATTTTCCATCGCCACATCTAGATATGTCAATACTTGTAATGACAACCCATGATACACCTCGTTTAAATCTAAATCACGGCTCGATGACTTATAATCGACAATCCGTAAATAAGATCGATCATCAAATGATGCACTATCAACCCTATCAATGCGCCCGCGCATAAACATTTTCTTTCCACCTGCTAAATCAATTTCAAGCGCAGGTAGCTGCTCATGTTGCCCTGGTCCAAATGATGCTTCAATGGCAATCGGTTTAAAATGGGAGACATTCGCATGTTGGGTTAGCGCAGTCATTGTGCGTTCTACAATGCGGATAAGCTTACGCTGAATGTAACGGTAACGCGCATTGGATAATAAAATTTGATGTGAAAATACTGGTACAATCTGCTCAACAGCCTGTCGTGCTAGCTGCTGAATTTGCTGCCTTGTCAAACGAATCCATGAAAGCTGTTGGCGATGTGTCTCCTCTGTTATCCATTTTAGTGCTTCATGGAATAAATCGCCCATTGCAAATGTTTCTAAGCGGTATTCAGCACGTTCTTCTAAACGCAAGCCATACGTTGTGAAATGGGAAAACGGACAGCGAAAATATTTTTCCACACGCGACACACTCGATGTTAATCGTTTGCCATATAACTCTTGTGTAATATAATTTTCTAAAGGTTCTGCTTCATTTTTCTGTGTGATTGGTTGCATTACTCGGTCTAATACTAATGACCAGTATGGATCCTGCTCATAAAACTTCTGTAAAGCCAGCCATTCAGGTGCAAGCTCACGGCTATGTTCTGCCTGACGTAACTGCACCATCAAATGTGCTAATGCTGTTCTTGGATGACGTAAATAAGGCAGCACATTATCATCTAATAATTCAATAGGATCAATGACGACACGTTGAATGGTTATGCCACTTAAGAGACCCTCCGTTTTGTCATTGCCAATGATTCGTTTTATATATAAAGATGATAATAATGCCTTGCCCTCTTCATCTGCCGTCGGATATGTCATATATAACTTGTCAGAAGGAGTTGTCAAAGCTCGATATAATAGGAAATTCTCCTGCAGTAATCGATTTTTTGAGGTCGGTGCAAGTTCGTAGCCAATCTGGGAAAACCATTCACGTTCCGTATCTGACAGTAATCCTTCATAATCCATTCGTGTTGGATAAATGCTGTCATTCATGCCTAGAACAAAAGCAATCTTTATGTCTGATAATCGTGCTAAATCGACTGTTGCCACCATCACTTCATCAAGTGTAGGTGGGATACGAGAGAATTCTAATGTATCAAAGCCCTCATCTAAGATTTTCGCTGCTTCTTCGACAGACATCTCCTGCTCGCCAAACATGTAAACAAACTGATCCAACACTGCAACCCATTCGTTCCATGCCTGATTATGCTCACTTGCTGCAAGTGCATCTCCTCTGTCTAACTCTCTGTCTTTCATAGACTGAAGCTTGTCATATACTTGTACGGCTTCAATCAGCTCAAATAATGCAGTCGCTACAGCTCTTCCTGTTTTCGCTCGTATAAGCTTATCCTGAAAATCTTTTAATGGTTGTCGTATCTCATCTCGAATTGCCTCGATTTCTGCCTGCATCGCACGTTCTTCGTCGGTTTGTATACGCGAATGGAATTCAAGGCCTCGATATTTTTTATAAAACCAGCGTGATTCCTCAAACCAGCGTTCACCGTAAATTCCTTGTGCCAAACAGTAATTTTCTAAACGATCCGCTCGTTCACGCCAAACACTTCGCTCAGCATGTAAAGGGAAAAATAAATCTGTTTTTACGCTACGAAAAACAGGTTCGTATTTCCAATTAGTGGTAACAACCTCTAAAGCCGAACGACTAAATTCAATTAAAGGATGATGTAACATTGTCTTTTTCGTATTCGTAAATATAGGAATATCATACTGCTGGAAAATTGTTGAAATCAGTGGATCATATACATCTGCCTGTCGATAGAGCAGCACAATATCCTGATAACGATAATCTTCCTGCCTTGTCAGTTTTGTTATTTCCCGGGCAATGGCATGGATTTCAGCCCGACGATTCGAAGCCTCTAAGACCACTACATCTCCATCTGTTTTTTTCGTATGTGGCACCATTTCTGTAAATTCTGCTTCCACATGACGCAAATCTTCGGATAGAAAACGATGCGTTTTGATAAAATGTAATGGTGCTTCAACCTCAATCCCTTCCTCTTGTGCAATATCAAGAAGACGCTGATTGGTTGTCGCTGCTTCATTAAAAAGTGCCTGCTCATCTTTAGCTTCGTCTTCATGGTCAAAAGGTAGAACTACTGTTACGTGCTTCGTCACCTTTAGCAGTTCTTGTACAAGCTCTAACTCTCTTACTGTAAATGCTGTAAAGCCATCTATATAAATCGTTGCTTGATTCATGGTCTCTGAATGTTTCAGTTGTTCCGTTAAAATCGGATAATAGCCCTCACTATCGACATAAGTCGTGCCAAGTCGTGCCTCTAAAGCTTGCAAGACAATTTGTAGGTCATTGGCTTTCGCCTGCAATGTATTCGGTGCATCAATAGCCTTCAAAGATGCAGCCACCTCAGACAACACCGTACTATTCACACTATAGCGGCTAAATTCACGTAGTAAAGTTTCAATTTCTTCCGTAAAGCCCCTCTTTCCAGCAGCTTGTCGAAATAACGAGAATTCGCTTTTTTGCTCCTCTAGTAGTTTGCGAATGAGCATCCGATAGCCGTAGCCGTTAACTTCTTTACGAGCAATACCACCTGTTTCCTGTAGCACAAGCCATGCCAAACGTTTAAACGTCATAACCTGCGCCCGGATTAAACCCTGCAAGCCATGTTTATTTGTGAGCTCATACTCCGTTGAATAAGACATTTGGTCAGGTACGATAATAAAAATCGGATAGCCTAACGGATCTGAACTTAACTGCTCGACAATCTCTTTATGAATAAACGCTGATTTTCCTGTACCAGCACGTCCTGAAACAATACGTAATGTCATTCACTTTTCCCCCTAACTTTATTCTATAAATCAAGATGCCTTGGCATTAGTGTTACTACCGCCTCAATTTTTGTGAAACCCGCCTAAGGCTATATGATTTAAATTAAAAAGACCCTTCTACCATTTTACATGATACAAGGGGCTAGATGTGTATATTCAACTCGCATGATTATTCATTTTTCGGCAATTTTCGCATTCGCTTCAAATCTCTTTCCACCCGGGCATTCAATCGCTTCTCTATCAGTTTTCCAATCCACCACAGTACGACAATCGCAATACCAGCAACTATTAATCGTACAGGACTTGTCAGTAACGATTTTAAATCATAGCCAAGCACACTCATTCCTAAAATCATGACGAATTTACCTGCTAACAGCACTATTAGGTAGTATTTTTTATGAATGTGAGATAATCCGGCTACTACATTGACAATGACAGAAGGTGTAAAGGGAAAACACAGCAATACAAACAACGGGCTAATTCCATTCATATCTACCCATTGAATAAGTTTTTTCACCTTTTTACTGCCCGTTATAAAACGGAACTTTGGATGCTTGCCAAAATGACGGACGAGTAAAAAAATGACATACGAGCCCGCCGCTGAGCCAAGCCAAGACAATAAAAAACCCAACCATAAACCAAATGCACTTGCATTTGCTACGACGAATACAACCAATGGCAAAAACGGCAAAAATGCCTCGATAAAAGGCAATAACAAACCTATCAACGGACCAAATGTTCGATACTGCGCTGCAACATGCTCAATATTTTCTACAGTAAACCATTCACTCAATATAGACACCTCTATTTGTATTGCAAAATTAAATGTAAAATTGTCAGTTCTTTCGATGTATTTTTATATTCGTGTACTTGATGCCCCGAGAATACCAGTGTTTCCCCTTCTACTAATTGTTCATGCATTTCTCCAGCAGAAATAACAGCTTGTCCTTGAATAACTGTTACGGTTTCCTCTACCCCTTCTGTGTGCGCTTCACTCCTACTGCACGCTCCAGGCTCCATTTCAATCTTGTAGAACTCCCAGCCTCGCTCTGGATCGTAAGGTATGATGGAGTACACGCGATAGCGTCCCTCGTCCTCATCGACGCGTGGCGCATCCTTACTACTAAATTTCATAAAATGGGCAGTTGGGGGTTGCAATAGTGAAGAAAATGAAATCCGTAAGCCAGCAGCTATTTTCCAGATAGTTGATACGGTCGGATTGGATTCACCTTTTTCAATTTGAGCTAGCTGTGCCTTACTAACTCCCGTTGCTTTGGCAACATCGTCTAGGCTTACACTTCTTTGTTGCCGTATTTTCTTTAATTGAAATGCTAAATTACGACTCATTTGTTCCAACTTAACTCACCATTCCCTATTGTTTATTTTATAAGACATATGTATACTTTAATAGACATACCTGAACTATCTAACTATTCCAACATTACATTATTAGTATACATGGATTTTTTTTCGAAAGGATGATCTATTTATGACAAGTACAACAGAACTTCACGATAAGTCCACTACCTCTACAGACAACAGCTTTTTACAAGGAGTCAAGGACTGTGTTCCTACCTTACTCGGTTATATTAGTATAGGACTTGCTTTCGGTGTTGTAGGTTCCGCTTCAGGTTTGTCTGTACTTGAAATCGCACTATTAACAATACTCGTTTATGCAGGTTCTGCACAATTTATTTTTTGTGCACTGCTCTTAACTAGTAGTCCTGCTTCTGCCATCATTGTAACCATTTTTGTGGTAAATTTACGCCATTTATTAATGAGTTTAACTTTAGCGCCTCAATTTACTCGTTATTCTATGTTACGAAATGTTGGATTCGGTACATTATTGACTGATGAAACATTTGGTGTGGCAGTCACGAAACAAATGCAAAACGGCAAATTATATGGAAAATGGATGGATGGACTAAATATTACCGCCTATTCATTTTGGATTTTGTCCTGTGTTGCCGGTGCTTTTTTAGGGCAATGGGTAGCAAATCCTGAGAAATGGGGCTTAGACTTTGCATTGATTGCCATGTTTGTCGCTTTACTTGTTCTGCAGCTTAGTAGCGTCAGTAAAAATAAGATTATGCACTACTTGATGTTAATCGGATATATGGCGGTTAGTATGTATGGCTTAGCCTATATAGTACCTTCTCACGTAGCAGTGCTTCTAGCAACATTAATTGTAGCAACAATTGGGGTGGTGACAGATAAATGACAACAACAGCTTCAATGGTGTGGCTTATCATCGGTTGTGCACTTGTAACCTGGTTACCCCGTATTATTCCATTTATGTTTGTACGCAGTGTGAAGTTGCCGGATGTCGTATTAAAATGGCTTAGCTTCATTCCTGTCTGTATTTTAAGTGCCCTAGTCTTCGAAAATTTATTGGACACAGAAAGTAGAAGTTTTGTAACACTCGACTGGCCTGTATTTATAACATTTGTGCCAACACTTATTATTGCACTTGTCACAAAAAGTTTGTCCATTACGGTTGTTGCCGGGGTTGTTATTATGGCAGCGGTAAGATTCTTCATGTAAAAAGGTACTTGGCAGATTTTTGTCTGCTAAGTACCTTATTTTTGGCTCATCACCATAGCGTGGGGTTGATTTCCGTTCCGGCTGGGCGCTTTCCTGGTGGCGTCCGATGAGCCGCTCCAGGGTCTCATCTGTGACGCTGATCCCCA
This sequence comes from Lysinibacillus sp. NPDC048646, assembly GCF_050272295.1. NCBI lineage: Bacteria > Bacillati > Bacillota > Bacilli > Caryophanales > Bacillaceae > Lysinibacillus > Lysinibacillus sp. NPDC048646. Next base: position 398,559 of record NZ_JBNNLZ010000001.1, read on the forward strand.
AGGAGTCGGCCAGCCTCCACTCCAATCAACTTATATAAAGTGAAACTTCAATCAGTCGGGGCTTTCTTCATCTTCCACATTAAATAGAGGAACACAAGCTAAAACCTTCACATCCTGTAAAAAAGCTTGTGTGACCAACATCCTGTCGCTGCCGCTGCGCTTTCGCACATAAAACATTTGTTGCCCCGAACCAATCGGTCTTTTACGGTCAGTTGATCCACCACCTAGTTAATGCAGTATAAATGGCATACATTTTAACAAATGTCATCCCCAACTTTTGATGATGAGGCTATTTTTTTTGCATGCGACTTGCGAGCCAAAAGCCTACCGTTAACGATAATGCATCTACAACGAAAATAATTGGCGGCGAAGTATAACCTGCATAAACCGATGCTGCAATGAGTGCAATTGCTAATAAAAGAGCCACATAACGGTTATACGTAATTCGTGTAAACAATAACACTAATAATGCAGGTAAAAATAACGCCAACATCATTTTTCCAAAAACATCTATCATACATCTCTCTGCTCCGCTAACAATAGACCAATACGGTAATGATCATTGCTGTAAATTACATGCTGCGTTAGACGTATCTCATTGTTACGATCAAGTACCTCTAAACGACAATGGGCCGCATTTAATTGTAAAGCCTCATATAATTCGTTTTCTGTATAGATGGAACGCCCATTTACTTTACGAATACATTCCCCTGCAAGTAAACCCATTTTCTCTGCTGGTGAATCCGGTAGGACTGCCGCAATGACTGCCCCCTTCGAGCTTGGGGCAACCGCATAAATCTCCGTCTTGTCCTGCATCGCATTATATATTGCAATAATAAGACGAATGATGACGCCTACTGCAAGGGTGATGAAGCCAACGAGAGGCTCAAAGAATGAAGCAAGTCCGCCTATTAATATAAGCTGCCCTAACAATAATACGGAGCGCCCAATTCTCGGTAATTGTAAAACTGGCAATTCTTTTCTTGAAAGCTTTGAAAATCCGATAACTACTGGAAATAATACAAATGCAAATGTACTTTCACCCAATGTGAATTGTGGCCAATATGGAAGGACTGGCGAAATGATATCACCAGGCATTATAAAGAGTATCGGTAGCACCCATAGGTTTCTCGTGCGATACACAATAGCCTGCATTCCACGCTTCGTCTTTTCAACACGTGGCGTTGTCACCATTGTAGATGTTCGACGAATCAGCATACCTTCAGCAATCACACACAATCCACTTATAATCGTGATTGTTACAATTGCACCTTCAAATAAATCCGTACCCTCTAGCGAAACTTTCCACCATGTAAACGACCAATTGTATTGATACATAGCCCATGTTGCCAGAGTTGCAAGCCCCATTGTATAAATGGGTGACAGTGAACGGATGAAAAACAGCAAGAGCGCCAGTGCAGAGCATACTACCAAGACAAGTAAAAATGTTTTTGGTACTGTCAAGCCCACCCCAACACTTATAATTGAAATGATTAGCGCATAAGACCATCCACGTTTCCATTGCCCTACTAACTCTGTCCAGCCCCAAATAATACGTCTATGAAAAAATTTACGCTCCTGCTTTACACGACTATATCCTAATAAGATAGCTACTAAAATTGCTATATATATTACTGGGTTCAGTAAAAAGCGGCCAATCGCTGTTACAAATTCTATTAAAATATTACTAGCCATACAGACACCCGCCATTTCTATCTCGATTACTATGCATTCATTGTATCAAAGGACCACACTCTTGCGTAGTACAAACTAGTAGAAAGCTTCGTATTCCCATCATATTTACTAGATATACAATGTCTATTGTTCAATATTATGCAATAAAAAGCTTGTTGCCATCTGGAATTGCACATCATTTGTGCGATTTTCTTTATAGTTTTTTAATGTTTCATTTAAGCTATTAAAAAAGGCTGTATCCATAGAAACATCATTCTCTGATTTCTGTAACTTCTTTTGCTTACGATAAAGTTTTACAGCTTCGTCTGTCGCTTCATCTAAATAACCGTCCAATCGAACAATCTGATAACCTAATTTTTGTAAAGCTTTTTGTGTATAAGCAATTTCTTCACTCATATCTCCTACTTTAAATTGTCCTGTTAATGGATGCAATTGCAGTGCAAATAATTCATTTTGTTCAATGACTAAACCAGCTTCAATCCCTTGCCCATGAATCCATTCACGTTTTGGTGTCAGCCATTTATTTGTTGATAGTTTAAGTTCTCCTCCATTTGAAAGTGCCCAAGATTCCTGCACTGTGCCTTTACCAAAACTTTTCACACCGACAATGGAAGCACGATCCCAGCTTTTTAACGCACCACTCAGTACCTCACTTGCCGATGCACTGCCTTGATTTTGCAAAATAACAATCGGTATTTTATTCATTGTTTGCAAATATTTTTCATCAAAACTTTTCGATTCTGTCTTTAATGGTTCCATAGCACCTTCAGCATTTTGCATATACGCAAACACCTTACCATTTTCTAACACCGTACTCAGTAGCGCTGCCACGCTATGTAAATAACCCCCCGGATTATCACGGACATCCACAACAAGCCCCTCTATATCTTTACGCAGTAATTTACTTGTTTCTGCAACCCACTCATTAGCAGTTTTCTCACCGAATAGCGAGATTTCTACATAACCAATTGCAGTATCTTCTACCATTACTACTTCACTTGCTACAGTTTTATTGGAAATTGCGGCACGCTCAATGGTCATTTTAATATGCTTATCTTCACTTGGACGATAGACCACTATCGTAATCTTTGTACCTTTTTCACCTTGAATCAATTGCATTAATTCACTCATCGTCTTACCGTCTATCCGTACACCATCAACTTGTACAATTTCATCGAGAGAACGCATTCCTGCTTTTTCTGCAGGGGACGAACGAACAGGAGACACAACGATAAATTTCCCCTTATTTTCCGATAGTTCAATACCAATGCCAACTCTTTCCTCAGCTAGCATTTGCCGATGTTGCTCGGCCTCTTCCTTCGAATAATAGGTACTATAAGGGTCTTTTATCGCATCCGCCATGCCTCGAAGAGCCCCTTCCACTAATGCATCCTTTTTTGTACTGTATACGGATTGTTCCTCAATTAAATGTATTGCTTCATTTATCGATTCGACCTCTGTCACTTGCTCCTTTTTCTCCGCACCATTAAACCAGTCAAAGTAAAATCCACTACCTACCAATAAACTACTGATAAGTACGCCGACACCTGCCGTAATTTTGCGCAAACCTTCCCTCCTCTGTCTCTTTACTGTATGAATATTCTTTTTCAAACATACAAAGTAAAGTTGCCCCAAAATCATTTGTGGCAACTTTTATTTTCTAGATTGAAAGCAAAGCGGCTTCCAAACACTAGGTTCAATGACGTCGATTGTTATTCTACTTAAAACAAAAGATGCCCCAAAAGTATTCTTCCTTTTGAGACATCTTCTAGTGCTTATTAGTCTAGTGCTTCTACATAGTCCTTTAGCATATCCACATCCATTGGCCCTTGAATGGTACGCTGAATATGTCCACTTGAGTCAATAAAATAAGTCGTTGGAATCGTTAAAATTTGATAATCAAAACCCGCATTATTTTCCTTATCGAGTAAGATTGGAAATGTTAATTCATAACTATCCTTAAAGGTAGTAATTGTCTCAATTTTAGCAGCTTCGGTAACATCTCGCTCAGCCGATGTTAAATTGACAGCCAAAATTTCTACATTTTCCTTCTTGGCATATTGGTCATAATAATTTTGCATATGAGGCATCTCTGCTTTACAAGGCGGACACCATGTTGCCCAAAAATTAAGCACTACTTTTTTTCCACGTAGGTCGCTTAAAGTGACCTCATCACCATCCAAAGTTGTTAATGTGAAATCAGGGGGTGTGTCCCCTTTTTTTAAGCCAATTTCTCGTTGCTCTGTTTCTTTTCCTAAGGAAGCGGCATCAATCTCGCGGTCCTTATCTATTTGCTGTTTGACGTATGTACCAATCATCCCGGCCACTAACAACACGACAACAAGCAATCCAATATTTTTTTTCATTTTTTTCCCCCTACCCGTTGAATTCCGAGGCCTAGCATAAGTAATAGGACGCTCACCCCAACAGCCGGTTGCCATAATCCCTGTGGCTGAAGAGTAGCAACAATTAGATACCCAACTGTATAAATTATGATTGCTCTAATAGGAGCTGTTATTTTCCATAGTATGAAAAGCGTTAGTATACTTAGCACTATTAACGTAATAACTTCACTATTAATTGAATTGTCATTTAATAATACCACGAACCATTGATAAATGGATTGCGTTAAGATGATTGCCCAAACGCTCGCCGATACTCCTTGTGCATCAAATTGTAACTTTTGTCGCTTCCATAAAAGCTGAAGTAACACAGTAATAGCACCAAAGTAGACGCCCAATGTTCCTCCATTAAAATAAACAAGTGCAAATGGCTGTGCAAGCACGGCATTAAAGTCCGTAATAATTAAGCTGAATTTCCAGACAATAATAAAGGTAAAGATTGCGTCAGCATATACCCCCGACCATTTCTTTGAAAACTGCATACGTAAAACAAGCCACACAATGAAAAATGCGGCCAATAAAGCGATAGCTGTTGCTGGTAATGTTAATGTACGAATCGAAAACCACTCTGTATTGACCACCCTACAAATCCTCCATGAAAAATAGATAGCATTAGCATAGCATACAATACTTTTTCAACACTTAATTTCACAGCGTGTTCAAAAAACCGTCTTAAACAATCAGATACTGCTTATTTTTTGAGCAAACTACTTGATAAATACCCTACTGCGTATATTTTCCTTTACCATAACTTGACGAAATTTATAATTTCTTCCTTTTGAAATAAATAAAATTTAGAAGAGAGCACTAGTTGATGGTAGCGAAGGCGGCGACTCCTGGGAGATTAGCGTGACGTCTGAGACTACAGGCTCAGGCCACGCCCCCCGGAAAGCGTCCGCCGTAGCTGACATCAACGCTTACATCAAAAAAGTGTTAGATCGACATCAGTCAATCTAACACTTTTTCTCTTTTGTCCCAGCCTCTTTCATTAAATTTTACAAAGGAATATATTTTAGCGGGTTTACACTACCAGCTGCTTGTCCCTGCCAAGAACCAATATGCACTTCAAAGTGTAAGTGTGGACCAGTTGAACGTCCAGTACTACCCATCGCGGCAATTTGCTGCCCTTGTGTCACTTCTGTTCCAACACTAACGTTGAATGCACTTAAGTGTGCATAAACTGTTGTATAAATTTGACCATCAATAGAATGTGTAAGAATAACTACATTGCCATATGAGCTAAGTGGTGCAGCATAAGAAACGACACCGTCAGCAGCTGCCCAAATAGGCGTCCCAGTTTTGTTGGCAAGGTCCACTCCGTAGTGGAATTCTGGGCCAGCCCCAATATTACGCCAACCATATGGTGATGTTAAACGGCCGTTTGTTGGTTTAATCCATGTACCATTAGATTGTGGTGCATTGACTGTTGAAGAGCCAGATGAACCGCCAGATGAACCGCCAGAATTTGCAGCAGCCGCCGCCGCTGCTGCTGCAGCTGCTTTACGTTTTGCTTCTTGTTGACGTGCAACTTCGGCTAAACGATTTTGTTCTGAAATAATTTGTTGTTGTAATTCTGCACTAACCTCAAGTGCCTCTGAATATTCTTTTTCAAGTAATACTTTTTCAGATTTCAGCTTTTCTTGCTCTTTTTCTAATTGATCGACTAATGTGTTTTTCTGTGCTTTTTGTCCATCTAATGAAGATTTTAAACGCTCAAGCTCTTCTTTGTTCTCTTCAAGCTTTTGTCGTTTGTTTTCAAGTACTTGTTTCTGTTCTTCTAATGTTTCTTTATCTGCTTTTTGGTCACGTATAATTTGACGATCTGCTTCAAGCAAAGCATTAACAGCTGAGAAGCGGTCGATGAAATCTACAAAGCTATTTGAACCAAGTAAGACATCTAAATAGCTGACAGAACCACCCGCTTGAATCGCACGAGCACGTTCCTGTAATAATACATCGCGCTCTTCAATTTTACGCATAAGCTCCTTGATCGATTCTTCTAATGCTTTAATCTCTTCGTTTGTAGTTTGAATATCCGCTAATACATTTTTTATATTACTATTTGTTTTGTCGATTTCAGCGTTTAGCGTTTGAATTTGATCTAATAGTTTTTGTTGCTTGTCTTCATTCACACTAATTGCACTTGTTTTATTGCTGATTGAAGAATTTAATTCATTTTTTTTTGTTTCGACTTGTTTTTTCTCATCTTTTAAATCCGATAAACTAGTTGCATACGCTGATGGAGTTTGGATAAAAAGGAATAGTGCAGTCACTGCTGCAAATATTTTCATAGAGTTTTTTGCCATACTTTTCACCGATTGAACTCCCCTTCGACTATTAATTCTATATTTCACTTAAGGCGACATGAGTAGTGGCTGACGATTCAATAAACCACAAAACACGCCTTAAACTTTATTCACCGTTGTTAAACACTTTGAATCAAGTTAAATTTTTAAAAATTTACGTACTGACATGAAACTTCCCCAAATACCGATAAGTACACCAATGAGTAGTAGTAGACCGCTTACTTGGTACACCAGTGGTGAGAAATCGAGTAATTGAACAAGCTCCCCTTTTAAACGTGGTGCAATAATCTTATATACATTGTGGTAAAGGGTTGCGACAACCGCAATCGGAATAATAGAACCTAAAATTCCGAGCCACATACCTTCTAATAAAAATGGAATACGCACAAATGAATTCGTTGCCCCAACAAGTTTCATAATTTCAATTTCATCACGACGTGCAATAATTGTAATTCGAATGGTATTGGAAATTAGGAAAATTGCCGTGAATAGTAACCCTAAAATCAGCACAAGCCCTACATTACGACTAATGTTTAAGAAGTTGAAAAGTTTCTCTACCTTACCTTCACCATACATAACGTCATATGTATACTCATATTTGTCAATTGTCTTTGCGACAGTTGCTGTCTGCTGTGGATCAGTTGCCTTCACATAAATTACATTACGTAATGGGTTCCTTTGCTCAAATAACTTAAAGTCATCGCCAAAGTCTTTTACTAATTTCGTTAACTCATTTTCCTTTGTCGAATAAGTCATCTCTTCGACATCCGGCAACTTCTCAATTTTCTTGAGTAGCTCTTTTTCAGTGGCTTCATCCGCCGTTTCATCAATTAAAACTTTGATTTCAACGTCATTTTCTAAATCTGACGCTACTTTATTTAAGTTCATCATAATAAGCGCAAAAACGCCTACAAGTATCAATGTAACTGTAACTGCACTCACCGAGGCAATCGTCATCCAACTATTACGACCAAGCGATTTAAAACTTTCTCGGAAGTGACGTTTTATCGTATTAAATTTCATAGCCGTAATCACCTCCGTGTTCATCACGGACAATCATTCCGCCTTCAATTGCAATTACCCGGCGGCGAATCGTATTCACGATTTCACGGTTATGGGTCGCCATCACAATTGTTGTACCCCGTGCATTAATTTCTTCAAATAAGTTCATAATTTCCCAAGATGTCTCAGGGTCTAGATTCCCAGTTGGCTCATCTGCAATAACCACTTTTGGTACATTAACAATGGAGCGCGCAATGGAAACACGTTGCTGTTCCCCACCTGAAAGTTCATTCGGGAACATTCTCGCCTTATGTTTGAGCCCTACCAAATCTAGAACTTCCATTACACGACGACGGATTTCTACTGGTTCTTCTTCAATTACTTCTAAAGCGAATGCCACATTTTCATAGACATTCAAACGTGGGAGTAATTTGAAATCCTGGAAAACAACACCAAGTTGTCGGCGCAAGAAAGGTACTTTTTTACTTTTCAATGACGCCAAGTCAATACCATTTACAATAATTTCGCCTGAAGTCGCTTTTTCCTCACGATACATCAATTTGATAAATGTCGATTTACCTGCACCACTTGGACCAACAACATAGACAAACTCACCTTGCTTTATGTTAACCGAAATGCCATTTGTCGCAACGACACCATTCGGGTACTTCTTTGTCACATTTTTCATTTCTATCATATCTAAACCACCTAAACCTCTTACAAATGTAAGATGTATTTCTTTTTCTATTATAGCACTCAATCTATGTTTTTTTATTACAGTTTCATTTCATTCCTTGGAAGTTGCTGCCATTTAAATATTTTATTGTCCAAGATTATACAAGAGTATTTTAAAAACGACGGCAACATAAAACAGGAATCGCTTCAAAGTATTTGAGTCGATTCCTGTTTTATGTGTATTCGACGTGAAACACAAAAAAGCATCCAAGCTATATTTACTAATAGCCTGAATGCTTTCTATTTTTAAACTTGCTGCTCGTCAGTAGTAGTATAACGGACTAAAACTGCACCCGTTTTAGATTCGCCTTCGATAAATAGACGGTTTGCATTCTCTACTTCTTTATCAAAACGTACTACTTTTGATAAAAATTGATCCTGTGATTCAATTTTTGAAACATCTTGAATACCAACATCTACCTTACCAAAATTCGTCACAATTTTACCGCTTAATGACATCGTGCGAGGCACATATAATTCAACTGCACCTGCAACAGTTTGCGCTTTAATTTTTGATGAATTACTTGAGCAAGTCGTCACTACAACATGTCCATTCACCGATTTTGCTTCTACTTCATCCAATGCGCCATCTAAATAGACGCGACCATTTAATGTTTCGGCTTCTAAATCTTTACCGCGAACATCTGTTAATTCAATCGAACCGTTTGAAGAATCAACCTCTGCTTTAGTAAAATTTAACTTAGCGCCTTTAATTGCACCATTTAGTGTCTTTACTTTTAATTGCTCTAGCTCGATATCTTGTAAGGTTACACTACCGTTCATCAAACGCACAGACAATTTTTCTAACTTTTCCTTAGGTACAAGTACTTTTACATTCACCTGTACAAGTTTTAATTGGCTTAAAATTCGTAGTGAATCTAAATCACCTTTCACAACAAATTGCTCTAGAAAATGAGCGCGTGTTTCTTCTTCACTCTCATTAATAAGAGGTGCCTTCACTTTACAAATAACTTGGAAACTATCACCTTCACCAGGCTCTAATGCAAAATTACCATTTGGTAATTCCACGATTACATTTTGTACATTTGCAGCTGCAAACTCTTCGGTATGTGTAAATTCAAACTTATCGCCGAATGGAGAGGAAACATCAAATTCCTTCACCTTTTTTACTGCGGTATTCATCATATCCATAAAGAGTGAGCCAATTTGCGATAAATCTTTACGGAAATCTTGCATTTCATCTTGGAAATACTTCATAAAATCTGTATCTTTCTTTTGCTCCTCTTTTGGTGCTTCGTTAAAGATAGACTCTTTTTCTGTAGAAGATTGTTGTTCTTGATTCAACACATCATTCATAACATTTTGAGTGGACTTGCTAGGTTGCTCTAATGCTTCTAATAATGTAATCGCCTCTTGCGCTGTAATAATTCCTTTTTCCACAAGTTCTAAAATTCGTTGACGTTCATTTTGCATAAATCTAATAGCCTCCCTCAGTTCGTTATACTATTTATACGTATCATTTTATGAAAGGTTTCACCTCAAAAATGAAAAAAGTATGGCATGATATTGAAAAAATTCGCTGCTTTTTCACGGGTGATCCACAAGCCTCATAGATACTAAGCATCTGTGAGGGCTTAAGGCATCGGAAATTTTATTTGGAAGCTTCGGCTAAAATGGCTTCCATACGCATTCGATCACGCACTAAAATTGGTTTTAAGTACTTCCCTGTATAAGAGCCCTTTACTTCCACTACTTCTTCTGGTGTACCTGTAGCGACGATCATACCGCCTTTATCGCCACCTTCTGGACCTAAATCGATAATGTAATCGGCAGTTTTAATAACATCTAAATTGTGCTCAATCACTAGGACCGAGTCTCCATTTTCAACGAGTCGTTGCAAGACGATCAGTAAACGTGCAATATCGTCGGCATGTAAACCCGTAGTCGGCTCATCTAAAATATAGAATGATTTACCTGTGGAACGACGATGTAGCTCTGAAGCCAGTTTCACGCGTTGCGCCTCGCCACCAGATAATGTCGTCGCAGGTTGTCCTAGTTTCATATAGCCTAACCCAACATCCACAATTGTCTGTAATTTCCGCTGGATTTTAGGAATATTTTCGAAGAACACTACTGCAATTTCAATGGTCATATCTAAAATATCAGCAATACTTTTATCTTTATATTTCACTTCAAGCGTTTCACGGTTATAACGCTTACCATGACAAACCTCACATGGTACATATACATCTGGTAGGAAATGCATTTCAATTTTAATAATGCCGTCTCCTCGACACGCCTCACAACGTCCACCTTTCACATTAAAGCTAAAACGACCTTTTTTATAGCCGCGTACTTTGGCTTCATTCGTTGTCGCAAAAACATCTCTTACATCATCAAACACACCTGTATAAGTGGCAGGGTTTGAACGTGGTGTTCGACCAATTGGAGACTGGTCAATATCGATCACTTTTTCAAGTTCCTCCATACCCACTACTTCTTTATGTTCACCTGGCTTTACCTTTGAACGGTTAAGCTTCTGAGCCAAAGATTTATATAAAATTTCATTAATAAGTGTTGATTTACCAGAGCCTGAAACACCTGTCACTGCAACAAATAGACCTAATGGTATATCTACTTTAACGTTTTGTAGGTTATTTTCTTTTGCTCCCTTAATCGATAACTTACGACCATCTGGTTTACGGCGCTCAATTGGTAATGGAATAAACTTTTTACCACTTAAATATTGCCCCGTCAACGATTTAGGATTGTCCATTACTTCCTGTGGTGTTCCTGCCGCAACAATTTCACCACCATGTACACCAGCCCCAGGTCCTACATCAATCAGATAATCGGCCGCCATCATTGTATCTTCATCATGCTCAACAACAATTAGCGTATTACCAATATCACGCATATTTTGGAGTGTACTAATGAGACGGTCATTGTCTCGCTGATGTAATCCGATCGACGGCTCATCCAATATATAAAGTACCCCAGTTAAACGAGAGCCTATCTGCGTAGCTAAGCGAATTCGTTGTGCTTCCCCACCTGAAAGTGTTCCTGCCGCACGACTTAGCGTTAAATAATCTAAACCTACATTAACTAAGAAACCCAGACGTTCTTCAATTTCACGCAATACCAGTCGAGCAATTTGCATATCCTTTTCAGATAAATTTAGCTCTTTGAAAAATGTATCTGCATCTTGAATTGAGTACTTTGTCACTTCTCCAATATGCTTATCTGCAATTTTAACAGCTAATGTTTCTGGTTTTAAGCGATAGCCTTTACAGGATGGACAGTCTTGCTGTGCCATGTACTTTTCCATTTGCTCACGTACATAATCAGAAGTTGTCTCTTTAAAACGACGCTCTACATTATGCACAACGCCCTCAAACTCAATCATCTGATCACGCACATTTCCAAACTCATTTTCATAATGGAAATGAACTTTATCCTTTCCCGAGCCAAATAAAATCTTATCCATTTTCTCTTTCGGTAGTTCTTTCACAGGTACGTCCATCGGAATATCATAATGGTCACATACCGCCTTTAATAGCTGCGGATAATATTGCGAACTTGTCGGTTCCCAGGGGGCAATGGCATGCTCGATTAACGAGCGGTCCCAATCTGGTACAACTAGGTCAAGGTCTACCTCTTGCGTCGTACCTAAACCATCACAACTCGTACACGCCCCGAACGGACTGTTAAATGAAAACATACGCGGTTCAAGCTCCCCGATTGAAAAGCCACATAATGGACATGCATGATGCTCACTAAATAGTATTTCTTCATGTTCCATCACATCGACTAGCACGCGCCCTTCCGCTAATCGAAGTGCCGTCTCAAGCGAATCACTAAGCCGTGCTGCGATACCTTCTTTTACGACGACACGGTCCACGACAACCTCTATAGAATGCTTTTTGTTTTTATCAAGATCTATTGCATCATCTAAATCACGTAATTCACCATCAATACGTACTCGTACAAAGCCTTGTTTTTTCAAGTCTTCTAGCAGCTTTACATGAGTTCCTTTGCGCCCTGAAATCATTGGCGCAAGTAACTGCATTTTCGTGCGTTCTGGGTATACCAAGAGGCGATCCACCATCTGCTCAATTGTTTGGGAGGTAATTTCAATGCCATGATTCGGACAAATTGGCTTACCAATACGCGCATAAAGTAACCGTAAATAATCATATATTTCCGTTACTGTTCCAACAGTTGAACGTGGATTTCGACTCGTCGTTTTTTGATCAATCGATATGGCAGGTGACAGCCCTTCAATCGCATCCACATCTGGTTTATCCATCTGTCCAAGAAATTGCCGAGCATAAGCAGACAATGACTCTACATAACGACGTTGTCCCTCCGCATAAATCGTGTCAAATGCTAACGAAGATTTTCCTGAACCGGATAAGCCCGTTAGCACAACTAATTGATCACGCGGAATTGTGACGTTAATATTTTTCAAATTATGTGCACGTGCGCCCTGCACGACGATTTCTGTATTTTTCACAAGCCCGATCACCCTTCTGTCTTCAATTCAAAGATAGTATCTCGCAGCTCAGCTGCACGTTCGAAATCAAGTGCTTTAGCTGCTTCCTTCATTTCTATTTCAAGTGAAGCAAGTAATTTCTCTTTTTCTTGCTTCGTCAACTTCTTACCTTTTGTTGCCTTCGTTACATATGATTCCTCTTCTTCTGCTACCTGTGTCGCACGAATTATATCAGGAATCTTTTTGACAATCGTCTTCGGCGTAATACCGTGTTCCTCGTTGTACGCCCTCTGTATTGTACGACGACGTTTCGTTTCCTCAATGGCCTTCTTCATAGAATCAGTCATATTATCGGCGAACATAATAACATGCCCATTGGCATTACGAGCTGCACGACCAATTGTTTGAATCAATGCGCGCTCTGAACGTAAGAACCCTTCCTTATCGGCATCTAATATTGCCACAAGTGAAACTTCAGGAATATCCAGCCCTTCACGCAATAAATTAATGCCGATCAGGACGTCATATGTGCCCTTCCGTAGCTCACGGATAATTTCAATACGTTCAAGCGTCTTAATCTCTGAATGTAAGTATTCCACTTTTAGGCCCATTTCCTTCAAATAAGCGGATAAATCTTCCGACATTTTTTTCGTTAATGTTGTCACGAGTACACGTTCATTACGGCTAATACGATCTTGAATTTCATCGATTAAATTATCAATTTGCCCTTCTATCGGACGTACATCTATCAATGGATCTAACAAGCCTGTCGGACGAATAATTTGCTCAGCCATCACTGGTGTATGCTCGATTTCATATGGGCCAGGCGTTGCCGAAACATAAATAGCTTGCTGTACTTTTGCATCAAATTCTTCAAAACGAAGTGGACGGTTATCTAGAGCAGACGGCAAACGGAAACCGTGCTCTACAAGTACACCCTTTCGAGCTTGGTCCCCATTATACATACCACGTACTTGCGGCAGCGTGACATGGCTTTCATCGACTACAAGTAAAAAATCCTCTGGAAAGTAGTCCATTAACGTGTACGGTGTTGCTCCAGCTTCACGTAATGTTAAATGACGGGAATAATTTTCGATACCTGAGCAAAAGCCCATTTCCTTCATCATTTCTAAGTCATAGCGTGTTCGCTGCTCCAAGCGTTGTGCCTCTAGTAGCTTATCCTCTGCACGTAATAGAGTAAGTCGTTCCTCTAGCTCTTTTTCAATATTTTCAATGGCTTTAATCATTTTCTCTTCACGTGTAACGAAGTGGGACGCAGGGAAAATAGCTACATGATCACGGTCAGATAAAATTTCACCAGTCAACGCATTGACCTCACGGATTCGGTCGATCTCATCACCGAAAAACTCAACACGTATACATTGTTCATCGCGCGATGCTGGGAAAATTTCAACAACATCACCGCGAACACGGAAAGTCCCACGTGTAAAGCTCACATCGTTACGCTCATACTGTACATCGACAAGTTTTCGTAGCAACTGATTACGCTCAATTTCCATACCTGTGCGAATTGACACGACCATTTCTCGATATTCTTGAGGAGAACCTAATCCGTAAATACAGGACACGGATGCAATAATAATGACATCCTTACGCTCAAAAAGTGAAGATGTCGCAGAGTGACGTAATTTATCGATTTCATCATTTATGCTGGAATCTTTCTCGATATACGTATCTGTTTGCGGTACATAGGCCTCTGGCTGAAAGTAATCATAATAACTGACAAAATACTCAACTGCATTATTTGGAAAAAACTCTTTAAACTCACTATATAATTGACCCGCAAGCGTTTTATTATGAGCCATAATAAGCGTCGGTTTCTTCACCTGCTGAATCACATTAGAAATCGTAAATGTTTTACCTGTCCCTGTTGCGCCAAGCAATGTTTGATGACGTTTACCTGCGTGAACGCCCTCCACTAATTCTACGATCGCCTGTGGCTGATCCCCACCAGGCTGATATGGCGCTTGTAAATCAAATTCTTGCACACATGTCCCCGTCCTTTCCTTCCAATTTGTACATTTATTTTAGCATAGCAGTATGAAAATATCGAACATTTAACGAACGAATGTTTGTTATTTTTTCATTTACTGGTTTCTTCACTTTCGTATCATCCTTCTATCATTGACGTTTTGAATGGAAATTACTCCCTGAATTTATCATGATAGCCGTAGTGTGGGTTTACATACTCGCGGTGATTGGTGGAATACCCGCGAATGCTACTTGTTTACCCGCGAAATGAGCTTAAATACACGCGATGTTTGGTGAAATACCCGCGAAATCTGTTCGTTTACCCGCGATTGATTAGTCAAATACACACGGTATGACTTCAAGTTAATCATAAAAAAATCCGCCCTCCAATTATTGGAGAGCGGGCTCGTCATATTATTCACTTACTACTTGGTGTAATACTTCTAGTTCAGTTGCGTATAGATAAAATGCTTTTTCATCTTTTTCATCAAGTGCTCTATCTATCAAAACAATAAGCTGTTCCTCACGATGTATACGCTGGATACGATTTAAAAATAAATCTAAATAAATCTCGTTCAATAATTTCTCTTCCTCATCAACCTTTGAATGACCAACGGCTTTTAGAAAATCTGTATACGAATAATATTTATCCAACGATCTCACCTCGATCCTTTTCTAAATTATAAGAAAATTGAAACTAAAATGCAATGCTTAAGAAATGAAAATCAATTCGATTCGTTATATTTCTAGTGTTTTTTAACACATTTCTTCTAAGAAATTGACTGTTTTATCTAAGGTTTTTGACTCTTAACTATATTTTCCGAATCTTATTTTGTGTTATAAACTACAGCTAACAAATAGAAGAAGGAGGCACTACATATATGTCAACAAACTATGTTAATGGTTATCTAATGTCATTTAATACGTATTTGTTACAGCCTATTCAGCATGACTCTAAAATTTTCACACGAGTAATCGACAAGCATAACGAACTTATTGTCACACGCAAGCCAATGCATGTTTTGCGTAAATCTTGCCTATCACTGGGAACAACCTATGAAGCAGCAAAGTATTCTGCAAAACGTTTCTTTGGCAATCAACATAAACTGCCGATAGTCGTGGCCTATGATTATGGCTTTCCTTGTATTTTCCTACCAACCTATTCACCAAATTCTATACACAATACATGGATAGGCCTACATGCCATATCCAATATTATACCAAATGAAATCGGCTGTATCGTCACACTAAAAAATGGTATGCACATTGAACTTACCATTACATATGCATCTATTAGCAAACAATTTGTCAATGCCTCTATGCTCTATAAACATTATATGGGAGAGCGAAAGCAGCTTAGCCAGGACGCTCCATACCACCCACCATTTTAATAAATCAGCCATAAAGCACCACTAGGATGATTTAAGTCAATCCAAAAAAATACCTCAGAAGCACTATGCATCTGAGGTATTTCCATTATCCGATTCTTGAACGTAAATATGCATTAATAAATGGATCTAAATCTCCATCCATCACCGCGCCTACATTACCTGTTTCTTCGCTTGTACGATGATCCTTAACCATTGAATAAGGATGGAATACATATGAACGAATTTGAGAGCCCCAGCCTATTTCCTTTTGCTCACCACGAATTTCATCAAGTTGAGCTTGTTGCTTGTCAATTTCCAATTGATATAATTTCCCTTTTAACATCGTCATTGCTTTTTCACGGTTTTTAATCTGCGAACGCTCTGCCTGACATTGTACGACTGTACCAGTAGGAACGTGCGTAATACGAACCGCTGAATCTGTCGTATTAATATGCTGACCACCAGCACCTGTTGCACGGTACGTATCGATCTTTAAATCCTCTGTGCGAATATCCACTTCAATATTATCATCAAACTCTGGCATCACATCACATGATACAAATGATGTATGACGACGACCAGAAGAATCGAACGGAGAAATACGTACTAAACGGTGCACGCCCTTTTCAGCCTGTAAATAACCGTAAGCATTATGCCCCTTTATGGATAATGTCACTGATTTAATCCCTGCTTCGTCACCTGGCAAATAATCCACTGTTTCGACCTTAAAACCACGTTTTTCAGCCCAACGTGTATACATACGAAGCAACATTGAGCCCCAATCTTGTGATTCTGTTCCACCAGCACCTGGATGAAGCTCTAAAATCGCATTGTTTTGATCATAAGGACCACTCAATAATAATTGCAACTCAAAATCTGCTATCTTTTGTTGGAATTCCATAAGCTCTTTGCCTAGCTCCTCTTGTAATTCCTCATCTGGCTCTTCGCGCAATAATTCTAATGTCATATCTAAGTTTTCATGTGTATCCACTAATTCTTTATATTCATTTACGATAGCCTTTAAGCCGTTCCCTTCATTAATGACCACTTGTGCTCCTTGTTGATCATCCCAAAAGCCTGGCTCTAACATCATTTCATCTAACTCCTGAATACGTGCCTCTTTGTTTTCTAAGTCAAAGAGACCCCCTGAAGTCCGCCAATTTTTTGGCTGTATTGTCTAACGCGTTACGTACATCTGCTAATTCGATCATCGTTAAATCCTCCGAACATTTTTAATGGATTTCTACATATAGAAATCCGTATCTTTCTATTATAGCGTTTTTATTTCGGAAAACATACTTTTTTCAACACTTCAGAATTTTGAACAAAAGAAAATACACATACTATTACACATTCTCTGTGCTAGTATGTGTAATAAAGATCATCTATTTTTCATCTTTCTTTGCTTCATCTTCTAACAAAGAGCCCGTCATCATGCGCTGAAATATTTTGACACGGTCATATTGAACGAGTAGATGCTTCGTTCGTTTCTCTAATTTATACTTCAATAAAAAAGCTCTTTGTATCCGATATTCAAACGACTTAGCACTTACATCAACAATAATTTCCTTGCCATTCATAAACGTCACTTTTGTCTGCTTTTTATCAACTGCTGTATAGTCATCAATATGATGTACTGCGAACCAAATACAATCTGGATGTAAGGGAGACTTACTTGGAAACCATAAAATATTAAATCGTTCATGCACAACAATTGGATTCTTATTGAGCTTACCTAGAATCATCTTTGACCCATCAAAAGCCCCACGCAAACTTGATCCATAATAACGGAGATTAAAGTCCATTAATTGCGTTGGCTTTAATTTCGATAAATATTGATAATCCCGTTCAATGACACGCGTACACAAGTTTCCAAAGGTATCATACTCAGGCATGTACAGCATTGTTTCACTACTCATTATATCTTCACTATTAGAATGCATTGATACTCCTCCTTTAAATATTATGTTTATATTTTCAATTAACAAACATATATCGGAATACGCCAAAATATTTCCTCAAGTGGTCTTGGCACGACTTCATTACTCAAGTATTTTGTACATCTACCCATAAATCACCCTATTCAACAAGGTAAGTTATATATATAATGAACAACTTAATACTTACAACGTACCAATTTAACCAGTTAACTTTGGTTAATAATGGATAATCAAGAGATATAAATCATACTGATTAATTGAACTAAATACCTATTGTTACAGTTATTGTATACTGCAAACCTTTAATTGTCTACCAATTCTGACTATTTAGCCCTTTTTTCACCTAAAACACGGTCAATTGTTTCATCGAGTGAAGAGACGAAAAAAGACCAATTCAACGAAATGTTGAATTGATCTTTTTTTGTAGATAGTAACTTATTGTCCTGCACCATGGCAATTTTTAAACTTTTTGCCGCTTCCACATGGACATAAATCATTACGACCAATATTTTCAGCCTTGCGTACAGGTTGCTTTTTCGGTGCTGGCGAACCATCCTCTTTCGGATTAACAGCCTGACCTTTAGCAACCTCTTCACGTTCTAGGTTACTACGAATTTCTGCCTTCATTGCATATTTTGCTACATCTTCGCGAATCGAAGCGACCATATCCTCAAACATAGCAAAACCTTCTTGTTGATATTCGCGTAGCGGGTCATTTTGGCCATATGCACGTAAATGAATACCTTGACGTAGCTGATCCATCGCATCAATATGATCAATCCACTTCGTATCAATCGAACGCAATAAAATAACCTTCTCAAACTCACGCATACGTTCTGGAGTAAGTTCAACTTCTTTTTCATCATAGCGAATATGCACAGCATCCGAGATTAATGCAATAATTTCTTCGATAGACTTACCTTGTAAATCCGCAGCCTTCAAATTACCTTCTTCTAATAGGTTCGCAGCAACAAAGTCCTCAATTGCTTTTAAGTTCCAGTCCTTTTGCTCACCTTGCGTATACAGTCCGACAATATTGTCGATTGTTTCTTGAATCATCGACTCTACAAGTTCACGCATATTTTCCGTTTCTAAGACATCATAACGTTCTTTATAAATAATCTCACGTTGCTGACGTAAAACATCGTCATATTGTAATAAACGTTTACGTGCATCGAAGTTATTGCCCTCAACACGTTTTTGTGCGGATTCTACAGCCTTCGAAACAACTTTTGATTGAAGCGGCTGAGAATCGTCCATACCTAACTTCATCATCATCGACTTCATGTTATCAGAGCCAAATCGACGCATTAAATCATCTTCAAGAGACAAGTAGAATTGAGTAACCCCTGGATTTCCTTGACGACCAGAACGTCCACGTAACTGATTATCGATACGGCGAGATTCATGACGCTCTGTACCGATTACCGCTAATCCACCGATTTCCATTACGCCTTCACCTGGTTTAATATCTGTACCACGACCAGCCATATTCGTAGCAATGGTTACCGCACCTTTTTCACCAGCATTCGCAATAATTTCTGCCTCACGCTCGTGGTTTTTCGCATTTAATACGTTATGTGGGATTTTATGTTTATTTAATAAGTTGGAAATAATTTCAGATGTTTCAATTGCTACAGTACCAACAAGAACGGGTTGTCCAACTTTATGACGCTCTGCAATATCTGCTGCGACCGCTTTATATTTCCCTTCCATAGAAGCAAAAATCAAATCCGCACGGTCATCACGTGCAATCGGCTTATTCGTTGGAATCGCGATAACACTCATATTGTAAATATTACGGAATTCCTCTTCCTCTGTTTTTGCTGTACCAGTCATACCAGCAAGTTTTTGATACATACGGAAAAAGTTTTGGAACGTAATTGTGGCCATTGTCATCGATTCATTTTGAATCTCAACGCCCTCTTTAGCCTCAATTGCCTGGTGCAGACCATCAGAATAGCGGCGTCCTTTCATAAGACGACCCGTAAAGCCATCAACAATGACGATTTCGCCCTCTTGAACCACATAGTCTACATCATTATGCATACTGACATGCGCCTTTAACGATTGATTAATAGCATGGTTTAAACGTACATGTGTTAAATCAAACAGATTGTCGATACCGAATGCCTTTTCCGCTTTTTCCACACCTGCATCTGTTAACGTAACACCCTTTGTTGACTCTTCATATGTGTAATCCGTATCTGCACTTAACATACGTACAAATGCATTGGACTGCTTGTACAATTGCGCTGATTTACCAGCCTGCCCCGAAATAATTAATGGCGTACGCGCTTCATCGATTAAAATGGAGTCAACCTCATCGATGACAGCATAATGAAGCGGACGCTGTACACGTTCTTCTTTATAGAGCACCATATTATCACGTAAATAGTCGAAGCCCAGTTCATTATTCGTGCCATACGTTATATCTGCCTCATAAGCCGCACGTTTTTCTTCTTTTGATAAGCTATTCAAGTTTAAACCAACCGACAGCCCTAAGAAGTTGTACAACTCGCCCATTTCCGCAGCATCACGACTAGCCAAGTATTCGTTGACTGTTACAACATGCACACCTTTACCAGTAAGCGCATTGAGATAAACGGCCATCGTAGCTGTTAAAGTTTTACCTTCACCGGTTTTCATCTCCGAAATATTACCCTCATCCAGTGAAGCCGCTCCCATAATTTGCACGCGGAATGGATACATCCCTAATACACGTTTCGATGCTTCACGACTCACAGCAAAAGCTTCGGCACGAAGCGACTCTAAATCTTCGCCATCTGCATAACGTTGTTTAAATTCTTCTGTTTTCGCTTGTAATTGATCATCTGAAAGCTGTTCCATTTGAGAAGCGAATCCCTCTACTTGGTCAGCGATTTTTTCTAATTTTTTTAACTCACGTTTATTGAAATCAAATAATTTATTTAATAGGTTTGCCATGAATTTTTTCACTTCCTATATAGTCTCAACTTTCATTTTACCATTGTCTAACATCTTCATGCAAACAGTCTCTCTATTACGTGACGAAAGCGCATAAAAAAGGTTCTACATCAAGTGTTGGATGAGGCACAATGTGAAGCTTCTCCAAAGGTTCCGGCGACTGCCCCTCCCTTTCCGCCGACTGATTCCAAGCCTCCTCGATTTTTTGACACAAACACTGCGGGGTCTTGACTAGCCAGTTTTTCAGCAGGAGTGTCGGGGACATCCACCTCCATCTTAAATTGTATGGTTACCCCAACAAATATTATAGAACCAAAAAAAGCCCTCGCAATCGCGAGAGCCTTAAGACTATTAAGTTGTTTCAATCAAGCCGTATTTGCCATCTTTACGTTTGTAAACAATGTTTGTACCGTTTGATTCTGCATCCGTAAAGATATAGAAATCATGCCCTAGCATATTCATCTGTAAAACCGCTTCTTCATGATCCATCGGTTTTAAATCAAATTGTTTTGTACGAACAATTGAGTATTCTTCTTCATCTGTTGTTGTATCCACCGTAGCCTGCGAAGTAGCAAAATAAATGCCTGCACCTTCACGCTCACGGAATTTACGGTTTACCTTTGTTTTATGTTTACGAATTTGACGTTCTAATTTATCGACAATTAAGTCAACCGCTGCGTACATATCATTGTGACGTTCTTCTGCACGAAGCGTTAAGTTTTTCATGGGAATTGTCACTTCCACTTTTGTTTGCCTGTCATTATAAACCTTTAAATTTACGTTGGCGTTGGCATTAATATCTTCGTTAAAATAACGCTCAACTTTTTCAACCTTATTCTCAACATACTCTCGAATAGCTGGAGTTACCTCAATATTTTCACCGCGAATGTTAAAGTTTAACATGTAAACTCCTCCTTTATAACTGCTATACTTTATATTTCTACACAAGTGTGTGAAATTCCTCTAAATTAATTCTTTTTTTAACAAAAATTTTACGAATTATTTTTTATTTTTGCCTCTGCTGCTTCTTTTTTACGGCGAGACTTCAGCTCTTCGATAATAAAGTCTTCAAGTGGTCCTTGATTATTAAAATACACACCATAATACTTACCGCTAGCAAACGGGCGACTCCAGATGATTTCTCCATAAGCACGTATTTCTCTTGTATCAAGAATAAAATGTAAATCCAGAGGTGGCGGGTTCACCCCTAAATCTACCTCAGTAAACATCTTTAAACCTCTTGGACTCACATCGAGCAAGTCCGCCATTGCAGTTTGTGAATTATTGACTCTGCCATCTTCATATATCGCGAAAGTCATTTTAACAGGCTCATCGAATTTAAATCGAAAGCCTTCTTGACGCTTAAATATCATTTTCCCACCCCAATACTTTTTCAAACATTTATTTAGCTTGATTATGACACGAATGCACGATTTACATCTAGAGGGAATAAGTAACATATTTTACCGTAATATGAACCAAATTATGACTATATAGGCTTATGCCTCTGTCTACCTTTGAAAGGCTTTAGGAATTATAGAGTTTTTTTATGAACATGTTCTAAGTTTAGGTCTATCTTCATATAACAAAAGAGACCATCAATTGATGATGGTCTCTATTTTTCTTAAATTTGTCCGTTATTGCCACTTCCGAATTGTTGTTGTCGATTAATGCGAATAACTTCTTTCCAAGTATCACGGAATTCCGTCACCAAACCTTCAACTTCTTCAATGATCGTAACATCACTTTGGATATTCGCTTCTATTAAACGACGATTCATATATTCATAGAGGGCAAACATATTTTTTGACACTTCTATGTCCATATTGAGTGTTGCCATAAGCTCGCTGATGATTGCCTGTGCTTTTAATAGATTTGTGTTTTTTTCTTGGACATCTTTTTCTAGTATTGCTTGTTTTGCTTTATGCAAGAACTTTAAACATCCATTATAAAGCATTAACGTAAGATCACCAGGTGAAGCAGTAGTAACACTGTTTTGTTTATACGCGTTTTGGGCTGTTAAATTTGCTGCCAATAAAGGACAACTCCTTTTAAAGGTTACTTATTTACTATTTTAAACCATTTAACGAAGAAAAGCTAATAGGTATTTATTAATTCTTTTTGTCATAATACATACCATCCATAACACGCACATTTGAGTATGGATTGAAGTATTGTTCTTCACTTTTTTTCGTTTTTTGTAGGTTTGTCATATCCTGTTTTACAGCATCCATTACAGCAGATAATCGTTCTTTAATACCGTTATCAAGTTCTAATAACGTACGATGAATGCGATTCTGAGCATCGAACTTAAAGTTCTCTTCCTGCAAGCGTTTAATAAAAATTCCACGCTTATCCAACATTGCATTAATGTTGTCAATGTAGCTATCACGTTCTTCACTATTGGGGATTTCCCCTAAAAGTTTATATAGATTAGCAGAAACCTGCAATAGTTGTTCTGTTGGCTGCATATAATTCTCCTACTCTAGCTTTATTAAAAGTCTTATGCTCCTAATCCTTGCATGAACATACTTGATTGCGAATTTGCTTTATTTATCGCTTGTTCCATGGCTGAGAATTGCTTCCAGTAGCGAGCTTCAATATTTTTAAGTTTTTCTTGCCAAGTATCTATGCGTTTGTTTGCGTCTACTATGTTTTTACCGATTGAGTAGGATTGCTCTGTAGAAGAAATATGCCCCGCTTTTTTCTCTATATCAATCTTAAAACTATCCATAGAACTACGTAATTTTTGCAGGTAGCCTCGTGTATCTGCTTCTTTAGTGGAAATATTTCCGTCTTTATCCGTTACTGTAACGGTACTATCTTTTGCACCATCAAGATTTACGAATAATGCTGCTACAGCATCTGGATCTTCTTCAAGTGCTTTACGTAATTTATTTTCATTTATTTCTAATTGACCACCATCACTATAGTTCTTAGTTGTCGTAATACCTACATTAAAGAGTGTATTAAATTTCTGATTAGAAACAGCTGGATTTGCTTCGTAAATCAATGCCCGCATACCAGCAAGTCCACTTCTTAAAATAGTATCGCTACGTAACAATCCACTTTTTGCCTTTTCTTCCCAAAGCTTAATCTCGCTTTCTGACATATCTTTTCTTTGTTCATCAGTTAAAGGTGCAAAGGAACGATATTTTGTTTCTTTTGTTTGTTCGCTCAAATCCTTAATTAAGCCATTGTAAGTAGTAACGAATTCTTTAATTTTATTCATCATCTCATCCACGTTGGTAGTAGATGTTATGGTAACTGGAGAAACTGTCGATGGATCAGGAGTTATTTGTGGGGGTGTTGTATCATTTGCTATATGATTTTGATAAGCTGCCTCAAAATCAGCTTCGTCCCCTTTGAAAATGTTCTCTTTATATAATTGCTTATAGTTTGCTTCTGCATTAGCATTTCTTGTTATAGCAGCTTTATATGCTGAATCGGCTTGGTCCATCTCGGTTTTAGCTGATGTTAATTTGATTTGCGCATCAGCTGCTACTGATAAGACCTCGATTTCAGGTCCACTTAAGCTTTGTAAAGCTTCAAGTGTTCCCTTGTCTAATGACTTTAACTTCTCTTTCACAGGCCCATCAGGTAAATTTTCGAATGGATTTTCTGCTGATAAATCTACAGTTTTAAGTGCGTCCTCTATTCCTTGTCCTAAACCTGATAAACCTTGTAACATTGCCTTATTCAAGGTTGCAAATGTTTTTTCTAACTTTTCAACTTTAGAAATTGCATTAAAATCACCTTCTGACAAATCAGAAATTTCTTCTAAGTCACCAATCTCTATCTTGCTTAATGCTTCTTTTAGCGCGGGTGTAAAACCATCAGCATCTGTAAGATTTGCAATAGCTACCCTTGCAGCTTCTTCATCCGTGAAATCTATTTCAGCAAGTTTCGTAATTTGATTGTAATTTAGTTCTGCTAGAAGTGGCCTAGTTTCCAAAGCAAGTTCCGAATAAAGTACCTTTTGAGCATCGTTTAAACTACTCGATAACCTAGCTTTAGCTAGATTATAAACATCTGTAGCGTCAGCATGAGCCTGCTTTTTCGTATCGAACGCTGATTCTTTAGCAGGTAAATCGACTGCAGCATTTTTTCTTTCATTAAATGACAACGTTAACATAGAGTTTATCGTACCTCCAGCGTTAAACGTTTCTTTTAACGTAATGTTGTATCCAGAAATTGTAAATGTATTTGAAGCACGCTCAGTAGCGATGCCGTTCACTTGGAAAATTGCATTCTTCCCACCTTGCGCTAAATCACCAGAGGTCTGTCCAGTAAGTGACGTGAACCCAAGCTTACTAAAAATATCTGCTCCAGCTGTGACTTGAACCTCAGCTCCATTTTTATTATCACCTGTATTCTTTGCAGTAATAGATAGGCGACCATTTTCAAATAATGCACTAACACCCGCATTACTATCGTTAATTTTTTCCACAAATTTTGAAATTGTCATGGATTCATCAATAACAATTTCAGTACCCTCTGTTGGCATCGTTCCGTCTGGTTTAATAGCGTTCAATTTTATTACCCCACTACCAATGCCAAGTTCGCTTAACTTAGTATTGGACGTAGCGTTAATTTGATCACCGAGACCGCGTGCTGCACTCGCAAGTTGAGAAACACCTTCAAGCGCAAGTGATCCAGAAGCACTGGGTGTTGCTGTAGCAGAAGCGTATGTGCTATTGGAAACTGTGGCTGTTTTTGACTTCATACTTTTTAAAATTAAATTGTCCGCAATATACGTATCAAATGTTTTCAGTTTTGTATTAATTCCTCGATACGCATCTCGTTGCCATTCATACGTAGTTTTTTTCTGTTGTAATTTGAAAAGAGGTGATTTTTCAGCTTGCATTAACTTTGCTACTAAAGCATCAATATCCATCCCTGAGGCTAAACCGCCAATTCTGTTTACCATATCTTGTTCCTCCTAATTTATCCTTAAATTTTTTCGTCTACAATCATACCTAAAAGTTTTTGCATTTCATAAAATGCATCTAATAGCTTTCTAGCTGGTATTTCTTTCACGACTTCTTCTGTTTGCGCATCTACCACTTGTACAAAATAACGATTTAAGCCATCATGCAGTACAAATTTCGAAGAACTATGATTTATTTGCAAAAATTCGTTCACTATTTCTACAGCTTGTTGTAATTTTTCTTTTGATATTTCTTGCTCTTCTGGTGCAACATTTTGTTTTTCAACTTTTTGCTTAGTGACAGTAGGCTCTGTTGTCACTTCTAAGCTTGCCACCCTCGTATTATTTGAAGCAGTCGGTGTCTCTATTGTTTGCCCTTGCGTTGCAATACGCATCCTATCCAACCCCCTAAACATTTCATGTACTTATGGGTATTATCGGAAGCATTTTGGGAAATTTCACTTTTAAAGAAAAAGGAATTAAAATTATGTGTTATTAGAAGTTGGTAAATATGAAATAAACATAAACACTAAAAAGCAACAATTCGTTTACGAGAAACAGAAAAGTCGCTTTCAAAATAGGCTACAAGT
The DNA here is from genome assembly GCF_050272295.1 of Lysinibacillus sp. NPDC048646. Lineage (NCBI taxonomy): Bacteria > Bacillati > Bacillota > Bacilli > Caryophanales > Bacillaceae > Lysinibacillus > Lysinibacillus sp. NPDC048646. Next base: position 424,923 of record NZ_JBNNLZ010000001.1, read on the forward strand.
GATGAATTAATGCTTAAGGAAAAGGTCAACGATAAATCATGTTTTCATTTTGATATATCCATCTGAATTGTTCAATTGCATCATATTTTTTGTGGCAAATTGCCTGTTTTAGTGCCTAGTGCCTCCTTCTTCAGTGAATTAATTTTCTATAAAATTATTTATTCAATGCACTTTTTAATATTTCAATCACATTATTTACATCTAATTTTTCCATACCAGGGAATATCGGTAATGTTAACGCACCTTCATACCAACTCTCTGCTACATTACATATCCCTTTAGTAAACCCCAGTTGTTCGTAATAAGGATGCCAGTAAACAGGAATATAATGCACATGGACACCAATATTACATGTTCGCATTTCATTAAATATTTCTTTTCGAGTTTTATTTAGTACGGTTTGGTTCAGCTGAATTATGTACAAATGCCAACCTGATTTTGTTCCATCTAACTGTTTTGGTAATTTTACACCAGGAAATTGATCTAAAGCCTCATTATACATATCAGCTATTTCACGGCGACTATTAATAAATTTATCTATTTTTTTCATTTGCGATAACCCTAACGCTGCTTGCATATCTGTCATACGATAATTGAAACCAAGTTCGGTCATTTCATAGTACCAATCACCTTGCTCCGCCGCATAAGGGGTTTTAGATATTCCATGACTACGGAAAAGCTTTAATTTTTCATAATATTCTTCAGAGTTAGTAGTGATTACTCCACCTTCTGCAGTAGTAATTGGTTTCACTGGATGAAAACTAAACATCGTCATATGTGCTTGTGAACCAACTTTTCGACCTTTATAGCTAGCACCAAATGAATGGGCGCCATCTTCTATTACAATAAGTTTATGTTCCTCTGCAATAGTCATTATTTCGTCTAAGTTTACCGGTTGGCCAGTAAAATCCACGGGTATAATAGCCTTTGTCTTAGAGGTAATATTCTTCTTAATTTCTTTTGGATCAATATTATACGTCTGTGCATCTATGTCTGCAAATACAGGTGTTCCACCACAATACAAAACTGCATTTGATGTCGCAGCAAAGGTTATTGGCGTTGTAATAACTTCATCACCAGCTTCAATACCTGCAGCATGACAAGCACCATGTAAGGCTGCAGTACCATTTGAAAATGCTACTGCATACTTTGCACCTACGTAGTCTGCTACCGATTTTTCAAATTCCTCAACTTTAGGTCCTTGCGTTAAAAAAGGCGACCGTAATGTTTCTACTACAGCCTCAATGTCAGCTTCGTCAATTGACTGTTTTCCATATGATAAAAAGGTTGAACGTTTATTCATGCTATCAGTCCTTATAGTAATATATCAAAAGTTAAAGGTGTCCCTTTTAATACATCTATTTTTACTTTCTTACCTACCATCAACTCGAAATATTTTGGTGCAAGTCCATATCCCGGACGTACAACACGGAGATTTTCTTTCGTTAATACATCACCAGCTTTTAAATCTTTTCCTATGTAAAGTGACCTGCGATATTCAAGAGATGGTTTTTCCACGCTTGTAGGTCCGTAGGTAACTGTGCCCAAACTGCTCCATGCTCGTTCCGTCTCTTCCACTAGCATTTTTAGTTCATTTGGCTCTAAAGAGAATACAGAATCTACACCACCGTCTGCACGAGATATCGTAAAATGCTTTTCTATAACAACCGCACCTAATGTTACGGCAGCTACAGATACACCAATCCCCATTGTATGGTCAGATAAACCTATCTCTGTCCCAAACAATTTTTTCATATGTGGAATCGTAGAAATATTTGAATTTTCTGGTGTCGCAGGGTATGTACTTGTACATTTCAATAAAATAATTTGCTCATTCTCTTGAGAATTAACCGCTTGTACTGCCTCATCTAATTCTGCAATCGACGCCATCCCAGTTGAGATAATAATGGGCTTACCAGTTGCTGCTACTTTTTTAATCAAAGGAATATCTACATTTTCAAATGAAGCAATTTTATAAGCAGGCACATTCAAGGTTTCTAAAAAATCTACTGCTGTTTCATCAAATGGTGAACTGAAAGCAACCATCCCATGTTCCTTACATCGATTAAAAATAGCTTCATGCCATTCCCAGGGCGTATAGGCTTCTTTGTATAAATTATAGAGAGATTGTCCTTTCCACAAGTTTGTATCACTTTCGATAAAAAATTCACCTGTATGAATATCCAAAGTCATCGTATCTGGTGTATATGTCTGTAATTTCACTGCATCTGCTCCAGCCTCAGCTGCTAGATCCACTATTTTTAATGCACGCTCAAGTGATTGATTATGATTACCTGACATTTCAGCAATTATAAATGGCTTTTCCTTACGTCCTATCTTTTTATCCCCTATTTGAATCATTTCGTTACCTCCAAAATTGCAGCCAACCAAGATTTCGCCCCTCCTGATTGCTTCGTTAACTTTAATCCGGCATTGCGCATGTTTATTAATAATTCTTTTTTACCTTTTAAGGACCAAAGTAGATCTTTATATGTATCCACAGTTACTTGTTCATGCCACCCTAAGTTCCATATTACACCTAACTTTTCTGCAGTTTCTGTTGAAATACGTTGATTTTCTGCAACAACAGTGCTTGATGAAGGTAAACCAACAAAGCAGCGTTCCCAAGTAGCACTTCCCCCAGCTCCTATAGAAAAATCAGCTTTCACCATCAAAGAAGCTAAATAATCTATTTGGCAATGGAAGTGATAACCCGCCTTCATACAAATGCCTTCAATTTCAGTTTTATGAGGATTACTATTACCAACAACGACATCTACGTGTTTAATAACTTGTTGTTGCGCTAATGCTTTTAACACTTTCAATGTTTCACTCGTTGGATCACTCCCCCCCATAAAGATAAGAAGGCGATTGACTTCACCCTGTTTATTTGGAAGGCTTTTTCTTTCTCGAATAAATTCTTCTCTCATAATTAAATATCTTGGTCCTAATAATTTCACACAATGTACTGGAACTAAGTCATCATAACGATGCTCATAGTTTGGAACGACATTTTGATCTAATAATAGATCACAGTCATGTTTACGATTAGCCAAATCATCAATGACAACCATTTTTTTTACAAACGGTCGGATTTTTCTTTCCCATTCTATATCAATATCATAATGATCGATAATACACATATCTGCTTTTTTCATTTCAGTAATAATTGCAAAACCTTTAGATTGAACAGTTGCTCGCATATCTCCTGGCAACTCTTTCATCCAAAAGAATACTTCATGACCTTTTTTTCTAAGCTCTATTGCAATAGTTAAGCAGCGCATCACATGTCCACTACCAATTTTAGTAGAAGCATCTGCACGAATTACGATGTTCAATTTATATCACCGGCTTTTGTTCAATATGTGCATTTAACTTTGCAACTTCAGGTATACCCTTTAAGTAATCAATGACAGCTACACTTGAGACAAGTGGATCATTAAAATATCCTGCCACTACTCGAATTAGCTCATAGTCAGGATCTGTATCCAATGTAATACGAAGATCTGGTGCTCGGCGGTTCACTGGAACTTTATATGTAATTGCTTCAAACTGTTCCTTAAATTCATAGGCATAGTACGTTACATGTTCGCGATGACGCTGTTCTTGTCCTATTTCATTTATTTTCAGCAGCGATGAATATGAAATTAACTCAACTGCTAGACCACGTGGTAGCTCACCGTCTACTAACACAATATCTTTGCGCTCTTTTGACATAATAGCGATCATTTCAGAGGCCATTTCATAGTCTACAAATGGACAGTCCGATGTCACACGCATTACATAATCAGGCTCATATTCATTCGCACAATCTACAAAGCGAGATAATACATCGTTCTCTGAACCACGGAAACATTTAATATTATGTTCTAAGCACCAAGAAACAATCGCATCATCTTGTGTTGATGCTGTAGTTGCAACAATGACGTCTTGCACGCCATTGATTTGCAAACAACGCTTTGTTACATACGTCAGTACTTCTGACTCTCCTAGTGGTTTTAGAATCTTCCCTGGAAGTCTGGTTGACCCCATTCTTGCTTGAATAATAACAATTGTTTTCAAATAATCACACCCTACATTTACATAGAAATCTCTATTATATTGTTCCATTATCAACATGAACAACTGTACCTGTAATCGACTTTGCTTGATCTGAAAGTAAGAAAAGTACTGTACTCGCTACACTTGATATATCCGTTTCCTTTTTCAAAGATGTTCTTTGGTAAATACGTGCTTTTTGGTCTTCTGTCAATGTTGTACTCATACTTGTTTCCATAAAACCTGGTACAACACAGTTAGAACGGATTCCTTTGCTGCCCCATTCTCTAGCCGTATTTTTAGAAAATGCCTCTATTGCTCCCTTTGTTGCCGCATACATGCTCAAGCCTTTATATCCTGTATGAGCACTGATAGAGGATATATGCACAATGGAGCCTTGTGTTTTATGCAATAACATATCTCTAATCGCATATTTCGATAAGTGCATAGCTGCAAATACATTCACTTGGAACATTGTCTGCAATTGTTGTACATTCAGGTTAGAAACAATATCGTCATAGGCCATTGCTGAATTATTAACAAGTCCGTAGATTGGTCCTATTTTACGAATCTTTTCCCTATATAATGGCTTTATACCATCCACATCTGTTAAATCATAAGAAAGTGGTTTGAAACGGTCTGGGTATTTTGTTAACAGCTCACCAGCAGCTTCTTCACTTGAACGACTAATGCCAATAACGCCAAAATCTGTTTCAGCTAGTATCTGATGTACAATTTCTCTTCCAACACCTCTTGAATCGCCCGTCACAATAATCCACTTCATGTTCTGACCTTCTTTCCAGTTCGTGTACTAGGTAGTTCGTCTACGAACTTAATAATGCGAGGCACTTTCCATTCTTGTAAATGAGTAGCTGCAAATTGTTTTAGTTCTCTTTTCAGCTCTTTTTCATCCGCATCATCACCTTTTATAACATCCGCGACAAGCAGTTCCCCTGTAACACTATTTTTTTTAGATTTCACAACAATATCGATAACACCTGGTACTTGAACAAGTAAATTTTCCACTTCAAGCGGATTTACTTTGTAGCCCCCTACATTGATCATATCCGATTGACGTGAGAGAAATTTAAAATGTGTTTCGTCAACCATTTCTACCAAGTCTCCTGTATGAAACCATTCATCCTCTAATGATAGTGAAGCTGAATGACCAAGCAAAGAACAATGTATACATAATTCCTGTTGTGTTGTAATTTTCACCCATCGCCGATGTTCTTCCCTAATTTCAAACGTATCGCTTTGTGCTGTGAATAGACTCCCTGCCTCCGTCGATGCATAAATATTTATCATTTTTGCATTAGGAAAAACATCCTTTAACTTATCTTCTAAAAACAAATCAAATTTTTCCCCGCCAAATGTTACTTTTTTAACTTTCGAATACGTATTTCCTTGCAAATAAGGAAGAGCATTTCTATAAAACGTTGCTGTGGCAGAAATATTAGTTACCTCATAGTCCTCTATCAATTCAGATACCCTTTTCATGGACTCCCCAAAAACATAAATCAACGTATTTTGATTGAGAAATGCTTGAAAAAATACTTGTAACCCAGCCATATGAGTTGGATTATAAGCAAAAGCCCAAACATCATTGTCAAACTTCCTATGCAACTTTACGTTTCTAGTTAGTGTATGGAAAGAATGGCTCATCTTTTTAGGACGCCCTGTCGTACCAGATGTATAAAGAGTTAATTGCCAGTTTTCTATATCTTTTATTCGTTGCATAACCTCATCTATCTTCTGAAAATTAAATCGTTCTTTTAGTTTTGTCGTCAATGTTAATGCATTAACATTACTACCCAATTCAATTATCTCTTTATCAGAAAAATCCCCATCTAACACTTCAATTGGATAGTCAAAAAGCAAACTATGAATAATCCCTAAAAAAACATCGTATGGGTGATTGTCCTTCACATATAGATAAGGAGATTCATTTTCCTTGTTGTTCAAATCCAATAGCAATTTCTGATAGGTATAGGCAATCTCATTATGTACTAAAAAAATCTTCTCCATGTTATACGCCTTCGATTTTAGCAATGATTTCACCAATTGTTTGAACAATACCGTCTTCGAAAATATCTACATCAAACTCATCTTCAATTCGAACTGTTAATTCCGCTAACATGAAAGAATCTAAAGTTAAATCCTCTCTTAAATCCATAGAGGCTTCCAAAGATTCAATATACTCATGCCCCGCTTCTTCTCGCATTTCATTAATGATTAATAGTAATTTATTCATGTACTTATTCTCCAATTCTAAGTTTCACTTTTCAAATTCACATACATACTTTTGGAACTTATTTAGCTTTAGCCAATCTTCCTTTAAAAGCTCCAATAAATTTAAATCCATGTATGAACCATTTTTAAAAATATGATCTTTATATACGCCGACCATTCGATAACCATGCAAAAAATTCAACTTGATGACATTACTATTCCCTTCTATCACTTCTGCAGTGATTTTGTGAAAGTCATAGGTTGAAAATATATAATTATAAAAGTAAGGGGGGATAATACCTCCATATAAGCGATACTTTTCTTCCCCTATATAGAAACCCCAACTCGTTCTTTTATTCACATGATCTATATTATTTAAAGAAATTACGCCTACTGGTTTTTCCTTTATTTCAATAATCCAATAAGCATCGGTTTCAGAATTTGAAATTCTTCTAAACCACTCTCTCTGTTTATTCATGTCTTTTTCAATATCTGTGTTCATAAATTTAGTGACATCTTCCTGCGTTCTCCATTCTAGAACTTGTTCAAGATGTTCTTCTCTAAGTTTAATAAAGCGAATCATTTAGAACCTCCGTAAATATTCGGTTTCTTACATATACTTATATTATTTTTATCGGTAAAATAATCATTTTCTCCATATCTTAAGCATAACAGAAAAAACGACTTTCAGTTGAATGTTGAAAGTCGTTTTTCTTTTTTGCTTTATATTAACGAATGGATTTCATTATCGCAGACCAATCTTTTTCTAGTCTCACAATATCTTCTTCTACTATAAGGTCACCCATTTGTACTTCAATTAGCTCTGTATCCGTCAATGCATAAAGACAATGCTTCGAGCCAAGTGGAATACTTAGTACATCTCCAGGTAAAACCATCTTTACTTCATCATCTAGAATAAAAATCGCATCTCCTGAAATAATGGTCCACACTTCAGATCGATAGTTATGATATTGATAACTTAAGTTTTTCCCTGCCTCAACACAAAGTCTTTTCGTTAAAATCTCGCGCCCATCTTTTCTCGTAACATCGAGCACTCGATACCAACCCCAACGACGTTCTTCATACATCGGTCTTGAAAATAAACCATCATGCAGCATATCTTTCATTCGTGAACTTGCTGGCTTATCGGTTACTAAAATACCATCCGCGCTAACTGCAACTACTGCATTGGAAATCCCAAGTACTTTAACAGGCAAATCAAGCTCATTTACGACATGTGTATTATGGCTATCCTCACTTAACCCACCATTTCCTATAACCTGTTGGGACATCTCTTCCGTTAATGTATTCCAAGTTCCTAAATCTTTCCAATAACCGTCATAGGTTAAAGCAGTTATTTTAGTTAGGTTTTCTACTATTTCATAATCAAAGCTATTTTTCGTCAATCTTGAAAAATGCTCTAGTAATTCTTCATATGAATTAGAAAATCCATCTTTGCTAAGTTTATTTAATAGTAACTTTAAAGGGAAAGCAAATACACCACTATTCCAATAAGCACCTTTACCTATTAATACTTCCGCAGCTTCTTCAGATGGCTTTTCAACAAAACGGGCAACTTGCATGTATTCTGTATATTGCTTTGGTATTAAATAGCCATATTTAGAGGAGGGGTACGTAGGTTTTATCCCTAATAAGCCAATATCAGCATTGGTTGTCATCACAAGCTGTTCAAGTTTCTTCACTTGTTGATAAAAAGCGACATCGACAAAAGCATCCACTGAAACGACCCCAACAACCTCATCTTCCTTCATCCCTAAAACCGAATAAAGGTACGTACATGCTAGTGCGATTGCTGGATATGTGTCACGTCTTTCCGGTTCTACGACAATTGGAATATCACCTAACTGATTGCGTAACATATCTACTTGCGCAGCATTCGTTGCCACAATCATATCTTGCACAGCAACAACCTTGGACAATTGACGATACACACGTTGCACCATCGACTCTAATTCGCCAGTTTGCTCGTTCTGTAACACTTTAAGAAACTGCTTTGCACGCGAATCATTAGATAGTGGCCATAGTCTTGTACCAGATCCACCTGAAAGTAGAATTAGTTTCACTTTCTTCACCACATTTCCTTAGTCTGTACTGTATGATAATAATACTGGTCTTAGTTCGCGCAAAGTAAATCTATAAAGTGATTTATCTGTTTCACCATTTTCTATCAGCATCTTATTATGTTGAGCATCTAAATAGCCTGGAAATAGCACCATAGCTTGTTCCATATTAGTAATTGCTTTTTCTTTATTGCCATTCATCGCATAAATAACACCCGAATTATTCAATGCTGCCCCGTGGGTTACATCTGCAACAAGTATTTTTTCATATTCAGCCAACGCCTCGTTGAATCGTTTATCTTCAATATAAACAATAGATTTCAAGAAACAATAGGTCACATAGTGCGATGAATCTTCTAAAACTCGAGTATTTTCTAACAATTTTTCGCATTGCTTCCACTGCTTATACCGAATTAAAAATAAAGCAAAATCTAAACTATTTTTCTCCATTGTATAACTTCGTTTATAAAGTTTTTCTTTAATATAATCCAAACCATATTGATCCATTATTAACTTTTCTGCATTATGTGAAGTACTCATACTAGAGGTAGTATTATTTGAATGACGTCGAATAAATGAAAGTGGTTTATTAATATATTCGATTGAATAATTGTTATCTAAAAGACGCACCCACAGATCAACATCTTCTACATACTTAATTTGCGTATTAAACCCATGCAATTCATGTAAACGCTTTTTATTCACTAATACACCTGAAGGAGAAATAATAGGATTTCTTATTAAAATATCGCAAAAGCCCTCTATCGCACTTAAGCGCTTACCGCTCAGTTGCGAAGAAATAACATGAGAATGTTCATCAATTTGATAATAAGCAGTATAAATTACTGAAATATCTTCTCTAACTTCATTTATTTTAGCTACATAAGTTTCAACTAGCACTTCAGAACATTCATCGTCAGCATCTAAAAATAAGATCCAATCACCAGTCGCCTCATGAATGCCTTGATTTCTTGCACTAGATGCACCCTGATTTACTTTTTGTTCTACTAATTTAATGGTACTGTGCTCTTTCAATAAATCTTTTACAACTTCACATGTTTGGTCTGAACTACAGTCATCGATAATAATGATTTCATCGATTTTTACAGTTTGATTCAATATACACATAATTGACTTTTCAATAAACTTCTCTGCATTAAAGGTTGGTATAACAACTGAAATACTATGCATATAAACCTCTTTCGTTTTTTAATATAATATTTTCTTTTTATAGGGTGAGATGAAATTTTTCCCTTCATTCAAAGCATATTTTTTTAATTCATCTGCTATATTTTCATATGCATGGTATGGGGAAACTAGTATTTTTATATTATCTGAAAAAACAATGTCCTCTGGTGAATGCACCTTCTGTCCCATTATCATTTGACCTTGCTTTTTTTGATCATTATCAATAAACCCAATTATACTAAATTTGCGATTTCTTAAAGCATGATATACACTTTGTCCAGCTTCTCCAGCTCCCCAAATCCAATATTCGAATGTTTTATTTGCTTCATCTATAAAAAAGGAATTTATTTCATTCATATCTATCATCTCAAAGAAAATAGTATTTTCTAAAAACGATTGTTCAGTAAATTCTATTGTCATTAAGTTATTATTTTCTGCTATTTTATTATAGTATTCAAATAACTCTTTTAAGTATTTTTGATGCGTTGAAAAATCACCTATACCTCCGAAATTATTATTTCCATGCTGTCTATAACAAGTTAATGGTTCGTATAAATTTATGATTTTTGTTGTAATAGATCCTAATAACATCAACCTCGTATCTGCCCATAGATTTGTTGCTTCGTCCTCCTTGAGAGGCAATGCCTTATCTAAAAAAGTTTTTTTAAAGGCTAAACCACTTGTTGGAACAAATAAGTGAGAGAGACTACTGTTAGTTAAAATATAATCTTTATGATTACCTACTTTTTTCAAAATGGGTACAATAGAATTACGTGCTTTTCCTTTACGATCTACCTCTTCTAAAAGATGTTGAACTATTTCAATTTCAGAATTCTCTTTAAAAACATTGACAACTTTTTCAACTTTGTCTTTTTTAAAATAATCATCACTATCCAATAAAAGAATAATATCGCCTTTTGCCTCTAAAAATGCCCTATAAATAGCATTCATTTGATTTATGTTAGGTGACTTTCCATAATTCTCTTTAGCGATCAAAGTTATTTTATCTTTGTATTCTTTTAATAGTGTCAGAGAATCATCTCTAGACCCATCATCATAAACAACTATTTCAATATTAGAATATGATTGATTAACTACAGAATCAATGCATTCCTTCAAAAACTCCCCATAGTTATAATTATTTATCAATACAGAAACTAACATATATGTAGATCCTCCTAAAGTTTAGGTGCTAAAATTTCCTCTTCGTATATACCATTCTCTTGTAAATATTGTAGTATCTCAGATACTTGTGAGCTTGAAATTATTATCTTGTCATACTCATCTGAGTTATTAATTAAATATTCCAGGGATTTCACAGGTAGACCTAAGTAATTTTCTCTTTCATTCTTTACAAAGCTTCCTGAAAAACACACAATATCAATATAACTTTTCAGCTCTATATAAAATACTTTTGCCAATTCCCCCATACCATATAGAACATATCGCTTGTTTCCTTCAAACTCCATACTATCCAACATAAAATAGCCAATTGCCTCGGCTTCGCTATTTCTTTGTACTGTAGCTCTACCTTGCTTTTCTCTTTCTTCATTTAACTTATCTAATGTTATCTTATTGTATTCCAAAGAGCTTGTTTGGGAAGTAAACCAATGATTTTTGCCATGAGATCTGTAACATCCTAAAGGACTATCTATTGAAAAAATCTCATGATTATTCAAAAACATAACTTTGACATATAAATCCGCACAAATTTTGTACTCTTTCTCCGGTATTGGAAAAATCTCTTTTAAATATTCTTTTTTAAAGGATAGGCCTGACGTTGGAATAGTACCTAAAAAACCATAAAGTTCTAACCCTTTTTTTTGTTTTACTACCTGATCTTCTAATAACGCAAATTTCCATTGATTATTGATAAGTAAATTATGTTGAATGCCAGCATGATTTTTATGATACTCTACAATTTTTTCCAATTTATTTTCATACCAATAATCATCTGCATCTAAAAAAGCTATAATTTCTCCTGTTGCAGCTTCAAATCCAGCATTAAAAGCTGAACCTTGCCCCCCATTTTCTTGAAATATCGACTTGATTTCATTTGGATATTGAGATTGATAATGTTGAATAAACTCTCTTGATTGATCCGTCGATCCATCATCTACAATAATTAACTCAAAATGCTTATATGTTTGGTTCATAACGGATTCGATTGCTTCAACAATGTATTTTTCATAGTTATAATTTGTAATAATAATTGAAACTAATGCTTTGATAATTCATTCACCTACCTTAATTCATCTAATTGAGTATTTTGGACTATCCATTACTCGCATGCCGCATACAATACAGTCTCTAAAAAGCAATCAGTATGGTGGCCTAAATAAAATTTATATCCTAAATCTTTAAATTGTTCATTTAAGTATAATGGAATTTCTATTAAATCTTCCGGCTTATGATACAAACAAATCTGTAATCGTGGACGAAACCTTCTAATAGATTGATAAGCACCCTTTAGTGCATCCAATTCAGAACCTTCTATATCAAGTTTTATTAAATCTACTGATTGTAACCCATTCTCCAAAACAAATTCATCTATTGTAGTAACTTTAACCTTCTCAGCTCCTTTGTCCAAAATAGTGTATCCTGGATTTACGCTTCCTTCAATTGTGTCCATATATAATTCATTGCTTTCTATTCCAAGCCCAGCCTGTATAGGAATAACATTAGTCAGTTTATTTTCTTTTATTGTGTCATGTAATCTCATAAAGTTATTCTTTGATGGTTCAAAAGAATAAATCTTACAATTTGAACTTAAATAATCATTGAATGGTTTTGCAGTATCTCCAATGAATGCTCCACCATCAATAATTATATCTCCTTGTTTCGGTAAAATAACGGGATGATAATATTGTGAAAATGGAGAGTTAAGCAAACATGAAGGATTTCCTGTTACACGATAGGCTAATAACTGTTCAAAAGTCTGTTTCGAATCATTATCAAACCATAAATCATGCAACTTATTAAAATTCTCTAACTTTTCATAGAAATATTCCTCAAATGATTGAGCATAATTTCGAAGCTTATAATGTATTTGATAATATGTAACAAAATCAATAACGATGCTTCTATTGATTCCCATTGATATGAGTTGCTCTTTTATTTCAGAATGCCAAGTACTGCAAATGAGAACCAAAATTTTCTCATCATAAATTTCGAGTAGCCTCTGCGGTGAAATTACTGGAATATCATTAATTGTTTCCCCCCATTTTTTACTATCATTATCAATAAAATATAAAATTTTAAAACCTAATGAGTGGAAATTTTTAGCAAAGTCTTCACCATAACTGCCAGCTCCAAAAATTACAATTGAATCACTCGCTTGTATTTTAGGAATGTTTGTATTCAAATTAGTTTTTTCATTTTTCAATATAATATTTCTCACAGAATCTAATAGTGTCATACGAAGTCCTCTTCTCTTTACGATAATTCACTTGCGAATAAAAATTTTTTAATCGACTCTTTTTCAAACAAGCTCATGCCAAGTGCAAATTTTTAAATGTTTAAATCTTTGTTGCAATTGTTTTTTGATTGATTGTGCTACATCAAATCTTTCAATTGAAATTATAATCACATCTACCCCTGCTTCATTCAATATACTTGGTGAATTAATCGGTATATCGTGTAATAGCTGATTATGCATTCTTTCATCATTATCGAGGAAGCATACTACCTCTAACCCTTTTCCCCTCAAATCATGATAGAGATATGTAGCGTTTTTCTTCGTGCCAAATATCACAATCCTGAGATTATTCAAGTTCTCAAGACGCTTTTTTTCAAAAATAAAACTTTCCAACCATAGCTGGTAGGTACTATTGATATGAGATGTTTCGAAGTTCTCTAAACTGTACTTTACATAATCCGGTATATTACCAAAGTGATTGAAATGAATTATCGCATTCTCATAATGCATGTTTTTTTCATGTTGAAGGGAACTACTTAAACCACCTAATCTAAAGTGTGCAACTTCAATTGGAACGTATTCAATATACTCTTCATACTTTTTAAAAGTCTTTATTGTAAAATCAACATCCGCTAAAATTTTATATGCTAAATTAAATCCTTCAAACTCATTAAAAAGTTCCCTACGAGTAAATACAGATTGATGTGGACACATCTGTCCTTTTTCAAAATCCCTTAGTGACAAGCTTTGCCCTCTATAATGCCAATGTCCTGTAATTTCATCAATAGCTTTTACATTCCCATGTAGTAACATTACATGGGAATGGTTAACTAAATATAATGCAATTCTTTCAATAATAGCGTTTGTTGAAAAGTAATCATCCGCATTCATAAAATTTATAAAATCACCTGTTGCTAGCCCAACACCTTTATTAAACGCATCATATACTCCTTTGTCCGACTCAGAGACTACTACATCTATTTTGTCCCGATACTTCTCCACAATCTCCATCGTCCCATCAGTGGATGCTCCATCAATAATAATATACTCAATGTTTTTATAGGTTTGCCCTAGTACACTTTGAATCGTTTGCTCAATAGTATTTTCTGCATTATAACAAGCTGTTATTATACTAATTTTCTGTCCATTATTCATGACTTTATGACATTATCAAGATACCAATTATATGCATTTTGAACTCCTTCCTTCAATTCTATTGAATGTTTCCAACCAAGATTATGTAATTTAGATACATCTGTTAACTTTCTTGGTGTGCCATCCGGCTTACTAATGTCAAATACTAGCTTACCTTCATATCCAATTACATCACATAATAGTAGTGCTAATTGCTCTATCGACACTTCTTTTCCCGTACCAATATTAACAAATTCTCCAACCTGCTCAGCATCGCAGTGTTCCATTAAATAGACACACGCATCTGCTAAATCATCCGCATGTAAAAATTCACGAAGCGGCCCGCCAGACCCCCAAACAGAAACTGTCGATTCCTTATTCACTTTTGCTTCATGAATTTTCCTTATAAGTGCGGGTAATACATGTGAACTTTGCAAATCAAAATTATCATGCGGTCCATATAAATTGGTTGGCATCACACTAATAAAATTGGTTTCATATTCTTTGTTATAAGCACTACACATTTTAATGCCTGCAATTTTAGCTATTGCGTATGCCTCGTTTGTAGATTCTAATTCACCTGTCAGTAAATACTCTTCTTTTAGCGGCTGTGGCGCCATTTTCGGATAAATACATGTACTTCCTAAAAACAAAAGTTTTTCCACCTTAGATTGACGTGCTGTTTCAATGATATTAGATTGAATCATTAAATTATCATATAAAAATTGTCCTGGGTATGTTGAGTTTGCTAAAATCCCACCGACTTTCGCAGCTGCTAAAAATACATACTCTGGCTGTTCCTCTGCAAAAAATACCTCTACTTCTACCTGCTTACGCAAATCTAATTCTTTACTTGTTCTAGTTATAATATTTAAATACCCAAATGCTCTCAGTTTTCGAACTATCGCAGAACCAACTAATCCCCTATGTCCTGCAACATAAATTTTTGATTGTTTATCCATTGCATACTCACCTTTTATTTCAATCTATTATTATTATCGGCAAATTACCATCAAACTACATTAAGAAGCGACAAAGGTATCTACTATTTTCCCTTCATCGCTTCGTTTTAGTTTTCTATACTTTTCAAATCTTCTTGCACCATCATTTGTACTAATTGTTGGAAAGAAGTCTTGCATTCCCAACCAAGTTTTTCTTTTGCCTTTGTTGGATTTCCAAGTAATAATTCTACTTCAGTTGGGCGGAAAAATTGAAGGTCAACCGCTACAATAACTTGACCTGTTGCACGATTGATTCCTCTCTCATTAATACCTGCCCCTTGCCATTCAATATCAATACCTGCTTCGCTAAATGCGCACTCCACAAACTCACGAACAGTTCTAGTTTCTCCTGTTGCTATAACGAAGTCTTCTGGTTTTTCTTGTTGTAGCATCAACCACATAGCTTCAACATAATCTCCCGCAAATCCCCAATCACGTTTCGCATCAAGGTTGCCTAAATATAAGCACTCCTGATTACCGTGTTTGATATTCGCAACAGCGATCGTGATTTTTCTTGTCACAAATGTTTCTCCACGTAATGGTGATTCGTGATTAAATAAAATTCCGTTACATGCAAAAATATTATATGCCTCACGATAATTCACGGTTATCCAATACGCGTACATTTTTGCTGCGGCATAGGGGCTTCGTGGATAAAATGGCGTTGTTTCAGATTGTGGCGTTTCTTGAACCTTCCCATAAAGTTCACTGGTAGATGCTTGATACACTCTTGTTTTCTTCTTTAAACCTAAAATACGAATTGCTTCAAGTAATCGCAAAGTTCCCATTCCATCTGCATTCGCCGTATATTCTGGAGTATCAAAAGATACATGTACATGACTCATCGCAGCTAAATTATAAACCTCATCCGGCCTAATTTCAGACATCAAACGGATTATATTAGAAGAGTCTGTCATATCACCATAATGTAAAGTTAATCGATCATCCTTTAGAAACTCTTCTATCCGATCATAACGTTCTATAGATGAACGTCGAACAAGTCCATGTACCTGATATCCTTTATCTAGAAGGAACTTTGTTAGATAGGCACCATCTTGACCTGTGATTCCTGTGATTAGTGCACATCTCATAATTAATCACCTCATTCGGACTAAGTCATCCAGGATTTGTTCTAAAGATAAAACTTTTATATCACCATTTAAAATAACTATTTTATCGTAAATAATGTCAAAATCAAAAACCGGAGTCACTATCACGCAATCTATATTGCTACGTAATATAGTTTGAATAGAATCTGTTACTTGTATGTCTTCATACGTTTCTAATTTATTATTTTTATCAATAATCAGTTCGACTACTATTTTAGAATGCCTTAACGACTCTATCAATCTTTTTCCTAATTCTCCAATACCATAAATAGCTACTTTTCTATATTTATATTCATTTAAATATGCTCCTATATTTTTCCCTTCAAAAGTAACACTTAACCATTTATTTAAAATACCATTGTTACTACTATATATTTCCACCCTTCTATCTTCACCCTCTGCATGAGCATCTACTTTAGGTATTTTCCAATCCCCACCATAAAGTTCGGATAGTAACTTTTCGGAATTATTAGGAATATTGAATTTCCTATCAAGGAATTCTATTTCTTCGAATCGATTAAAAAATTCCCCATTAATGTAGAAACCTACACAAAACCATTTTGATTGATTACTAATATTTTTTTTCCTAAATAAATATAAATCAAGGTATTCATTATTACGCATTAAACTGATTAGAGTATCCCCTTCTTCCGTTCGTATTAATTGAAATCCTTTTTCTAGCAAAACCTTTACAACTTCAACAATTTTGTATTTATCTTTATAAAAAACACCCACATCTGTATCTTTATCATGTACAATAAAATCCTTTTCTCTTACTGCTCCTAGTAGTGTACCAAAGATTAACCAACAATCTATTTTAAAAGAATCTAGAGTTTCAACTACCGTCAATAGATTTTCTCTAGCTACATTTAAGTCCATAGAATGATTTATTCTTTGATTAAATTCATATTGTAAATATTCAGGATTATCACTAGAAATATCATTAGCAATTGTCATAATAATTCTTCCTTCTTTCCACTAATCTTTTGTTATCTAACATCAATAAAATATCTAGCTAAATAAGGATCTTCTGTTTTATATAGGGACATCCCAGTACCTTTTTGGAAAAAAGAAACCTCAAAACAATTATACTTTTTTAAGTTTTGTTCAAATTTATTAGTATCAATATATCGTCTATAATGATTATCATATATTTTTGTAGTCTGCTTATCTTCAATCGTTCGGAACTCTAATGCTATACAATCCCCTTTTTCGAGATATACTTCTAATGTATCCAAAAAAACCCTTTCGGTATCATCATTAATTGCATGTAAAAAAAATCTACTATAAATGAGTATTTTTTTATTTTGCATTTCCGCTATCTTTTTAATACTATTAATTAAAGAACTGAAATCCTTTACACATGAAACATCTATTGAAAAATATACTTCTTTGCTGTATTGTTTTAAAGAGTATTCATTATTTTTAGTAATCACAACTTCAGAACTATCTATCCCCCTTACCTCATATTTATTTTCTAAGAACGCTCTACTATCTCTCCCTGTCCCGCATCCTATATCAATAATTAAATACTCCAATCCAAATGAGCATTTTACTAGATTACAAAACGATGAAGGACCATAAAGTTCTTCTTTTCTATAGAATTCATCCCAGTAAATTTTATTCTCATTATATTCCATAGATATCTCCTATCTGCCTCTCATTCCTTCAAAAAAGGCTTAAATTCATCTTTTTTATATCGAAATCACATCACTACTTGTTTATCTTTTAAATACCAGTGACAATTTTCTTGTTTAAACTTTTGTTTAGCTAGAATAAAGTTTATACTACGGTTCTAAAAATCTATCTATAGTTCTCCTTAATTCAACATTTTCTAATATATCAAGATTGATAAGTTCACAATTTGTCTTTCTATCACTTAAAACATTCTCTACAAGTGGAAAGTAATACCCCATGTCATACAAATACCAGTGTAAAAAATTAAGGATTTTTTCCCTATTTATTATCATAAATCTAGTACCACTCGAATAATTTTCTATAATGGAAGCGTATTCCTCTTTACTTTCCACAATTTCACTTATACCATTTTCAGAACACACACCTTTCGCAGAGGATATTACAGGTATACCTAAGTAAGGCAACTCCACCGCTAAAAACCCGGAATACACCAGACCGACATCCATTATTTCATTTACTAAATCGTAAGTCACCAAATTCACTTTGGATTCCAATACCATCACGTTTTTATATTTACTAAGATCACCTAATTCTTTTTCTAGTAAATCTCTTACACTTTGTACTCCACTGAAAAGGGTTGCTTCTGCTGGATGACACCTGATGATTAATTTTGCATCTGATTTATTTTCAAATAGTTGAATTGAATAAATCAACCAATCAATAAGGCTGCTAAATGCTGTATTTCTTTCTTCTTCAGCACCATCCCATATTACATTTGGAAAAGCTATGAACAACTTTTTATTTTGTTTGAATTCAACAATAGACTTTAACAAAGTTGCTCTTTCATTATTATTTATATCTGCAAAATACTCACTAGTATCCACAGCAGCTAACTCAAATCTTTTTTTCATATACTGTTCAACTCTTTGTTGCTGCACTGCTTCCAATATTCTTCCTCTCATATTCTGCCACGTAGGACCTTCATTTAAAAATTGCAATGCTTTTCCTTCTTCAATTAACCAACTTTGATCTATGTAAGCATGGGAACCATACACTAGACATTTGTGTCCTTCATTGACTAAATATTCAAAGCATGGACCCCATGTAGAATAAATGGCATGACTAGTTACAAAAATATCAAAATTAATATTTTCATGAATATACATACCTAAATGCAAACTATGTGTAGCCTCCAATAATGCTCTTTTATAGTAATTTTTTATTTTTTCATCTTTAAAATCAATTTCGTCGGTTTCAGCAAACCTTTTAGTATAACTAAGCGCATGCTTTTCAGTAATATCCATTGATTGCGAAGTTATATTAAAATTTAATATCCTTGAAAAGTTTATAAACTCAAGGTTTTCATGCTTAAAAAAAATCTTAACATATAATTCATCTATAAATTGAGTTAGACAGGTAATAATTATATTACTTGGCGATGTATCAATATCTAATGAATTTATATAATCTATGTTTTTCTTTTCTTTCTTTATAATTTGCCCCATAGGGGAATTATCGTTAAAGTAATATTTTACCTTAGCACCATTTTTAGACAATATATAACTTAGAGCTAACTCAGGGAAGTATGGAAACAACCCGTTTATTACAATGTTTTTATTGCTATAGTTTCTTTCAGGAATATCGTATAAATAGATTAATTTATTGTAATCTTTTAATAAGATTCCTGTACTATAATATTTAATATACTCCCCATACCGATCTAATATGTCGTACTTCAAAATATTACCGATTGTATCATTTAATAAAACTAAGTTTCTCTCAAACAAATCCCCTTTATTTCCCAAATCCTTTATTTCTTTAATTAAAGAATCTTTAAGTGTTTTCGATAAAAAACTGTAATATTCAACTATTGTTTTATTTTCAAACCCCTTTTTCTTCCGATATAATCTCTTTATTTCCGTAATATAATTTGTACAAATAATTATTTTTAATTCGCCTTTATATTCATATAAGTATTCTGGGGTATGTATCTCCTTGCCTCTTATTAAACTTCCTCGTTTACCAATATCACTATCCACATAGAACAAAATTTTCTTTTCAAAAATAGGGTCGATTACTTGAACTTCTTTCAAAAACTTTTCAAATATTTCACCTGTACCCCAAATTACATAATTGCACATTTAATCTATCTCCCTTAACTAATTATATGAATATAGACAGGCTTTTTATTATAGAATTGGTTCCACTGCAATTCTTCAAATCCAATAGAATAAAATTCCTTAAATGATGGCTTTCAGAATATTTATTTCTTTAGTATTACGAATCAAGTTGAAACCGTAGGATTATGAATTTCATCAATTAATTACCATTTTTCTCAAATCAAACATTCAATCTGAAATTTCAAACCTAGTATATCTGACTCAATCGAATTACAATATAGTAAATAATTGTATTATTTCATAACTTCTCCTGATTTTAACTAAATATATTACCAACATTTATTTGAATTATAGATATTAATGAACCAGAAACTCCCTTAATTTTATTGACTCTACACCAAAGTCTGTACTTGACAGCACATTCCACTACAGGCGGACTCTTTCATGGGAGCGAACCACCTTGAGCCTCCTCGGGGCAACAGGATGTTGGTCATGAAGGCGTTGTCACAGGACGTGACGTTTTTTGCCTTCGTTCCCCTAGTACTCCTGTGGGATCTTAAGTTGTTCGCTGATCCCCAAGGAGTCGCCGCCTTTCGTTCCATGTGCTTACTTAGCATAAGATTTATTTTAAATCAAGTGCATATTGTAGTTATGGCCCATTTTATTTTACCCATAAGTCTCCTCGTTTAAAATTAATTGCGGTCTATACCCATTTAAATTAAGCATTTTCGATGAAAGTGAAATTCCACTATATTCAAAACCTCGACCATATTTTTTGAATGACCATTCATCCCAATGACTTCCTCGAACAATCGAGTATCCTTCTTCGGAAAATTCGCTATCATTTACCCAACTAGTAGAAATTGAGTCTGAGTTCCACGCTAAACTAGCATTTACGATTTGTACGTTAAATACCAAATATTTATCCCATTCATTGTTACTTAGACATGTCACAATTCCACGTTTCTTATTTATATAGACTTTTTTATCCTGTATAGCATATTTATCTATTCTATTTTGAATAATTCTATCTGCAATTAATTTACGTATGCCTTCAATATTATCAACCATAATAAAATAAAAGTCTCCATCAGGATCTGAGCAGGCATTCAATGAAAGAAAATCTCCTGATTCTTCTCCTAATGTAGTAAATTCGCCTACTTTATTATAAGATGCTTTATAATGACATCGAATTCTTTTTCCAATCTCAAGTTCATCAACAGATATTACTTCATCTATATGATAGGCTCGACCTTTTATATCAATTTCAGCTCCCTCAAAAACCAATGATGGATTATCAGATAGGACAGTAATCTCCACATCATGTAGTTCCTCTTCAAGCCCTGATATTTCAAATACTTTCTGCTTCATAAATGATCCATATTTATCATCAATAGGGTTTTTAATTTTAATAATGTTTACTTTACCATCAACTGTAACCTGAAGTTGTAAGTCATCCTGAGAATGAACTGTTCCGAATAGTTTTAAAAATGTACCATGAAATCTGAAAGCTATTTGTGCACCTTTTTCCTTAGTTTCTACACCTATAGCGTAAACATGGGAATTGAAATTTTCATTCTCTTTTATTATATGGTATTTCTTCTCCCAATCTCCTATATAATGAAATACACCTGAAGTACTACTATAGCCTTTAATTTCTGATAGTTCCGCTAATTCAGACATTATATGTTTCGTAATGATCGGTGCAATATTCCTATAAAATGCTCGACAACTCGTGAGATAATTATTATACACTTGAATAGCTTTCTCAACTTTTTTTCTCGAGATTTCCATCCTGTTCATGGATCTAATTTCTACATTTAGCTTTTCAAATACAAGCTGTGCTATTGGTGATATCGTTGTTTGGAAGAATACATTCTTTTGATATTTCAAGAAAAGTTTCTCTAACTGATCTAGCTTATTTCTCATTTGATTTGATTTGATACTTAATAAAGAATTTTGAAAGTCTTCTAAATAATTCTCCAATTCTTTATCTCTTTGAACAAAAAGATTAAATTCATTGCTGTATTTTTTCTTAAATGATTGATTTATCTCATTTGATTTTTCTGGTATTAGTGATTTCCACCATTCATCTACTACAATTTTTTCCGTTAATTTTTCTTCAATTATCTGTTGCAGAGATTGATAATTTGCTCCTTTAATCGCTGCACCACCATTAGTTGTATTAATGACAGGCATATTTACAAAATCTATATAGTTCTCTATATCTAATCTCATTCTATTTAAACTATCGTTTGTTATGACTTTACCCCCATGAACATCTTCCACTTCAAATGAATTAATTAAATCTTGAGTCTGTATTGAACTATTTGTTAATTCCTTTTTCTCGTAATCGTATCTTTTAACTTCTTTTGAATAATACCTTTTCTCTTTAAATGCTAAATTTTGTCCAACAAGATAAACTTGTTTTACTTCTAGAGCATGGAAAATTTGCAACATAATTAATGCAATCGTCGGTGCATCAGAAATAACTGGTATTTGTTCCTTGTGAAATTGCGGTGTAATTTGATCTTGTGATGTTACAAAATAAAATTTTGGCCCTTGATAAAACTGTAAAGTTTCAAACCCTACCGAAGTACCATAAATCATTGGAATATCGGTAATCCTTTGCTCGTAAATTTCCTTAAACACATAGTGATTATGTTGTTGCGGATCGTACGTACAAATTGCATCTGGGTAAATATTAGTTAGCATCAATGCCTTTGCTGCAGAACCAACAGCGAAAATATATGCCAATCCTTTTTCTTTAATAATACGTAGTTTTTCTAGTTCTTCATCCAACGATGGACCAGCACTTACTAAAATAACTGGCTTGTTTTTAAAGAACTTTTTCTTATGTAAGATTATATTTTCATGTTTAAATGTTTCTGGTAAATTCATCAATGCATTCAGTGTCCATCTTTTTGAAAAAAGTGCGGCTGCAACTATATTGGAACCTTTGGTCATTAAAAAAGATTTTAAGGCCTTCCCAAATTCCTTTGTTTGCTCTGAAAATAATCTTTCGTAGACAGGTAACACAATCAACAGCATTTTTTGATGAATAAGCTCACCGAGGAACTCCATATTCTGAACTAATGGATGTTGACTATCTTCTACAATGTAATGAGATAATTTATCTTTAGGAAATTCGGTTACAGCGAGCTCCCTTAAAGAAATTGTAGCTATTTGTTCAATCGGTTCATATGCAGAAATCAATTTCTCAGGATAAGCTGCAGAAAAATACTTTACATGGTAGCCGAGTCCAATTCCATAAAATAAAACGTGATCTGCTTCCTCAATCTTTTCTCTTAAAGAATCGATAAAATGCTCAGCTTCCTGCACAGGATTATATTTACTATGGAGCATCATTTTTTTATCATCTATCTCTACTTGTAAAGCAGGAACTCCTATTTTACTTTCAAGTACTTCAACTTGAATTTTGCTCACTTCATCCACCTCCAGTAGGCATTAAAATTTAAGTATATGCCTTCCATCGAAGACAATCGCATTATTAGAATAAGATATTAATTTAGCCCAATCTGCCTCGATAAACTCTTGCCATTCTGTAACTAGCAAGATTACATCTGATTTCGACACACATTCTTCCTTAGTAGAAGCATATGTTAGCTCTCCCCCCTCCAAATAAGGGGATTTCTTTACAACTGGATCATACGCTGAAATTTCAGCACCTCGTGCAAATAATTCTTTAATAATCATTATTGATGGGGCTTCACGCATATCGTCTGTATTTGGCTTGAATGCTAATCCTAATATCGCGATTTTCTTCCCTATAACCTTGCCCTTAAAATGATTGATTATTTTTTGAACAAAGATATATCGTTGCTCATCGTTAGCTTGTATAGCTGATTGTACTATGCTTAAGTTCACATCATTTTCACGTCCCAAATATGCTAATGCTTCCGTATCCTTTGGAAAACATGAACCTCCATAGCCTAATCCCGCATTTAAAAAAGCGCGCCCTATTCGATGATCCATGCCCATGCCATCTGCTACTGCATTTACATCCGCCCCTAGGGCTTCACATAAATTAGAAATTTGATTGATGTAGCTAATTTTCACGGCTAGAAAGGCGTTTGATGCATACTTAATCATTTCTGCACTGCGACGATTCGTATGCAAAATTGGAATGTTTAGTGGCTTAAATAGGTTTTCTACCTTACCTCTAGCAATTGTATTCTCTGCTCCTACTACGATACGATCTCCATAAAATGTATCATTTATCGCATGTCCTTCTCGTAAAAACTCCGGATTAGATACTACGTGAATTTGTAAACCGGCTGTCATATTCGCATGAATGATTTCTTCAATCCTATCATTCGTACCTACAGGAACTGTACTTTTCACAACAATAATCACATCATGCTCTACATTTTCCGCAATATCTTTAGCTGCTTGTTCAATATAAGACAAATCCGCTGCCCCATCTTCTCCTTGAGGTGTACCGACAGCTATAAAGATAATATCTGCCTGTGCAAATGCTTCTTGAGCATTTGTTGTGAAGCATAAACGACTTGCCGCAATATTACGTGCTAGTATCTCATCTAATCCAGGTTCATATATTGGTGATTGCCCTTTGTTAAGGGTATTGATCTTTTCTTCATTAATATCTAAACAAGTAACAACATGCCCGATTTCTGATAACACGGCGCCTGTTACTAAGCCTACATATCCTGTGCCTATGATGCCAACGTTCATTTTGTTACCTCTGCTTTCGTATTGATGTAAGCTTGAATATCATCTTTTAAATCCTCACGTTGTAATGCAAAGTCTATCGTCGCTTGGACAAATCCGATTTTACTACCGATATCATATAATTGTCCTACAACATCTTGCGCAACTACCCGTTCTTCTTGGTTTAACAATTGAATCGCATCCGTTAATTGGATTTCTCCACCCACACCAGGTTCAGTAGCTTCTAACTTTTCAAAAATCGAAGGTGTTAGGACATAACGTCCCATAATAGCGTAGTTAGAGGGGGCAACCTCTTTCGACGGCTTTTCAATAAAACCCTTTACTTCAATAGCCTTACCACTTTGTATCTCTGTAACTGGATCAATCACGCCATATTGATGGACACTCTCCATCGGTACTTGTTGGACACCGATGACAGAAACCTTTTCGCGGTCGTATGTATCAATTAATTGTTTTAACGCAGGCATAGGTGCTTGTAAAATAATATCTCCTAGTAAGACAGCAAATGGCTCGTCTCCGATAAAACGATGTGCGCAATAAATCGCATCTCCAAGACCCTTCGCTTCTTTTTGACGTATATAGTGTATATTCGCTAGGTTTGAAATGGCTTCGATTTCTTTTAAATCATCCAGCTTCCCTTTCATTTCCAATGAATGTTCTAATTCATAATTCGTATCGAAATGGTCTTCGATTGAACGTTTGTTGCGTCCACTAATAATTATAATATCTTCAATACCCGATGCCACGGCTTCTTCTACAATATATTGAATTGTAGGTTTATCCACAATCGGTAACATTTCCTTCGGTTGTGCTTTTGTTGCAGGCAAAAATCTTGTTCCCAAGCCAGCTGCTGGGATTACTGCCTTACGTACTCTTTGCATCATTCATCTCTCCTGCACTTTTCTCGCAAAATAAGCGATTGTTTTCTGGAGTCCTTCATCTAACATGACTTTCGGCTCCCAGCCTAGGAGACGTTGTGCTTCGTCAATGATTGGTCGTCGCTGTTTAGGATCATCCTGTGGAAGTTCTTCAAATTGTAATGGTGTATCATTCCCTGTCCATTTCACAACTTTTTCTGCGAGTTCAAGCATTGTAAATTCATTTGGATTGCCTAGGTTTATAGGACCCGTAACTTCTTTTGTTGTTGCCATTAATCGTAAAAAACCCTCTATCAAATCATCTACATAGCAGAAAGAGCGTGTCTGTTTGCCATCACCATATACCGTTAAAGGTTTCTTTAGTAAGGACTGAACGATAAAATTACTAACGACACGTCCGTCTTTAGCATCCATTCTCGGACCATATGTATTAAAAATGCGGACGACTTTAATTTCGAGATCATACATACGTGCATAATCAAAAAATAACGTTTCTGCTCCGCGCTTTCCTTCGTCATAGCAACTGCGGATGCCAATCGGATTGACATGTCCCCAATATTGCTCTGGCTGTGGATGTACTAAAGGGTCTCCATAAACCTCAGATGTAGACGCCTGGAATACCTTTGCACCTGTTTTACGAGCAAGTTCTAGTATATTCAGAGCACCTAATACACTTGTTTTAAATGTATGAACAGGATCTGTCTGATAATGTATAGGACTAGCAGGACAAGCTAAATTATAAATCTCATCAAACTGTCCTAATTCAGGAAAAGGTTCTATAATATCATGCTGAACAAACTGAATTTTATCGAGTACATGGCTAATATTAGCCATTGCACCTGTTTGTAAATTATCCATACAGATAACTGTATGCCCTTGTTCTACTAGTCTATCGATTAAATGCGAGCCTAAGAAACCTGCTCCACCAGCCACTAATATACGTTTCATTTTGTGCCTCCAAATTTCTTCACATGCCACTGCCAAGCCGTTTCAATAATTTTTTCCAAGTCATATTGTGGCTGCCAACCTAGTAATTCCCCAGCTTTTACTGCCGAGCCAATAAGTTTCGCTGGATCTCCTGAACGACGCTCTGTAATAACAGTTGAAATGCTACATTCTGTAACTTTCTCAATCATTTGAATAATCTCTAGCACAGAATAACCCAAGCCATTACCTAAATTTAGCGTAAGATTTTCACCATGCCCCTTTAAATAATCAACAGCCTTGCTATGCGCATCTGCTAAGTCAGTTACATGAATATAGTCACGAACACAGGTACCATCCAATGTGTCGAAATCTCCGCCGAATATCGAGATAGAGGGTCTTTTTCCAATTGCAACATCTAACACAAGTGGGATTAAGTGTGACTCTGGATCATGCCATTCGCCAATTTCACATTCAACATCAGCACCAGCTGCGTTAAAATATCTAAGTGCCACAAATTTAAAGCCGTACGCATATGAGTAATCTTCTATAATATGTTCCATCATTAATTTTGTACGGCCATATGGGTTAATCGGATTTTGTGGATGCGTCTCTGTTATCGGCCACTCTATAGGGTTCCCATAAGTTGCACAAGTAGAAGAAAACACAATATTTTTCACTTCATAGAGCAACATCATATCCAATAAATGAATCGTATTGACAACATTATTTTGATAGTACATAGCTGGTTTTTCAACAGATTCGCCAACATATGCAAAAGCAGCAAAATGAACAACTGTATCGATTGAAGGATATTGAGTAAACAAGCCTTGTAAATCCTCTTTATTTGCTAAATCTCCCTTGACTAAAGGAACATTTGAAGGGATAAACTCTTCATGACCCGTGCTTAAATTATCAAACACCACTACATCTTTGCCCTGCTGCATTAAATATTTCACTGTATGTGAGCCTATATATCCTGCTCCCCCTATTACTGCAATCATTACAAATCCTCCGACAGCTTTTCCAATTGTTCAATAGATAGCCACTCCGTATTATTATCACTCGTATACGAGAATCCTTCAGGCAGTGTCTTCCCACCTTCCGCAAATTTTTTAGACCACCAAGGAAATTCTGGTTGAATGACATAATGATCATCAAACTCTACAGTATGTCGGGCATCATCCTCCATAATCATTGCCTCGTGTAGCTTTTCTCCAGGTCGAATACCTACTATTTCTATATCACAATCGGGCGCAATCGCTTTAGCTAAATCCATTACCTTCATACTTGGTATTTTAGGTACAAAAATTTCGCCGCCATGCATACGCTCCAAATTATCAAGTACAAACTGTACACCTTTCTCAAGTGTTATCCAAAAGCGTGTCATACGCTCATCTGTAACGGGCAATGTACCCGTTTCTCTTATCTTTTTAAAGAAAGGTATAACACTTCCTCGACTCCCGACTACATTACCGTAGCGTACTACCGAGAAACTCGTTTTCTTTTCTCCGACATACGCATTAGCTGCTACAAAAAGCTTATCAGAAGCAAGCTTAGTCGCTCCGTAAAGGTTTACTGGGCTACATGCCTTATCTGTTGAAAGTGCAATCACTTTTCCCACACCGCAATCAATTGCGGCTTCAATTATATTCTGGGCACCGTTAATATTTGTTTTGACTGCCTCAAATGGATTATATTCACATGCATCTACATGCTTCATCGCCGCCGCATGAATGACAATATCAACACCATCAAATGCTCGATGTAACCGCTCTTTATCGCGAACATCGCCGATAAAGAAACGCAAACGAGAATCGATAAACTCCTGTTTCATTTCATATTGTTTCAACTCGTCACGGCTAAAAACGATCACCTTTTTTACACCTAAAGTTAAAATTACACGAATAAATTTCTTCCCGAAAGATCCTGTTCCGCCAGTGACAAGTACCGTTTTATTTTTAATTGTTTCCATTCTATATTAAATACCTCAATTCAACTTTTATGTACTTAAAGAATATTACCCACTTTCTATTATATATCGGCTAACATCCTAAAATCTAAAATTTCCAAAGAAAAAAGGCGCCTTAACTCAAAGAGAATGTTTGAGCCGAGCGCCAAAAGTAATTTATATAATATACATGGACCATTACATCGGAAAAGAAAGAGATTTTCAAGATTTACTATATTACATTCAGGAACGTAATATAAGCGAATTAATACTACAACAAAACTTCTCGGAAAAAGACAGGGAGCCCAGAAGAATAGTCCACGCTTATTATTGTTTGTGATAGTTTAATCTCGTACGTTAAGCTAGCTTCAGTATTGTTTTCATGATGCCCTAACTTTGCTAAACCGTATTCAAACATTTTTAAAAAATCAGCATCTAATCCATGTTGATTTGATTTGAATATTACTCCATCTACTGTATTTTCATCTACTAAAAAAAATTCTGCAAAAGGGATATTATTTACTAAATTCCCCTTGTCAATATGATTTATTAAATTATCCTCATTCCCTTGAAATGAAATAATCTTTGCAGCATTATCAAATTGATTATAGAATGTATCTAAAGAAAGTGCTTGCTTATCTTCAATGTATTTTTTGGCTATGTAGTCAAATTCCATTTGTAATGTCATTTGTCCGAACCCCTGAAATAACAAGCGATTTGCACTTAAATAAACTGGTTCTATCCAAGCTGAATTATCAATTATATAAGAAAATAAATGAGGAGCCAAACAGTTACTTAAATGAAGTAAATACGCACCATGTGAATGTCCATATCCAATAACTCTTTTTTCGTTAAACTTTATACTGTTCTCCTTTAATATAATTCGTACTGCCTCAATAGCTGTAATAATGTCAATTGCCTGCATAAAACCCATATCATTAAAGTGGTCTCCTGTTTCATCTATCTTTGCTATCACAGGAATGGTAATATTTCTAGCAGATAATATCTCAAGCAAATTAGAATAGTCTTCATTTATTGTACTTCTTTCTTCAAGAGAAAAGGATGCTAACAATTCATTGATATCGCAATTTAGATTAAATGAAGATGCACTTTGCATAAATTCACTACCAAAAAAATCACACTGTACCGTAACTACATTGTATGTATCTGCAAATGTTTCTCTCATCTTTTTATATACATTCGAATCAATTTTACCACCGAATCCTGGAACAAAAATAGCAATTCCAAGATTTTCATCCGTTTCTTTTTCAGGAAATGAGAATTCAATTCGCAATTCTCTATTCGAAGAGCCATTATAGATATTATGATGTGCAGGAATTTTAATACTTTGATTTTCAGCCATGTATATTGCTCCGTTCTTAATCAATTGATAATCATATAATATTTATTGTGTTAGTAATCATTTACCGCAGATATTTCCCTTGACCTTACATACTTAGTTCAAAGAAAGCTTGTCGAGCATTGTATGAAATTGTAAAAAATTGAAACTCAATTTTTGAGACCTGTTCTAATTGATGATTTCGTGTTAGTCTAGTCGAATATTATTTAGTCAAAATTTCACGGTATTCAACTGATCCATATTTCATTATTTTCGCCCACAAGGGATATTCAAGCTGTAAATCGGTCATTTTTCATATAGATGATAGCATCCAATTGAAATCATTGAAATCCACTGTAACATGCTATCAAATAAGTAGTCCCTAAAAAATGATTACCAGCGTGCATTTTTATGAAAAGTATTTCAATTACTAAGAGTTACCTACCAAGCACTCAAGCCACCATCAATTAAAATATTTTGACCTGTTACATAGCTCGATGCATCAGAAGCTAAAAAAATTAATGCGCCAACCATTTCTTCTGGTTGTGCCATTCTTCCTAAAGGAATACGGTTTCCATAATTTTGTTTAAACGTTTCATTTTGACCGCTCTCTACCCCACCAGGTGTAATCGTGTTCACACGGATACCATCTTTTGCCCAGTATGTAGCAAGATATTTTGTTAATGCAACGACGCCACCCTTTGAAGCTGAATAAATAGCTGGTGTATTAATTTGACGATCTAAATAATATGATCCTTCATAAATGCGATTATCTGGTCCCAATACACCATAAATTGATGATGTTTGGATAATAGACCCACCTTTGCCTTGCTTCTTCATTACTTTTCCAACATATTTAGCGACAAGGAACATACTATCTAAATTTGTACTCATAATTTCTTTCCATTGATTTAAATCATATTCTTCAAAGGGTGCGAAGAATGCATTTAAATCACTCGATTTGCCCGCAGCGTTATTATGGAGTATATCAATTGTTCCAAACTCTTCAACAACAGTTTGTACCATTTGTTTCACAGACTTCTCAGATGTTAAATCGCAATAAAATGCTTTTGCAGTTGTGTTATAATCGGCTATTATTTGCTCCGCAACTTTAGTTGCCTCTTCAATATTAATATCAACAACGGCTACTTTTGCACCGGCATCGGCTAACCCTTTACAAAAATGGCTCCCTAAAATCCCAGCACCACCAGTAACAATGGCATTTTTCCCTTTTAAGCTAAAACGTTCAAAATAGTTTACACTCATAACAAACTACCTCTTTTCTCAGCTAAAAATGATACAAATTCAAAATCTAGCTCTGAATCTATATCAATTGAACGTTCTTCTGGCATCTCATATAAAATTGTATTAGGTGTAAATATGGATACATCATCAAAAAATGCATTCCGCTTCCAAACATAAATAGAAGCATTCATATCAAAGCTTCTTGGCGCATCTTGTCTTCTTACTACCGCTGCAGGCAATTTTTTAGATAACTCGACAAAACCCTTTGAATTTTCTTCTACCAAGTTAAAATATGGGCTTCTTCTTGAAGGAGCACCGGTAATTAAATTTGTTGCGTGCTTGTGATCTTCAAGTAATTCAATACTCTTCTTCAAATCTTGCACATTACGTAATGGCGATGTCGCATCAATATCTGCCATGATATCAAAAACTAAGCCCGAAACCTTCTCAGCTTCTGTTACACAATGTTGAATAACTGGTAACTTTGCCGATGTGTCTGTTGCTAACTCAGCTGGTCGTTCAACAATAATATCTGCACCATAATCCTTAGCAACTTGTAAAATCTCTCTACTGTCACTACTAACTGCAATGACATCGAATAATTCACTTGCTTTTGCTTGTAAAATACTATGAGCGATTAATGGTTTCCCTAATATCAATTTTATGTTTTTATTTTTGACCCCTTTAGAACCTCCACGAGCACAGATTGTACAAATTCTATGCATTTTTTATCCACACCTTTTCTTTCGAACATTGTTCAGCAACTTCAATCATACGAACAATATCTAGTCCGCCTTGTAAATCACAAAGCATATCGACATGATTATTTAATAATGCGATATGTTGATTTAAATACGTTTCGTCTCGATCCACTTTAAATCGTATAATTTCACTATCAATTTGTATCGTTTGTCCAATTAAATCAGCTTTAAATGTATGTTCATTCGTTTGTATAACTAGCTGTCTTTGTATAATCCGATCCAAATAATTCATTTCTACTGAAACATTAATCCCCGTCTGTGTTTGGTACAATACTGAGAAATAATCATCTGATTGAATGGACAAATCACTTATTTGCCCACCGCTTGCTGTCATTTCAGCCCAATTTCCAAATAAGAAATTTAAGTAATCCAATTCGTGGCTTAAATCTCTAATAACTCCGCCACCCTTTGTAACATCTGCAGAATAACCTTTAGTATAATCTGTATTTGGTCTCCACGTAGGTAAATATTGACCAACATATGCATTGACCGATATAATTTGCTCACTCTTTAATAGCTCAAACAATTTCTGTATAATTGGATGAAATCTTAAATTGTATCCAACGTACAACGAAGAAAAGTGATAGTTCTGAGAAGTCATTTTCGCAAATAGTGGCTTTTCCACTAAAATCCTCTGATCATACCCTGTATCTTGTATACGAGTAAGCATTTCTTCATGTAAGTAAGTCTCATTTGCTACAACAATATACTCTGGATACTCACTTTCAATAGCTTCTTCAATGGTTGAATAGCTTTTTTCAACATCAATCTGATGCTTAGAAACAACTACTGTCGCAATACCTAAGCTATTTAACAATCTAATATGTCTTTGTCCAATAGATCCGTAGCCTATAACAACAGCCTTTCGCACA
Source organism: Lysinibacillus sp. NPDC048646 (assembly GCF_050272295.1). Taxonomy (NCBI): domain Bacteria; kingdom Bacillati; phylum Bacillota; class Bacilli; order Caryophanales; family Bacillaceae; genus Lysinibacillus; species Lysinibacillus sp. NPDC048646. Next base: position 457,565 of record NZ_JBNNLZ010000001.1, read on the forward strand.
CTCATCATTTACAACCTACCTTATTGAAATAGCTACTATACTCATCATCAGCACGTTCAAAATCAGCCATACGCCCAATATCTAGCCAATATTCACGCACGGGGAATGCCGATACATTTTTTTGTTCATCCATTAATTGTTTAAACAAATCTGGCATATCGTAAAATTCACCCTGTGGAATATACTCAAATACATCCGGACTTAATACATAAATCCCTGCATTTACAAAGCTTCTATGCATTGGTTTTTCTTTAATCGAAACTAGTTGCTGACCTTCCGTTTCAATGACACCATACGGTATTTGATATTCGTATTCACGCACACACATTGTTGCAGATGCTTCTGTTTCTTCATGAAATTGCAATAGCTGTTCAAAATTCACCTGTGTCAGCAAATCACCATTCATAACTAAGATAGGGCTATCCAGATTTTTCTTCAACAGAGACAAAGCACCTGCTGTTCCCATTCTTTTATCTTCTTCTATATAAGAAATGTTCACGCCTAAAGCTGATCCATCTTGGAAATAATCTTGAATTACCTCTTTTTTATAATTCACTGATAAGACAAAATTAGTAAATCCATATTGCATGAAGCCCTCGATAATCGTTTCTAAAATCGGCCTGTTCCCTACATTTAGCATTGGCTTTGGAATTTTTTCTGTTAATGGGCGTAAACGTGTCCCAAGGCCACCCGCCATTAATACAACTAGATTATTTTTATCTGTTACTAGCTGTTGCTGGCCAGCAAAAATAATATCTATAATTTTATTATCATTATCTACGATTGGTAATTGATTTAATTTATGTTTTTTTAATATATTTAGATAGTCACTATATGTATTATCGAGACCGGCTGTAATAGGATTTACATTCATTACACTTTCAATATATACATCTAATCCTTCTCCTCTTAAAATACCTCTACGAATATCTCCATCTGTTACCGTCCCTAGTAGTGTCTGACTGTCATCCATGACAATCGCAAATTGAAGGGAGGTATCATCAATTATTTTCATGGTTTCCAATAATGTTGTGTTCGGATGCACCACTATTTCCCTCCAATTTTTCATCATAATCCCCCTTCTTCCTTTAATCCTATTATTTTTTCCAAATTGGATGTTTCAATACCCACTCTCCAAATCTATCTCTTTCAAATAAATCTGGATTATACAGTTTTTCAATAATATTATAAAATTCTGTATGAGTGTATCCAAGAAAATCTATAAATGATTGAACTGCTTTTTGATCGATTTTATGGTCATATTGTTTAACAAGTTCTATACCTTGTTCTCTTGTAATTAATCCATACCGAATAAACTTTGAAGCATAGTCAGTAGCAGAAGCATGTCCAAACTTTGGATACTTCAACCAAGGGTGTACCAAATAAGGAATTGAATCTACTTGATCAAAATTTTCAAAAGTATGCTCTCTCGTCCATTCATGTGCCAAATCTTTAAATCCATTCTTCTTAGCAAAAATATAGTTAGCATAACTATTCCATCTAACAAAGTAACTTAAGTAGATTGGATTTAAGTTCTCTAGTTGCTGATTGTCTGGTGGGTTACAGAAGATTAGATCTTTTTCTGTGATTTTGTCGTCCAGTAATTCTTCATAGGGAATATCTGATGCGACCCCATTATTAATCTGATTTTTTGCAGAATACGTTTCAATTCTATCCGTGCCACCATATTCATAACTAATATTTTCCCCATAAATAATTAAGGGAATATTAAATTTTGAAGCTATATGTAGAGGATATGTATAAATTAAACGGTCAATATACCAAGTTGGCTTTCCATATTTTTCGAATGTTTTTTTCATAATAGCTTTTTGAGCTTTTATATTTGGTTTTAACGTGATTAAATGGCATCCAAATCGCTCAGAAATATTTTTCACATTATGTTCACCAGCTTTAGTCATTTCGAAGTTATCTTCAACCGAAACTAATAATGGATTCATATTCATTACTTCTTTAAAGTAATGTACTTGAAAGTGACTATCTTTTCCTCCACTTACAGCAATAATACAATCGTATTCAGTTTCATTTGTACTTCTATACTTAGCACATAATTCTTCTAATTCTTGATGACGTGAATCCCAATCTGTATAGTTTTTTTGTTCTTCAGCTCTACATGCCTGACAAACACCTTCTTCATCAAAATAAATTCCTGGTCTAGTATTAGGCATTGTGCATTTATTACAAAATTTCATATTTAGTAGCTCCTATTTTAAAATTTCATGTGATTTTGCTGGTACTCCAATTACTTTTTGATTCGAAGAAATATTATTTACTACAACTGCTCCAGCCCCTATTAGACTGTGAGATCCGATTGTAATTCCTTGTATGATTTTCGCACCAGTTCCTATATGTGTAAAGTCACCGATTTGAATATTCCCTGAAAGCGTTGTGCCTGGTGCTACATGTACATAGGCCCCTATCACACAATCATGTTCAATAATTGCGCCTGTATTAATAATTGTATTTTTCCCAATTTGCGCATGCGACTGTACAATTGCACCTGCCATTATTTGAGTACCCTCATCTAACGTTGCTGTACTAGATATTATTGCCCTCGGGTGAGCACATATAGCAAATGTATATCCTTGACTTTTCAGTTTCTTAAACAGGCTATGACGAACATTTGAAATACCTACAGTTCCTAAACCTAAAACAAGTTCCACTTCCAATGGGTTGTATTCTTCAAATATTACATCCGTACCAAGATACTTTAAGCCATACGAATTTGTTTGTTCTTCTGGTGCTGTAAAACCTAGAATTTTTCGATTCTGAAGTAATAATATCTCCGTTAAAACTGAAGCATGACCCCCATTTCCTAATATTATTATCGGCTTATTCATCAATCAGTTCATCCTTTTGATAAAATTTAGTGGCTTTTTCACCTAGTAGAGACCAATACTTTGCTGGAGATATGCCATTACCAGGTCTTTTAATATCGAGATTAGAAATTTTAAAGATTTCACCTGGTTTGATATCTGTTCTTGCCACTATGCTCTTTCTTGCCACTACTCGGTTTTTCACCTCAGCTACTGTCGGTTCTTTTACACCACTCCCTAAAGCACGTTCAACCTGACGAATACCCTCTACCATAGCCATTAACTCCGATGGTTCCAATGACGCTACATGGTCTGGGCCTGGCAATGTTCGGTCTAATGTAAAATGTTTCTCTATAACAGTTGCCCCCATGCTAGTCGCGGCAATTGGAATTACAATTCCTTGCGAATGATCGGAAAAACCTATGGATAATGCCAGTTCTTCAGATAAATGATTCATAGCTTTTAAATTAATCGTTTCAAAAGGTGCTGGATATTCCGTTGTACAATGAAGAACGGTTACGAATCTTTGTAAAATATCCTTAGCCTCATTTGTTTTGTAGAATGAATGCACACTTTCAATTGAAACATCAGCGTCTGGTCTTGCTAAGCCATAAGCTACCAAGGACAAGGCTTCATGTATTTCATCGATAGTCGCCATTCCCGTTGAAATAATCATTTTCTTTTGCTTCGTTGCAATATAATGAATGAACGGGGAATTAGTCAACTCACCAGAAGGAATCTTAACAGTATGCATTTGTAATTCATCGACTAAAAAATCCACGCTATCATGGTCAAATGGCGTAGATAAAAATTCAATCCCTATCTCATCACAATAGTTTTTCAATGATGTAAATTCGTCAAAAGACAATTCAAGCTTTTTCAGCATTTCATATTGAGATGATGCTTCACCTAAATTTTCTACTTGATAATCCGCTTGCATTGCTTCTTTTGTCACCAAATTCTTCGCACGAAACGTTTGGAATTTGACAGCATCCGCACCAGCTACCTTCGCAACTTTTACTAATCTTTTCGCCATTTCAAAGGAACCATTATGATTGACTCCCGCCTCGGCAATTATATATGTTGATTGGTTCATAAATCATAAAACTCCTTTTGTATAGCGAATGATGGGATTTGTTGTAATTGACTTATTATTTTCTCTGTGGCATGTCCCTCACCAAAAATTCGAGTATATGGACCTTTGAACATTAAAGCTGCCTTAATCGCTTTTTCTATTGTTGTTGATTCTAAAGTGCAATCGAATATCGAGCTAGGTTTTTGACGTCCCGCCTGTCTATCCCCACAATTTACAGTAGGAGTGTGTAAATATGGTACTTCAATCAAACCACTAGAAGAATTTCCTAACACCACATCTGCATATTTCACTGTACTTAAATATCTTAACTGGCCTAGTGAATCAAATACTTTTGCGTTTTTATGTTGCGAAACAAATTCTTCGATAGCCTTATTAATTTTCCGTCCACCATTATCCGCATTTGCTTTTGTAAACACTAAATTGACACTTGGGTAATTATTCAAAGCTTCTAATAATGCATAAATCCCATCTGTTTGGAGATTCGTTTCTGGATGATACGTTATTAAAAACATTGGCTGATCTATATTTAGTTGAAGGTCTGTATACAACTTTTCCTTCGTGAGTAATGGTAGCTTCAATATATTTTCAATTCCAATTGCTCCCACATTCCATACACATGCAGGTTCTTCACCAAGCTGAATAACTCTATTACGATGCGATTCTGTACTCGTAAAATGCCATGTAGCCATTTTCGTAATCGAATGACGGATAGCATCATCATAAGCGCCAAAGGTACATTCTCCTCCATGGATATGTGCAATCGGGATTTGCATGACAAGTGCAGTCTGTGCTGCAGCTAACATTTCAAAGCGATCACCTAAGATTAAAAGTAAATCTGGTTTTACTTTTTCAAACGCATCGGAGAATCCAATTGTCGCCAATCCCATAGATTTTGCAACGCCGGTTACTGTATCAGAGGACAACAACATTTCTACCTTTTCATCTATGACAAAACCATCCACTTCAATTTGTTTATATGTTAAGCCAAATTCAGAGGATAAATGCATGCCTGTCACAACTAGTTGTAACTCAAAATCAGCAGACTGTTTAATAGCATGCATTAAATTCGAAAGTAACCCATATTCGGCACGTGTCCCTGTAACAACGCATATTTTTCGTTTCAATAGTTATCCCTCTTTTATCGGTGTACTCGGAATATTGATAATTTTCTTGTTCAATCTCTCAATTGTTGACAAATCAGCTCTTGGACATTCTCTATATGGTTTTAACTTGTGCAGCGGTGTCCAAATCGGGCGACTCATTACACCGTTATCATTTAAAAACGTCAAAACTTCATTTCGCTCTAAAGTATCATCTAAAATTAATGTTTGCAGCCAATAGTTGCTAGATGTATTCACCGGTTCTTTGAAAAGCGTAACACCTTCTAATGATCCAACTAGTTCTTCATAAAAAGCTGTTAATGCACGTTTTCTTTCGATAAACTCTGGCATTTTTTCTAGTTGAGCGCACCCTAATGCCGCGTTTATATTGGGCAAACGGTAGTTAAATGCAACTTCATCATGTTCATATTCCCAACGATGAGGTATTTTCGCTGTTGTTGTAATATGCTTAGCATAGTTTGCTAACTCTTCGTCATCGGTTAAAATAGCTCCACCGCCACCTGTAGTGATGATTTTATTGCCATTAAAGCTAATAGCACTCACCTTACCAAAGCCACCTGTATGCTTCCCTTTATAGTAAGTCCCTAATGATTCTGCAGCATCTTCTACTAATACTAAGTGATACTTTTCGCAAATCAATTGTAATTCTTCTAGTTCAACAGCATGTCCGAAAGTATGCATCGGAATGACTGCACGTATGACACGGCCTGTTTCTTTATTGATCAGTTGATCATTTTTCACTTCGCCAATGACTAAAATATGTGCTTCTAACTTTTGCGGATCAAGGCCCAATGTTTTTTCAGATACATCAACAAAATGGGGCACAGCACCAATATACGAAACTGCATTGGCTGTCGCAACAAATGTTAGAGCCGACATAAACACTTCTTCATTTGCTTGTACGCCTGCAACCTTCAACGCAATATGTAATGCAGCGGTCCCATTCATTACGGCAACAGCACGTCTCACCCCTGTAAATTGTGCTAAATCTTCTTCAAAACGAGTAACATATGCACCTACAGAGGATACCCATCCTGTTTGAATACAATCCGTTACATACTCCAGCTCTTTACCAGTAAAGGTTGGTTCGTGTAATGGCACAAAATCCTTTTGATAATGTGCTTTAATCTGTTCTGTAAACTCTAACCATTGTGTATTCATATATTATAAACATCTGCCTTATATTGAGCTAAATTTTTTGGATTAGAGAACCATTCAATTGTTTCTTCTAAGCCACGACGGAAGCCATCTTTACCACCATAATGAGGTTGCCAACCAATCAATTCTTTTGCTTTTTTATTTTCTGCCCATAGACGATTGACTTCACTTTTTTCTGGACGTAAGCGTTGTTCATCGGTTTCAATTGTTAAGTCCACACCCATAATTTCTGCAATCATTTCAGCCGTTTCACCAATTGATACTTCATAATTAGAGCCAACATTAATGACTTCACCTAATGATTTTTCAGAATTCATGACAGAAATAAAACCACCTACTGTATCCTGTACATAGTTGAAATCACGTGTTGGACTAATAGCACCTAGTTTAATCGTTGTTTGTCCACTCGCTAATTGGCTAATGATTGCGGGAATAACCGCACGTGCTGATTGACGAGGACCGTATGTATTAAACGGTCGAATAATCGCAACAGGTGTATCAAATGAACGATAAAATGATAACGCCATTTGGTCTGCACCAATTTTAGAGGCTGAATAAGGGGACTGCCCTTGTAATGGATGATCCTCATCTATTGGCACATATTGAGCCGTACCATATACCTCACTTGTTGACGTATGCACAACTTTTTCCACTCCTAATTCACGCGCAGCTTGTACAATGTTAAGTGTACCATTTACATTTGTATCAATATAAGTAGCTGGAGAATGGTATGAGTAAGGAATTGCAATAAGCGATGCTAAGTGCAGTACATGTGTACAGCCCTTCATCGCTTCCTTTACCCCAAATGGGTCACGAATATCTCCAGTGAAAATATCCAAAGAATCTTTAATCTTTTTTGTAGATTGGTCTAACCATCCCCATGAATTGAATGAGTTATAGTAGACAAATGCACGCACATCGTGACCTTGTCTTACAAGTTCTTCTGTTAAGTGGGAGCCAATAAATCCGTCAGCGCCCGTTACTAGGATTTTTTTAGTCATTTCTATTACACCTTTTTAAATTATTTACTGGATACGATAACCTCTAAAATCTCTTTATAATCAACCATTGGAGCATCTACTAATTGTTGCTCCAGCTCATCCACTCTTAGATAAGGTATACCTTCTATTTTAGCACCGTCCCATGCCGTATTGAATATTTGCATAGAAGTATTCGCAGCCTTTTGTTCAAACCACCGACGGAAAACATTAAAATTACTGTATGTATTAATATAGTCTCCACTGTTTGAAAGGATTGTTTGAAACTTTATGTTTGTTTCAAATGTATTAGAAGATGTTGATAAGTTCGCATGAGTTTGATTATTTTTAAAGCCTAGATCTTGACCGAATAGATAAATTATTTTAAAGCCCATGAATTCTAAAAGAGATAAGCCTGTAGTTGCAACTGATCCTCCTGTTTCTAATAAAGGAACATCATTGGACGCTGAAAATTCCTCAGATAAAAGATAACCCTCTTGAAATAAGATAACTTTTTTCCCTTTGTGAATTTTAGTCATTCCATGATTAGCAGTAGCCATATAAAATAGTAAACCCTTATACTCAGTATGCTCCAATTGCTCTTGTACTAAGTGTGTTGGATCTGTAATGATGACTGCATCTGGCACAATGCCTTCTTTTAGTAATGTCTTTAACGCTGACCCAACAGCTAAAACAAAGCAAAAGCCATTTGTTTTTTTCAAAGACTTAATCGTTTGATTGAGTGAAGGACCTGCCGATACTAAGATGGCCTTTTCCCTTTGCACAATTCCTTCAAATTTTTGCATAAAGAAATTAGAATTCATTACATTAGCTAGGAAATTTTCATGCATAACTTCACTATTATCTTCAAAGGACATTTGTCTTATTTTAATATCCTCCAAAAATGCAAACAATGGATGATTAGGACCTATTGCCTTTAGCCACTGCAATGGAATAATCAGCTGTGTTTCGTCCATTGTAATATTCGTTAGATGGATTTTGTCACTAATGATATAGATACGCTTATCAGTTAAAATATGTGTAGCACCACACGATTTACATAGATCTAGTTCTTTCTTGTCCGCAAGAACAACATAAATAGTAGATGTAGGATTACTATTTAGAAGAGCCTCTGCGTGATAACCAAGACCTAGCCCGAATAAAATATATTGTTTAGACTGTATTGTTAGTTCTTTTTCAATAAATTTCTCTACATCTTGCTTTGGACGGTATTTACTATAAAGATAAATACCATTCAATTGAAGCGTATATGAGCCATCTTTTGCATGTTCTACAAGCCAGTGCATTAATTTGGTTGTACCTCAATTAATATTGCTTCTTCAAAGAAAGGAGAAATCTCATATTCAAACATATCTGCTACTAATACATAATCCTGCATTTCTAGTCCTGAATTGATTTCCTGCAAAAATTCTTGAATCTTTTCAATTTGTACAACTACTTTTACATCATTTGCTTTGAAGAGTTCGCTCGCCTCTACAAGCCATGACATTCCTTCTGAAAACTCCAAAATCATTTTCAATGCATCAGCTAGTTGGTCACTTCTCAAATTTTCAGCGATTTCTTGACTTCCGGTTGCTACTCTTGGTAAATATTCGTTAAAGCTTTGAATCGTATCCATTAAAATTTCTGTCATTGTTATTCCTCACTTTTCATTAATTTTTCATTGTCAATTCGTTTGATTACATTTGCAGTATATGATTTTGACTTTCTCGTTGCTTCTAAAAGCTTGGCATAGAGAGTCTTCGTTTGTTTATATACTCTAGTATACTTTTCAGTAGGTGTTTCGTTCGCTTTCTCTAAAAAGCCTTTTAACACTTCTAAGGTAATGGGTGTTACGATGAAATCCATTTGCACCTTTGGATATAGTTCAGCAATTTTCTTATCCACTTTATCCAGTTTTTTTAACGTTCTATTATTAAACGTCGTACTAGACTTATTGTTTTCTAATATATCTAAGCCTTTCAACAATTGATTGATTATTTGATTGTACTCTTTTGACTCAGCTACTAGTATTTCCTTTAATTTTCTCCATTCATCTTGAGAAACTACATAGGCGTAATCTTCAATTTTAATTTTATTCGGAGGTTCCTCTTGAATGTATTCCTCACAAAAATCATTAAATGTTTTTTGTTCAAAACCATTCAATCGAACTCCGCCTTCCGTACAATTGAAAACAATATTTTTTGGGGGATAGTTTTCAATCATTTGCTCGAATGTTATCTTCATAGAATTAAACACCGTACTAGTCCAAACTTCCTCACCATCAAAGCCCTCTACTGTAAACATATTGTCACTAGACTTCCAGCTTTCTTCAATTTGCTCAGCCTGCTTGTTATTGGCAGCATGAGTTTGATTATTCGTGTAAGCTAAATCTTGACCGATTAATGCAATAGGCCCACTAGATATATACTGAGCCAGGCTATAAGCATACTGAGCAATACTACCTCCACCAACAATTATAGGCAAGTTAAGGCCTATCTTTTCAGTCAAATAACGATGAATAGTTCTATCTGAGTTAGCAGTAAAAGCATAGCCTTTATTACCAAATTCCCCTCTAATTTCTGAATGATTAAAAACCGAATACAATAGCTGTGAATCACTTAATTCTAATCCCTTGAATTGATCATAATTTTCCTCTGCACCATCGATTGAAGCTACATAATCAGGAACAATTCCAAAGGGAAGGATAGAATTAATCGTAGATCCAGCTACAATAATAATGACCTTATCTTGGATTTTTTTTAACAATGGTAATTGTTTAGTAAGAGATGGCCCGCCCGAGGCAATAATCACTGGGCAGGAATATATTTGTTCTAAACTCTCTAAACTTCTATCTTCAAAAAGCGCAATTAAATTTGCACTGAAGTTTTTCTGCCATGCTTCAGAGTAGTTTAGAATTGTAATTTCATTGACCATATTTGATTTCTGTATATTTTTAACCTTTTTTAACACCTGCAAAAAAATTTCTGGAAATATCTTTTCATAATTTGGTGCACAGATAATTTTAAAGTTTTTTTGATAATCTACTTTTTTAGTAGAATCCACTACATACTCCAATTTCTCTATAGATTCACTATTATATAAAACCATTTCCACTTCATTTGCTTTGTGTCTAGCTTGTACTTCTAAAATTGAATCATCAAATAAAGGATCAATGACAATTAACGGCTCATCAAATTTAAATTGTTCCTTTAAGCTATCTACAATATAACCTAAACCATAACCAAATAAAATATGTACATGATGTGGTTCATAGTGAGTCTCTGCAAATTTTTGCGCTTCTATTGTAGGATTATATTTACTGTGTAAAAAATAACCATTTACTTTTAACGTCATATCCTCTGTTTTTGTTTCGATTTTTTCGATAATAAATTGGTTCTTCATAAGTACACCTCTTGCTATATATCGACTTGAATCATAAATAATCAATAACCTTGATGTCATTTTTGAGATTTTTTCATAAAAAAACCCTGCTTCTCAAATGAGAAACAGGGTTAAGGTTATCAATTATTGTAATAATTGAAGAACACCTTGTGGTTGTTGGTTGGCTTGCGCAAGCATAGATTGTGCAGCTTGTGTTAAGATGTTGTTCTTCGTGAAGTTCATCATCTCTTTCGCCATGTCAGTGTCACGGATACGTGATTCTGCAGCAGTTAAGTTTTCCGAAGTTGTACCTAAGTTATTAATTGTGTGCTCTAAACGGTTTTGTACCGCACCTAGAGATGCACGAGTTTCAGATACCTTTGTTAATGCTTTATCAATAATTGAGATTGAGTTATCAGCACTTTCTTGAGTTGTAATGTTGATACCAGCACCTTTACTAGCACCTGCAGCCAATTCAGCAGCGCTACCTGCAATCGCATTAACACCTAGGTTAGATGCACCCATGTCGCCAATACTTAGGTTAATATTTTGACCTGAGTTCGCCCCGATGTGGAATACTTTACCGCCAGCATCTGTAGCTGATCCAGCATTTTCAATATTCACACCAAAAGAACCGTTTAATAATTTTTGAGTATTGAACTCAGTATCAGTAGAAATACGAGTGATTTCTTTTGATAAAGATTCAATTTCTAATTGAAGTGCTTTACGGTCACCAGTAACGTTTGTATCATTCGCAGATTGTACTGCTAATTCACGCATACGTTGTAGGATTGCATGTGTTTCGTTAAGTGCACCCTCAGCCGTTTGGATTAAAGATACTGAATCTTGAGCATTTTTAGTTGCCATGTCAAGACCACGGATTTGTCCGCGCATTTTTTCAGAGATTGCTAAACCAGCAGCGTCATCGCCAGCACGGTTAATTTTGTAACCTGAAGATAATTTCTCAAGGTTTTTCGCAGATTGTGCGTTGTTGAAGCCAAGATTACGGTGTGTGTTTAATGCTGAAATGTTATGTTGAATTCTCATGTGGAATTCCTCCCTGAATGTTTTTTGTCATTCCACATCCTTGTGGAATGCTGTTGGCTTTGGTCGTATTATGTACTTCCACTGCCTTACACTATCTATATCGTTCCTTTATTGAAATGTTTAATAGTTTTTAGCGAAATTATTTTTTATTTTCATAAAAAATTTCTTACTATGCTTTGAATGAATCTTTCCATGAAATAACTAAATCTCTTTCGGTAATAATCACATCAATTAATGTATTTGACTATTTCTTTACATTATTTTCGCCTATAAAAAGTTTTATCTTTGCTAAATGAGTCAATTTCATAATTTTGAGACCTTACGGCTCTAAGCTTAAAATGACAAGAAAATAGAGCACCTCCCCAAATCCTGTATAATGAGAGTTA